>CAYFQN010000029.1:8176-20145 GCA_964345285.1 uncultured Rhodothermales bacterium
ACAGTATCCAACTCACCACTGCCGCCGTATTCATGACTGCTCGCCGCACCCTCTGCACCGTCATCGTCCTGGTTCTGCTGACGCCGCTTGCAGCCACTGCCCAGAAGCAAGCGCTCGACCACGACGACTACGACCGCTGGAAGGAAATCGACAACTACGCCATCTCCGACGATGGCGCGTGGGCACGGTTGACCGTCGAGCCGCCCAAGGGCGATGGCGAACTGCGCGTCAAAAGCCTGGATTCGGAGCAGACGTACAGCGTCCCCCGTGGCACGGCGGCGCGTTTCACCGACGATAGCCGCTTCGTCGTATTCATGATCGCGCCGCCGTACGATTCGCTCCGCCAGGCGCGGCTGGACGACGTGCCCGACGCCGAGCAACCGAAATCAGCCCTGGGCATTCTCGAACTGGCGTCGGGCGAGGTGGCGCGGATTGAGCGCGTGCGGTCGTATCAATTGCCGGAGGAGAGCAGCGCGTGGGTGGCCTATCACCGCGAGGCCCCACTCCCCGACAGCACCGCAGAGGCCGAAGAGAACGAGAGCGGCCAGTCCGACGACGCCGAGGGTGCCCCGCTCGTCGTGCGGGCGCTGGCAAGTGGCGAGGAGTGGACGTACGAGCACGCCACGAACTACACACTGGCCGACCAAGGCAATCTGCTCGCGTTCGTCACCGCGCCCGCCGACAGCAGCCAGCACGGCGTGCACGCACTGACGCTGGACGACACCGGCCGCGAACCCACCCGCACCGCGCTGCTTCTGGGGGACGGCGATTATCCGCAACTCACCGTGGATGAGAACGGCACGCAGGTCGCCTTCCTCACGAACCGCGACGCGCCAGACCACGCCGAGGCCGAACACACGCTGTATCACTGGCAGCCCGGTCAGGACGCTGCTCAGCCCATCGCGCAATCCGACGACGACGCGTGGCCGAGCGGCTGGCTCATCAGCGAACACGGGGATCTCGACTTCTCGGAGGAAGGCACGCGCCTCTTCTTCGGTACCGCGCCGCCGCCGCTGCCCGAGGCCGAGGCCGACAGTTTGCTGCCCGAAGAGCAGGTCACCGTCGATATTTGGAACTGGAAGGATCCGTACCTCCAGCCGATGCAGAAAGAGCGGGCCGATGACCGGCGCGAGCAGACGTATCGGGCCGTCTACTTCGTCGACAGCGGCCGCATGCTCCAGCTTGGCACCGAAGAGGTCCCCAACGTCACAGTCGGCGCCGACGGTGAGGCCGATGTGGCGATAGGCATCACGAACCGGCCCTATCGGCAAGAGATGTCGTGGGACTGGCCGCCGAAGTACGATGCCTATCTGATCGACCTCGAAACGGGCGAGCGCCAGCAGGTGTTGAGCAGCATCCAGGACATGCCCGACGTCTCGCCCGACGCGCGGTACATCGTTTGGTGGAACCGGAGCGAGCGCGTGTGGGAAGGAATGACGACCGAGCGCATGGCCGGGCAGTCCCGCGCCCGCATGACGCTATCGACGAGCATCCCCCACCCGGTGTACGACGAAACGCACGACCGTCCGTACCCGCCGGGTGCTTATGGACTGGCTGGCTGGACGGAGGGTGACGAGCACGTGCTCATCTACGATCGCTACGACATCTGGGCCGTCGACCCGATGGAGGCGAATACGGCCCGCGCCATCACCGAAGGCCGTGGCCGTGCTGACAGCCTCCAGTTCCGCTACGTCGACCTGGATGGAGAGCAAGACGCCATCGACCCCGAAGCGCCGCTGCTCCTCTCCGGGTTCAACCGGGCCACCAAGGCCGACGGCTACTATCGCGACCGCGTTGAGGGCACCCAGCCGCCGTTCGAGCTGATCGCGATGGACCGTAACTTCTATGGCGTACGCAAGGCCGACGACGCCGACCGGCTGGTCTATCGCCGCGAAAGCTATCAGGAGTTTCCGGACCTGTGGGTGAGCGATCCGCAGTTCGATGGCGCGCGCAAGATCACCGACGTCAACCCGCAGCAGAGCGAATACCGCTGGGGCACCGCCGAGCCCATGACGTGGACCTCCCTCGACGGAAAGCAACTGCAGGGCATCCTCTACAAGCCCGAGGACTTCGACCCGTCGCAGCAGTACCCGATGATGGTCTACTTCTACGAGCGCAACTCGGACGATTTGCACGAGCACCACATCCCCGCCGCGGGCCGGTCCGTCATCAACTTCTCGTTCTACGCGAGCCGCGGCTACGTCATCTTCGTGCCGGACATCCCGTACAAAATCGGCTACCCGGGCGAGAGCGCGATGAACGCCGTCATGCCGGGCGTCACGCAGCTCATGGACCGCGGCTTCATCGACCGCGACCGCATCGGCGTGCAGGGGCACAGCTGGGGCGGCTACCAGATCGCGTACATGGTGACGCGCACCAACCTGTTCGCCGCCGCCGAGGCTGGGGCGCCCGTCTCCAACATGACCAGCGCGTACGGCGGCATCCGGTGGGGCAGCGGGATGAGCCGCATGTTCCAGTACGAGGACACACAGAGCCGCATCGGCGGGACGCTGTGGGAGAAGCCGCTGCGCTACATCGAGAACTCGCCAATCTTCTGGGCCGACAAGATCGAGACGCCGCTTCTGATGATGCATAACGACCAGGACGGCGCCGTGCCTTGGGAGCAAGGCATCGAGCTGTTCGTGGCACTGCGGCGCCTCGGCAAGCCCGCTTGGCTCGTCAACTACAACGACGCTCCGCACTGGCCCGTGACGCTCGCTGAGAAGCGCGACTGGACGCGCCGCATGCAACAGTTCTTCGACTACTACCTGAAGGATGCACCTGCCCCGGTGTGGCTGGATGAAGGCGTGCCCGCCGTCGAAAAAGGACGGACGCTGGGCCTAGAGCCAGCCGTCACCGACCCGGAACGGTAGCGCTACCCGCTCTCTGTTTGTTGCCGCCTTATCAGCCTTTGCTGTTTATGCTCCCTCGATCTCGTACGGCGATCCCCGCCGGTCTCCTGTCCCTCTTACTGTGGGGGTGGGGCTCTGCCGTGATGGCTCAGCCCCTTATCGATCCCGTTCCTGGCCCCGTGATTGAGGCATTTGGGGACACGTACCCGGTGGAGGCGCTCGACATGCCGGCGCCCACGGACCGGCCGTACCAGCTGCTGTTCGACATCAGCACGTCGCCCGAGGCCCCGGACGCGTTAAGCACCCAGCTGAACACGGTGGCGCGCTTTCTAAACATGCACGCGCGGGCGGGGGTGCCGCCGGAGCAGATGGAGCTGGCCGTCGTGTTGCACGGCACCGCAGGCAAGTATGCGCTGGGCCGCACGGCGTACCGGGCGCGCTACGGTGTAGAGCACACGAACGGAGCACTCCTCAAGGCGCTTCATGAGGCCGGCGTTGCCATCTACCTGTGTGGGCAGACGGCGATGCATCGCGGCCTACCGCCCCGTGACGTGGCGCCGGCGGTCGATGTCGCCCTGTCTGCCATGACTGTGATGGCCTCGCTCGGTGCCGAGGGATACACAGTAGTGGCGTGGTAACGCGTTCTAGTACATCGATGCGGTAGGGGTCTTCAAATGGCCGCCTGAAACACCCTGTGCAGCTGAGAATAGAGAAGATCCAATACTACAATATTCATGTAACGCGGCTTCCCGACCGCAGAGACACGGGCCCTGCGGTGCCGTTCGGGGACGCGTCAGCCAGCCGGCGCGAGTAAAGAACGGTGACGACCCCCATGACAGACGAACCCACAGCGTCCGCAGGGCCCTAGCTACGTCGTTGGCGTAGGAGCATCCGCGGGAGGGTTGGAGGCGCTTGTCAGCTTCTTCTCGGCCTTGCCGCCGGACAGCGACATGGCATTCGTCGTGGTTCAGCACCTCTCGCCGGACCACAAAAGCCTTATGGTGGAGCTGCTGGCCAAGCACACCGGGATGCCCGTGCAACACGCGACTGACGGCATGGCCGTTCAGGCCAACCACGTCTACCTGATCCCGCCGAGCAAGAACATCACGATCTATCATGGGGCGCTCTTCCTGGCGGATCAGGATCGTACCCTGGGTCACATCAACTTTCCCATTGACCTGTTTTTCGACTCCCTTGCCGAAGACCAGGGTGATAAGGCCGTTGCCGTGGTGCTCTCGGGAACGGGCAGTGACGGGACGCGCGGCATCGGCGTTGTGAAAGACAAGGGCAGTCTCATTCTCGTGCAAGATCCAGAGACCGCTCAGTATGGCGGCATGCCACGCAGCGCCATCCGGTCGGGCCATGTCGACTGGGTACTGGCGCCGGACGCTATTCCTAAGGCATTACTCAAGTTCGTGGAGGCGCCTCTGCAGGCTCGGGCGGCCCTTCAGCCCGACAGTGAGTCGACGACTGAAGGCAACGGGTTTGCGAAAATTCGCTCGCTGTTGCGCCACGAGTACGACCTAGACCTTCGGCGTACAAGCCCAGCACGTTCATTCGGCGCATCCGGCATCGAATGAATATCCACCAGCTGGAGGGAGTGACGGAGTATGCTGAGCAACTGCGTACCGCGCCGCGCGAGTTGCAGCTGCTTCATCGCGACCTGCTGGTGCCGAGCATCCCGCTCGGTAGCGGCCCCTTTTTGCTCGGCGTAATGGGCGGAGTAGGGGGCAGCGTAACGCTGCTCAGCTACAGCTATTGGATCCGCGAGCGCGGATGGACGACTCCGGACGACCATCGCGCAGCGCGGCTCGACCTTGGGGCGGCGTATCTGCTGACGGGTATCTTTGGCGTGGCTGTCATCATCACGGCAGCCGGTGTAGACGTCGATGCTGTGACGGGGAACGAGATGGCACTTGCCATAGCGACCCAGATCGGTAGTGCGGTGGATACACCCCCGTTGGAGGCAGCGCTACAACGGGGTGGAGACGTGGGTCTTTGCCATCTACGCCTCGGCCCATGCGTTTCTCCTGAGCCTGCCCCTGTACGGGCTCGTCTTCCTCAACGGGGGGATCTGGTGATACGCTTCACGATGCTCGGTGCGTCATTGATAGTGGGCATGACGGTCTACATGGCCATCGCGGCGCGCCAGTTTATGGATGGGCGCTGGTCGACGGCCCTGATCGCCGGTGGGGTGTACCTCGCTACCACCATGGCCTCGTCCTGGATCAGTGCCGGCATTGGGCTAGCCCTCGCCGCGTTCGTGTCAGGGGGATAATGACGAACTGACGACCGGGCCAGCCTGTGCGAGGCGCACGGTCTCTTACACGTCCAGTGGAGGGAACGCACGTGGATGATTTTAGGATGAGCCTGGATCTCTGCCGAGCAGCACTGGTTTTTCCATGTGCCCATCTACTCCTTTCCCCGAGCTGAACGCACTTCGTCATGGTCGATGTCACGGCGGCTGCCCCGCGGCACGTGCTCCAAACGATCTTTGGATTTGATGACTTTCGCCCGCATCAAGAGGGCATCGTACAGCGAGTGGTCGACGGCCAGGACGCACTCGTCGTGATGCCCACCGGCGGTGGGAAGTCGTTGTGCTACCAGCTGCCAGCGCTTGTGCGCGAAGGCACTGGCATCGTGGTCTCGCCACTCATCGCGCTGATGAAGGACCAGGTGGAGGCGCTGCGCCAACTGGGCATTCGGGCGGCGTACCTGAACTCGTCGCTCAGCCGCGCCGAGCAGCAGGACGTGGTGCGCCAGCTGCGGGCCAGCGCCATCGACCTTCTGTATGTGGCGCCCGAGCGCGTCATGACGAACTCCTTCCAGCAGCTGCTCGGGCAGATCCAGCCGGCGCTTCTCGCCATCGACGAAGCCCACTGCATCTCCGAGTGGGGGCATGACTTCCGGCCCGAATACCTGCAGTTGGCCGAGCTGCGTCGCCGCCTGCCCCAGGTGCCCTGCATCGCCGTGACGGCCACGGCCGACGCGCCGACACGCCAGGCCATCTTAGAGCGCCTTCAACTGGACGACGATGACCTGTTCGTGACCGGCTTCGACCGGCCGAACATCCGGTACACCGTCGTGCCCAAGCAGAAGCCACGCCAGCAGCTGTGGCGATTCGTGCAGTCCGAGCATTCACGCGGCGCCGGCATCGTGTATTGCCTCTCGCGGAAGCGCGTGGAGGCAACGGCGCGCTGGCTCTCGAACAAAGGCCGCGAAGCCGTGCCGTATCACGCCGGCCTCTCCGATGCCGAGCGGCAGCGCCACCAGGACCGGTTCCTCCGCGAAGACGACCTGATCGTGGTGGCCACCGTTGCGTTCGGGATGGGCATCGACAAGCCTGACGTGCGCTTCGTTGCGCACCTCGACGTGCCCAAGAGCCTGGAGGCGTATTATCAGGAGACGGGTCGTGCGGGCCGCGATGGCCGGCCGGCGGATGCATGGATGGTCTACCGCCTCTCCGATATCGTGCGGATGCGCAAGATCCTGCAGGGGGAATCCACCGAGCGCGACGAGCACGCGTGGACGCAGCATCACAAGTTGAACGCCCTGTTCGGGTACTGCGAGACGACGGACTGCCGCCGCAAGGTGCTGCTCAACTACTTCGGCGAGCCGATGGACGGCGCCCCGTGTGGCAACTGCGACAACTGCCTCGACCCGGTGGAGACGTGGGACGGCACCGTCGCCGCGCAGAAGGTGCTCTCGTGCGTATATCGTACCGGGCAGCGCTTTGGCGCGGGCCACGTGACCGACGTGCTACTCGGGCGCGATACCGAGAAAGTGCGCCGCTTTGGGCACGACGAGGTGAGCACGTACGGCGTGGGCACGAATCGCGGCAAGAAAACGTGGCGCTCGGTGATCCGCCAGCTTGTCGCGAAAGGACTGTTGCACGTCGATGTCACCGGCTACGGCGCCCTGCAACTCACCGAGGCCTGCCGGCCTGTGTTGCAGGGCGACCAGACCGTGCGCCTCCGCGAGGATCCTGAGCCGGTTGCGTCCCAGACCAAAAAAGCGCAGCGCGCTGACTTCTCCGGAACGCCTGCCGACCAGGCACTATTTGAGGCGCTTCGCCAGCGGCGGTCCGAGTTGGCTCGCGAACAGGACGTACCCCCGTACATCATATTTCGCGACGACACGCTGCGCGCCATGGTTGAGTACCGGCCCAATTCCCTTACGGCCTTCCGCCAACTCTCGGGCGTCGGCGATGTCAAGCGCGATCGCTACGGCGCGGCGTTCCTGGACGTCCTCCGCAACCACTCGGAGTAGCTCGGGAGCGACCTCTGCCCAGCGGTGTGACTTGTGCGGCGTGTGAAGCGGCTTGATGGTGAAAGAGGGGTGCGTCCTGCTGCGCACGGTCTGCGCTGGTTCTCTGATGGATCTCCACGTCGTTATGTCGAATGCATGCTCTACACGCTTCGGCCACGTCGCAATCCTGCTGGTTGTGGCGCTGGGTCTGATGGCACAGCCTGTCCGGGCACAGGAGGCGCGCCCGTCCGGCACCGTGGCGCTTGCAGACTGGCCAGATACGCTAGTCGCTGCGCCTGATGACGCCTTCGAAACAAGCGACTACCAGCTGTTGCCGCGGCTCAACGCGCTCACGATGGAGTACCGCTATGCCGGTACGCCGGACGGCGTCGACCTGTCGTTCGTCCTGAGCTGGTCGCCGGGCGTGCAAGGACGCTACGACGGGCAGGTGCTCCCGTACGACCAACTGCCACCCGACATTCGAATGGTCTCGGTCGAACTGCTCGCTGACGTCATCGTTGAGGGGCGCGACGTGGCGGACATGATCGTGGCCGTTGACAGCATGGCGCTGCCAAGCCACCCCAGCGTGTACGCCTTTGAGGTGAGCGACCTGGCGTACGACGCTGTCTTCCTTGACACGCCGGCCGACTCGGCGCGGCAGTATGTGGCCGAGGGATTTGAGCTACGCAACCTGGCGGTCAATCGCGTCGCGTTTGCGAGCTTCGGCGAGCGCCCGCGGCGAGCCGAACCGGATGTGGCTCGGGACGAGCCGCCACGCTCGCCGCGTCCGCCGCCGCGAAGCGTGTACGTCCCGCGCACTACGATCTTCGTTGGGTGGCGGGTTGGTCCAACGCCGTACTACGTGGGCCGCGACCGGTCGCGCCGGACGGTGCAGCCGCGCGGCGAATCCGCCGGGCGCACCACGGCCGAGACAGACCGGCAGGACGCGTCAGCCGGCCGCAGCATGCGCACCGGCGACGAAGGGGCGTCGGAGGGGGGAGGAGGCACGGAAGAAAGGGCCTCGGGCCGCAGCACGCAGGGTGAGCGGTCCGGCGATAGCGAAAAGCGAAACCGCGACCGGGATGACGATGACGATGAGGATTCACTGCTCCCCGCGTCGGCTGCGGCCGTGGCAGTGGTTGGCGCGGCGGCCATTATCGGCGGAACGGTAGGTGTGCACGGAACGGGACGCACGCCGCTGGGACTCACCGCGGGTTGGGTGCGTCCACCCGGCGGGGCGCTCGTGCAGGCGAGCATCAACCCGGCCGTGCTCGGCGCCGACGGGCGCCAGCATCTGGAGGCGAAACTGGTCGGGTTCTACGACGTGTTGGGAGGGCCGGTGCAGCCTGCCATCGGCCTCGGCGCCATGGCGACCGCCGAAGGCCATGACACCGACATCGAGCCCAGCATCATGCTTGGCCTAGCGGCCAACCGAGGCCGCGTCGTGCTGCTTGGCGGCTACGACGTTGTCCAGGGCACGCCTGAGGTGGGCCTCGCAATCAATTTCAAGTTTCGATCTGGTCAGTAAGCTCAACGCTACATGCACATCACCATCCTCACCACCGGCGGTACCATCGATAAGGTCTACTTCGATGCCAAGAGCGACTACGAAGTGGGCGAGCCACTCATCGGCGAGATCTTGCAGGAAGCGAATGTCAACTTCGACTTCGACGTGCACACGCTCTTTCAGAAGGATAGCCTGGATTTGACCGATGCCGACCGCTTTGTGATCGTGGAGACCGTGCGGGAGTGTACCGATCGGCACATCGTCATCACGCACGGCACCGACACGATGGTGGACACGGCGCGGGCGATTGAAGAAGCCAAAACCGGCAAGACGGTGGTGCTTGTGGGCGCGCTCAATCCCGCGCGATTCCGAAGTAGTGATGCCATCTTCAACATCGGGTTCGCCATGGCTGCCGTACAAGCACTCGGTCCTGGGGTGTATGTCGCAATGAATGGGCAGGTCTTCTCGCCAGACCGCGTGCGCAAAAACCGGGCAGCCAACCAGTTTGAGACGACGTAGGCGCCGCGAACGACCAAGCGCGCCGTCGGACGGCGAAATAGAAGAAGCCGAACCCTAAGGGGCTCGGCTTCTGTCATAAAGAGGTCGTACCGTTCAGGCGCTGCGTTACGGCTTCTCCGTCGCCTCGAAATCCACGCGATCGCCCGAGGGGGTGCTGATCACGTTGCTCACGTTCACAGAAAACGTCTTCTCACGCTCGCGGCTGCGATCGTACAGAATGCCTTCGAAGGTGGCATCATCCTCCTGGTCTTCCAGGGCTTCTACGTCGTTGCCGTTCTCAGCGAAGAAAACGCCCTTGTAGGCTTTCCCATAGACCGTCTTTTCGGAGTATGCGAAGCCCTGGCCTTCCATGTCGTTCAGCTTCGCCTCGTGCAGATCGTAAAGGCTCATGATTCCTCGAGGTTGTTTCGTGGAGTATTCGTACGGACGCGGACGCGCCGGGGTTGACACGACCGTTTTTCTATCCGTTCACCCCTATTATATGATAAAGAGAGTCTGCAGTTCGCCGCCTCTGTAACACAATGGGCCGTCGGAGTCGTTGTAGTGGCGTGACGCCAGCGCATTCCGCCCCGCTTCCCTGCATTGGATCTCTCGGTCGTATGGCCTCGTCTTCCAATCCTTTCAACGCCGACCGCGTACGGAAAGCACAGCGCGGTGATGAGCGTATCCGCTCTGCGCTGCTGGCGGACATCGAGCCCATGCTGCGGGGGTACTTCATCAAGCGTATTGGCAAAACGGTAGAGGTTGATGACCTCGTACAGAACACGCTGGTGCGCATCCACACCGGGCTTTCCGACCTAGAAAAGCCGGGCAGTCTCAAGTCGTTCGCCATGAAGGCGGCACTGTTCGAGCTGCAGGACTACTACCGGGGGCGGTACGACATGAAGGAGCACCTGTACGACCCTGAGACGGCCCCGGACCGCCGCGGCCCCGACGGGGTTGATATATCGAACGTGGACGTAGAGCGCGCGCTGGATGCCCTTACCCCGAAGGCTCGGCGCATCATCGAACTGCGCGAGTACGGCTACCTGTACCGCGAGATCGCCCAGATGCTCGACACCACGGAGGCCGCCGTGAAGATGCAGGTCAAGCGCGCCTTTGAAAAAATGTTCGACGCGCTGGTCAGCCTCATCGCGTTCGTGCTCTTTCTGGGAGGGTAGAACAGGGCCTACGCACGGCCCCCCTGTAGGCCGGTTGTTACTTTTGGGAGCGACGGGGCGGCTTGAACCAGCAACCGACACCGCCGCTGGCCAAAAGGGGGCGACCAGTTTTTGTTGGACGGATTGAGGATTATGAAGGACCAACGCGACGATATCATCTTTTTTGAGGAGCTCTCGCCGGAGCGCCGCGAGGCTGTGCGAGACGCCATCCGCGCGGACGGCGAACTGGCGCGCACGTTCGCGCAGTGGCGGCAGATTCGGGCGACCCTGCGCGAGCAGCTCCATACTCATGGGCCCGATCGGCGGTTGCTGGTGCTGTACGCGTTGGACGATGCTGGCCAGGGTGATGTGCTGAGCCCCGACGAGCACGCCGAGCTGGATGCCGCCCGCGACAGCATCGAACAGGCCCTCGGCAGGCATCCCGGCCTGGCCGACGCCGTGCAGCGGATCCAGGATGACCAGGAGGCGTTCGAATCGGAATGGACAGCACACGCCGCTGCGCAGGAAAACGCGAAGCGGCCGACCGAGCACCGACCCGGCGACCGGGCTGCTCGGCCGCCCCGGTCGCAACAAAGCAGCGCCGCGCGTCGGTGGGCGTGGCGTGTGGGAGCCATTGCGGCCGTTGCCGTTGCCGCCATTATCGGGGTTCTGATGCTCTCCGATGGTGTCTCGCAAACCGTCATCGCCACGGGGCCTGGAGAGGTGCAGCAGGTGAGTCTGGCCGATGGCTCGACGGCGCGCCTGATGGCCGACTCGCGCCTGACATACTCGCCAGCACGCAACGCCGATGCCGTCGATCGCCAGGTCACGCTCAACGCGGGACGGGCCTTCTTCGAGGTCACGGCCTCGCCGCAGCCGTTCGTCGTCGAGACGCCAACGGCACGCACGACCGTATTGGGCACGAGCTTTGGCGTAGAGGCGCGGGGGGGCGAGACGCGCGTTGTGGTGGCGGACGGGCGCGTAGAAGTGGCCAGCCGCACGGCGTCCGACGAGCCTGTAGCACTCGAGCCCGGGCAGTTTAGTCAGGTGACGCGAAACGCTGCGCCTACGCCTCCAGAAGCCGTCGATATAGGCAATGCCCTGGAGTGGACGCAGCTATTCCTCTTCCGCGACACTCCGGTGGATCGTATTGCCGACCAGCTCGCTCAGCATTACCAGACGCCCGTTGCGGTGGCTCCGTCGCTTCGCGACCAGGCAGTGACGGGTACGTTTGAGCAGGAACAGCCGCTGCCGGACGTTCTCAACGCACTCGCTGCCACGTTGAACGCTCGTGTCGTCTCGGCCGGCGACGGGTACCGCCTACAGCCCCGTACGGATTCCTAGGGCTGTAGGGCCAGGAAGCCGCTCGAAATACGATGATCCGCCACGAACCCGAACGCAGCGCGCGTGTACGATTTCTCTGATTCTGTGCCTGCTGTATCAGATATCGACGCACGTGCGCCACGCCCTTGTCTTTCTTCTTGGAGTGATGCTGTGGATGGGGGGATTGAGTTCCGCTCACGCCCAGCGTTTCCAACTGCACGTTGATAACCAGCCGCTGGTAGCGGCGCTGGCTACGCTGCGCGCAGAGGCTGGCATCGACGTCGTATATGCGCAAGACCTAGTGGCCGGCACCACGGTGTCGTGCCAGTACGCCGGCCCCCGCGTGGACGACGCCTTAGCGTGCCTGCTGCAGGGAACGGG
>CAYFQN010000030.1:0-19897 GCA_964345285.1 uncultured Rhodothermales bacterium
AACCGCCGACACACGGCTTTTCAGGCCGTTGCTCTACCACCTGAGCTACCTGACCAGTCGTGGGGGCTGTATCGCGCTAACTGATACAAGGGATTCCCAGTCTATAAGGCCACCTGAACAACGTCAAGGCGACAGGAAGGATTCACTGAAACCGTAAAATCAACTCGAAGAGACCGCTTTGGACGACCCTGGGGCCGCGCCCTCGGAGGTCGGCGGGATAGGGTCTTCCATGTGGCTCCGTGCGCCCCACATCAGTTTGGACCGTAGCGTTTTGAAGAAGTGCTGATCCGGCAGCTTGACAAGAGGAACAGAGTGCTCGGCGCGGCGGATCCGGATGGAGGCGCCGTACTCCTCAAATACCGTGCTCCGGCCATCCACGGCCAGCACATAAGGCTGTGTGCCGTTCAGCACCCGGGCCTCGATCTCCACGGTGCTGGGCAGGACGAGCGGGCGGACCGTGAGCGTATGTGGCGCGATGGGCGTGATGATCATCGCGTCAGTCCCCGGAGCGATAATGGGGCCTCCCGAGGAGAGCGAGTAGGCGGTGGACCCCGTTGGCGTGGCGATGATGAGCCCATCGGCCCAGTAGGTGTTGAGGGGCGTCCCGTCCACGCGCACGGCGATCTTGACGAGACCGGCCGCTCCGCTACGATCAATAACGAACTCGTTCAACGCCCACGGCGTGTCGAGTGACGGCCCACCTGAGACCGACCCCTCCAAGACCATGCGGTTCTCAATGGCATACTTCCCTGCCTCCAAGTGGTCGATGGCATCGGTGATGGCTTCAACTTCAATATCTGCCAAGAACCCGAGGCGGCCGATGTTAACACCTAGAATGGGGGTGTCGTTGGGGCCCGCTTCATGAGTCGTGCGCAGCATGGTGCCGTCGCCTCCAAAGGAGAGAATGACATCTGCACGAGACGAAAAGTCGTTAGCCACGTGCTCCTCACATACGGCGGGCCCCACAAGGTCGCGCCGAACCAACCCGTCAGCGATGGCCGGATCCAACGTGAACGGCAGATCGCGGCGCATCAGCCAAGCCACCAACTCGGCGACGGGGCTCCAGAGCTGATTTTTGTGAGGGTTGCCGGTGATGCCGTAAACCATGGTAAGCCGTTGGGGGCGATAAGCGGGCTGCGACGTCTTGAAACTACAACCCAGTGAGGAGGGAGCCAAGAGGGGGGATGTATCCATCTCGTCTCGGCTGAAAGCACTCCCCTGTAACATTGATCCCCGTAGGAGGTACGCATTACCGTCTGCCCCTGCCTTCACCTCGTCTTCCGCTGTTATGTTTCACTGGCTGAAACAGTACGCTGACTGGATCCATCTGCGGTTTCCAGGCGGCACGGTTGAGCAACTCCCGCGCGTCGATGAAAACTACCAGACCAATGTCTCTGGCGTGTACGTCGTCGGCGATTTAGCCGATGTGCCGCTTCTCAAGTTTTCGATCGATAGTGGCGTCCAAGCGGTCCGGCATATGGTCAGCGAGGGTGGGCTGACGCCTCGCAACGGCTCTACTCACGACGCCCCGCCGTACGATGTGGTGATCTTAGGAGCAGGCGCTGCTGGCATGGCTGCCGCGCGGGAGGCGAAGCGGCAGGGTCTTTCGTTTGTTGTCTTGGAATCCAACCGGCGGTTTGCGACCATCAAGGATTTTCAAAAGGGGAAGCCTATCTACACCTACCCCGAGGCGATGACGCCCGCTGGCGATTTGCAGGTGCAGGCACCCGTGAAAGAGGAACTGGTTGACGAACTGGAGCTACAGACGGAAGACATCGCGATCCGCCATGCGGAAGCCCGCCGGATCGAGCGCGTGCGCAGTGGCCTAACGGTTGTGACGGAAGAAGGCGATCGCATCCCAGGGCAGCGCGTCGTCGTAGCCATTGGACGGAGCGGTAACTTCCGCAGCCTTGACGTGCCGGGGGAGGAGCAGGACCACGTACACCACCGCCTGCACGATCCAAGCCGGCACGCTGGCACGAACGTACTCGTCATTGGCGGAGGCGATTCGGCTGCAGAGGCGGCCACGGCCCTAGCCGAAGCGGGCGCGCACGTCACGCTTTCTTACCGGCGTGGCGAGTTCGTCCGACCGAAGCCTGAGAACGTGGAGCGGGTGTACCGCCTGGCCAGCTACACAGAGGGCGAGGGACATCTCCGGCTCCTCATGGAGAGCGACGTGCAAGCGGTCGGCACTGACCAGGTCCGCCTCACCACGAAAGACGGCAGTGAGGAGGTCGTCGACGCCGATCAGGTGTTCGCCATGATCGGCCGCGAGGCGCCGCTCGACTTTTTCCGCCGCTCGGGTATCGAACTGCGTCACGACTGGGGCGACGTGCCTGACTCGTGGGACCAGGTGCTCTCTGGGTTCGGCTGGCTGAGGGGGCTTAACTGGGGGCGGATCGGCGCATTTGCGGCTTTCTTTCTCTTCATGTGCGCCGTCTACTCGTGGAAGGACGGCGGCTGGCTCAACCGGCTGGCGAGTAGCGCCAACGTGTTCCCGTTCTCATTGCAAGCACAGCCCGGTGCGACGGGGCTGTGGGACATTATTGTGACGTCGGCGACGAAGCCGGGGTTTTACTATACGCTGGCCTACTCGGCGATTGTGGTCATCTTCGGGATCCGACGCATCCGACGACGGAAGACGCCCTACATCAAGGTGCAGACGCTCACGCTGATGGCAATTCAGGTGCTTCCGCTCTTTATCCTGCCCGAGATCGTACTTCCGTTTCTGGGCGCCAACGGCTGGCTGTCGACCGGCGTCCTCGACGCCCTCTTCCCGGCGAGCGAGTACGCCGTGCACGGGCGTGAGTATTGGCGAGCGTATGGCTTCATCCTCGCGTGGCCGCTGCTCGTCTATAACGTGTTCACCACCGATCCGCTGTGGTGGTGGATCGGCATCTGCTTTGTGCAGACCTTCGTGCTTATCCCCGGTATGATCTACTACTGGGGCAAGGGAGCGTACTGCGGATGGATCTGCTCGTGCGGCGCACTGGCCGAGACGTTGGGCGATACGCACCGCGATAAGATGCCACACGGTGAGGGGTGGAATAAACTCAACCTCGCCGGACAGGTCATCATGGTGCTGGCGTTTGTGCTGCTGTTCTGGCGCATCGCCGGGTGGATCTGGCCGGGCAGCTGGGCCGAGGGCGCCTTCAATGCGCTGATGTATGGGCAGGTCTTTGGGCTCCAGCTCAACTACGCCTGGACGGTGGATGTGGTGCTGGCCGGCATGGTGGGCTACGGCGTGTACTTCTGGCTCAGCGGACGTTTTTGGTGCCGCTTTTTCTGCCCGCTGGCAGCGCTCATGCACATCTACCACCGCTTCAGCCGCTTCCGCATCCTGGCCGACAAGGAGAAGTGCATCTCGTGCAACGTGTGCACCAGCGTGTGCCACCAGGGCATTGACGTGATGCACTACGCCCAGCAGGGCCAGCCCATGGACGACCCCGAGTGCGTGCGCTGCAGCGCCTGCGTGCAGAGCTGCCCGACCGGTGTACTGTCGTTCGGGCAAGTGGAGCCAAGCACCGGGCAGGTCATCACGGTGGATGAACTGGAGGCGTCACTGACACGGATTCGGGAAGAGGCGGCGAACGGCCAGCCCAACGAGCGGCAGCCCGCGTGACGGGGGCATCGCCCGTCGGATCCGCAGGTTTTTCGTGGGCAGGTGCCCATCCTTTCCAGCCAATGGGCGTTCGTGGCCGTGGTAAACGCGCGACATCCCACTGTAACAGTCAGGTGGAATGGTGCGTTGCTCGCGTGAGCTATCTCACCGTGATTCTCTCACCTCATTCGGCTTTGTGCATGCATCGCCTCGCACGTCAGTTTTGTCTCCTTCTCTCAGTGCTCGCGCTAGGGATCGCGGCCGCGCCCGTGGCGGCACAATCTACCATCCAGGGCAGGGTGATCGACGCAGAAACCGGCACGCCGCTGCCGTCCGCTAACATCCAGATCGTCGACACCTATCAGGGGTCCATCACCAACACGGAGGGCGAGTTCTCGCTGCAGGTGGAGGCGCTGCCCGTGACGCTCATCGTGCGGTTCATCGGATACGAAACGCAACGGCGGACGATTGAGCGTGTGCCCGATGCGCCGGTCCGCATTGCCCTGCCGCCGTCCACCTTGCAGATGGACGAGGTCGTGGTCACAGGGCAGAACCCGGCTGAGCGCATCATGCGGCGCGTCATCGAGCGGAAGCAGCAGTGGCGCGCCGATCTGGAGACGTACCGGGTTGAGGCCTACAACCGCTTCACCGTAGCCAACGATACGGGCATCGTGTCTATCATCGAAACACGGACGCAGGCGTTTTGGGACAAGGAACGGGGGATGCGCGAAGTGCAAACCGCCAAGCGACAGACGGCCAATCTCGACATTGACGAGGCCATCCCGTCGGCACTGTTCGTCACCAACCTGTACGACGACAACATCGAGATGGGCGGGCACACGCTGATGGGTGTCACGCACCCGGACGCGCTGTCGCACTACACGTTTACGCTCGACAGCACGCGGGTCATCGACGGCCGGCGCGTGTACGACATTGGCGTGCAGCCGGACGGGCGCCTGCGCTCGGCGTTCATCGGGCGCGTTGCGGTGCTCGATAGCGCGTACGCCCTGCTGGAGGCGGATCTGCGGCCGAATCGGTCGTTCGTCTTTCCCCCTCCGGTGCGCACCTACCGCGTGCAGTTGCAGCAGCAGTTCTCGAGTTTTGGGAGATCGTTCTGGCTGCCGGTCGACCTGCGGGCTGAGCACGAAGTCAACCTGGCATTCACCGGATTGATTTCGTTGCCCCCCATCCGCATCAACCAGGTGTCGCGACTGACGCGGTATGAGACCAACGTCCCGCTCCCCGATTCGCTGTACAAACGTGACGAGCGCGTGGTGTTGGACTCCACCGCTATGGCCCGGCTCGATGCGCTCGCCGCCGAACCAACCGAGCCCGACACGCTCGCATTTGCCGGCGGCGCATCCGTCCCCCTCACAGCCGACGAGCAACGCGCGTACGGCGAGATCGATAGCACGACGACCCTCGAAAAGGCCTTTGCGCCACGGGGGCCGCTTGGGCGGCTCATTCGCGCCCGCATGGAGGCTGGGGACAACACCGGTGATGGTTCGACTTCGCCGGTGGCTTCGCAGGCGTCGGGGACCTACCTTGGCGGCGTCGACATCGACCGGCAGCTCCGCCCGCTTCTGTGGTACAACCGCGTGGAAGGCCTGCATGCCGGCGCGGCCTTGCAACTCGATGTGGACGACCGCGTCCTCGTGGAGGGGCGCGGAGGCTACAACACCAGCATGGAGGCGCCGCTCCAGTGGAACTATGGTGTCCGCACGGCACTGCGTCTTGGGCCGGATCGCGCCACGCGGCTGATTGGCAGCTACCGCTACGGCGTCGACCGGCAGTACCGATCGCCCGTGTACGGCCGCCTCCCGAACAGCATCTGGACGCTGGGCGGTGGCCTGGACTACTTCGACTACATGGGCAACGAACGCGTCCGCATCGGCGTGGAGCAGTCGTTGCCCCGATGGGATGCATCGGTGCGCCTGCAGTTCAACACCGCGCGGCAGTTCTCCGTGGCGCGCAACACATCATACGACCTGTTCGGGCGCGAACAACGCCAACCGATCAACCCCGCGGTCAATGACGACCTGCTCCGGTCGGTGTCGCTGCGCGTTGCCGTAGGCGACCCAGGCCCGCAACTCGGGATCTTCGGCGAGAACGTCCTCCGTGTTGACATCGAGCATAGCAATGCAGACTGGCTCGGTAGCGGGTTCGACTTCACGCGGTTCCACGTGCAACTGGACGGGCACGTAGAGACCTTCTTCCAGCGCCGAATGCTCCCGAACGCGCTCGACCTCCGGCTCGTCGCGGGCACCTTCACAGGCACGCTACCGGTTCAGCGCTTCGGCATCGTAGACGCGAGCTGGCGACCACTCGCTGTGTTTGGCACGCTCAAAACGCTGGCCAATCGCCCGTATCGCGGCGAGCAGTATGCGGGACTCTTCTGGGAGCACAGCTTTCGCACGGTCCCGCTGGAGGTGTTGGGCCTGTACGGCCTCGCTGAGCGCGGGTATAATCTCCTGATCCACGGCGGCCATGGGCGCAGCTGGACCTCCGACGCGCGGCAGACGGAACTGCTGCAGCAAGGCATACCAATCGCCGACCCCGACGGCATGCACCACGAACTGGGCGTCTCGGTGAGTGGGATCCTTGGCGCGTTCCGGCTCGACATCACCAAGCGCCTTGACGCACCCGGCGTCACGGTTGGGTTGGGACTAGCGCGGCTGTATTAGGCTCTGCTTGAAAGCCCTTCGCGTCCTGCGCACGGCCGGATAAATGCCCAAGCCCCGTTATTCCGCATCAACGTAGCAAACGCTCCGTCTGCTACGAACGCCTTGCTCGGACGCTTCCCGCCTCGCGCTCGCTTCACCCGCTGACTTTTCAAGCAGAGCGCAGGTACCTGTCGCCTCATCTGGAAACATCGAGGCCATGGACTGTTGTGATTACGCTCAGTCTACTGTAATCTGTCGAGCGATATACATACGCTGTCATGGATGATGTCGACGTGGTGCGTGAGCGCCTTCGCGCCATGCATAGCTTAGCTGTGGTACGCGATCGCGTAGCGCTCGAACTGCAACTGCAGCGGCTCCGCAACACCGGTACCGTGTCCTCTAGCGACCTCGACGCGCTGGCGGAGGCGGTGGCGCACGAAGCCTTCGGCACGGTGGCTGCACGGGTTGCCACGATGCTGGATGATACCGGCCCGAAGGATACCAGCCAACCGCCGGGCCACCTCAAGCCCGAGGCGACCGCCGACGAAGAGCCCGGGCTGGAGGATAAGGTGCGTGCGCTGGAAGAGGAACTCGCCCGCCGTGAAGAGGAAGAGGCCGAGTTGCAGCGTACCATTCACGCGTTCAGTGCACGGTACCGCGACGAACTCGGACCGCTTGTCACTAAGCTCCTTCGACTGCGCAAGGAGCTCGCTGAGCAGTCCCTTTATGCACAGCGCAGCGATACGCAGCGCCGGGCAGCACGCAACCAGGCCCAGGCACAGTTTGAGCGCTTCCAGTCCGTGCTTGGCGGCGCAGCGGAATCGCCCCCGGACGAGATATCCGAAGAGGAGCAACCGCAACTCAAGGCCACGTTTCGCCGGGCCAGCAAGCAGTGTCACCCCGACGTGGTCGACCCGTCCATGGAAGAGGAGGCGCGGTCGTACTTCAACGCCCTCCGCGAGGCCTACCAGCAGAACGACGTCCAGCGGGTGGAAGAGATCGCTCAGACCCTGGAGGACAGCGGCTTCGCCCACCGAGCGGCTAACGAAACGCCGCGCGCGTCTCAGCTCGAAGCCAAGGCGGAACGGCTGCGCCGCCGCATTGCGTCAGTGGAAGAATCCATCGAGGAACTGCGCACGTCAGAGGCCTTCCAGGCTGCCGCGCACACCGGCGATGTGGATGCGTACTTGGAGGCGTTGAAGCAGAAGCTGCGTCGCGAGATTCGACGCCTCCACCGCGGGGGGCGGGCTCCTTAAGCGGGTCGACTCCGCACCATCGGCTGATATGAGCCGTTATTGCAAGTGCGCTCCCGAAAGCATGAGATGGTTCTAAAGGCGCGTCTCGTGCTTGAGGTAGCCACTTCGAAGAAAGCCTGCGAACGAAGCGCTCATTACGTCCGTTTTTGCATGCTAAACTGATTGCGATTCGAGGGCGTCTCATCTACCTTTGTAGGTCCCGCGTCGGATTTTCCTCATCATCTTCCGCATTCCGTTTATGGCGTCGTCCGACACTGAAGACACGAAGATCAAAAAAAAGGGCAGCACGCCGCTCATGCGGCAGTACTACGCGATCAAGGAGCGTCATCCGCAGGCGATTTTGCTCTTTCGGATGGGCGACTTCTATGAAACGTTTGAGGACGATGCCAAGACCGTGAGCCGCATCCTGGGCATCACCCTCACCACGCGCAACAATGGCTCGTCTGATGACGTGCCAATGGCCGGCTTTCCGCACCACGCCGTCGATACCCACCTGCCGAAGCTCATCCGCGCTGGGTTGCGGGTGGCGATCTGTGAGCAGATCGAAGATGCCTCCACATCGAGCGGGAAGGTGGTCGAGCGCGACGTCGTGGAGGTGGTGACGCCCGGCGTCTCGTTTCACGACGAACTGCTCAACCCCAAACGCTCTAACTACCTCGCCGCCATCCACTTCGGCACAGGACGGGACAGTGGCTGGATCGGATTCGCGTTCATCGACGCCACAACGGGCGAGTTTGCGGTGACGGAGGCCCCGCTCGGCACGCTGGCATCGCTCATTCAGACGGTGGCACCGTCCGAGGTTATCATTGACAAGCGGCGCCGCGATCGGCTCGACAGTGCGCTTCGCCAGCAGCCCTTCACCGTGACGCCGCAGGAGGACTGGGTGTTCGGTGACGATTTCACGTACGAGACGCTGCTCAATCACTTCGAGACGCATTCGCTCAAGGGCTTCGGCGTCGACGACCTCGACCTCGGCACGGTGGCAGCGGGTGCGGCCCTTCACTACCTCGGTGAGACGCAGAAAGGCAAGGTGCCACACGTTCGCACCATCCAGCGCTACTCGGACGACGACCACATCGCGCTCGACCCGGCCACGAAGCGCAACCTGGAGCTCGTCCGCTCCATGCAGGACGACGGGCACGACGGTTCACTCGTTAGCATCCTCGACGACACGTGCACGCCGATGGGCGGCCGTCGCCTTCGGTCGTGGCTGGTGCGCCCGCTGCGGCAGGTCGATGCCATCCTGAGGCGGCTCAATGCCGTGGACGCGCTCGTCGGCGATCGCACCGTGCGCGAGTCCCTGCGGGAGGAGCTGAGCCAGGTTGGCGACTTGGCGCGGCTCGCGGGCAAGATTGCGACGGGCCGCGCCACCCCGCGCGACATCACGGGCGTTCGCCTCACGCTCCGGCAAATCCCCGCTATCAAGTCTGTGCTGAGCGATACGGACGATGCCGCGCTCCAGCAGGTTGAATCGGGGCTCACGCTGTGCCGATCGGCCGTGGAGCGGATCGAAGCCGCACTGGTCGATGATCCGCCCGCAAAGATCAGCGAAGGCGGCCTGATCCGCGACGGGTACCACGAGGAGCTAGATGAACTGCGCCGCATCGCCTCCTCGGGCAAGGAGTGGGTCACTAACCTCGAAAAAGAGGAAAGCGAAAAGACAGGCATCCCGTCGCTCAAGGTGGGCTTCAACAAGGTGTTCGGCTACTACCTGGAGGTCACGAACACGCATGCCGAGAAGGTGCCAGAGCACTACATCCGCAAGCAGACGCTCGTCAACTCGGAGCGCTACATCACGCCCGAGTTGAAAGAGGTTGAGGAGAAGATCCTGACGGCGGAGGAGAAGATCGAGCAACTGGAGTTGAATCTCTTCAACGAACTGCGAAGGATGCTGGCCGAGGAGACGCCCGCCATGCAAGAAAACGCCGCGCTGCTGGCTCGGCTCGACTGCTTCGCGGCGCTGGCCGAGGTGGCGTCCCGACACGATTACGTGCGGCCCACCGTGGACGACGGGCTCACCATTGACGTGGAGGATGGCCGGCATCCCGTCGTGGAGCAGACGCTGCCAGCCGGCGAGCCGTTCATCCCGAACGACGTGCACATCGATCCGGATGACGAGCAGATCCTGATCATCACCGGACCCAACATGGCGGGGAAGAGCGTTGCGCTCCGGCAGGTGGGCCTCATCGTGCTGCTCGCGCAGGTCGGCTCGTTCGTGCCGGCGGCAGCCGCGCACATCGGTGTGGTCGATCGCATCTTCACGCGCGTGGGGGCCTCCGACAACCTGGCCGCCGGGGAGAGCACGTTTCTCGTCGAGATGAATGAGGCGGCCAACATTCTCAACAACGCCACGAGCCGCTCGCTCATTCTGTTCGATGAGGTGGGGCGCGGCACGTCGACGTTTGACGGGCTGTCGATCGCCTGGTCGATCGTCGAGTACCTGCACGAGCGGCCGGAAGTTGCGGCGCGGACGCTCTTCGCCACGCACTACCATGAGCTGAATGCAATGGCCGATCGGTACGAGCGGGTGTGCAATTACCGCATCAGCGTGCAGGAGCATGAGGGCAAAATCATCTTCCTGCGTAAGCTCGTGCGCGGCGGGGCGGACCACTCGTACGGCATCGAAGTCGCCAAGATGGCCGGGCTGCCTGAGCCGGTCATCCTCCGGGCCCGCGAGGTGTTGCAGCACCTGGAGAGCCAGCAGCTCGACGTGGGCGGGGAAGCAAGCGGCGATGGCATCGCGGCCCAAGCGGCCGATGCCGACGCCGTGCCATCGCTGGCAGACGGGCAGATGTCGCTCTTCGCCCAGCCTGATCCGGTGGCTGAGGCGTTGAAGGAAGCGCTGCAGGACCTCGATCCGAACCGGATGACGCCTATCGAGGCGCTGATGAAGCTCAACGAACTGAAAAGCACACTCCGCGACTGAATGCCTGCAGTCGTTCCCCCATCATCTTTGTGCGACATCCATGATCAAACCCTTCCTCGGCGCCCAACCGCAGTTTGACGACTCCAACTACATTGCCGAGACGGCGGTGGTCATTGGCGATGTGACGCTTGGTCCGGAGGCGAGTGTGTGGCACCATGTCACGCTTCGAGGCGACGTGAACTGGATTCGCATCGGCACAGCCTCGAATGTGCAAGACAACTCGGTCGTCCATGTCACCCACGGCTCGGCGCCGACGGACATCGGCGACTACGTGACGATCGGGCATGGCGCGATCATCCATGGCTGCATCATACAGAACAATGTACTCATTGGAATGGGCGCGACCGTCATGGACCACGCCGTCATTGGGCGGGATAGCATCGTCGGCGCGCGGGCTCTCGTCACGCAAAACGTCGAGATCCCACCGCGGTCCCTCGTGCTCGGACAACCGGCGAAGGTTGTGCGCGAGCTAAGCGATGAAGAGGTCGCGACGATCCGCCCATACGCCGACAACTACGTCCGCTACAGCGCCATCCACCGCGGCGACGAGACGCCGGACACCAACCCATACTACAACCGGCCCGATCGCGTGCCTGATGCTGGAGGCTAACCCGTGCACACATGTATTCTGATCAACCCCAACGCCGGGTCGGCCAATGCCGCCGAGGCTGTGCGTAGCCAGGCGGCATCGTTGGACGGCGTTGTGTGCCGGACGAGTCCGGACCCGTCTACGGTCGACCGGCTCGTCGAACAGGCCGTCTGCGACGGGGCCGAGCGCATCGTGGCTGCCGGGGGAGACGGGACCGTCAACAGCGTATTGAACGCCATCCGTCGGCGGCATGTTGATGTACAGCTTGGCCTTGTCCCGCTCGGGACGGGGAACGACCTGGCGCGTACACTGGCGATCCCCAATGCGCTCGAATCCGCGCTCGCAGTTGCAACCAGAGGATCCGCACGGCCCATTGACCTCTACGTCGTGAGGTGGGCCGGCTCGTCGCGCTTTGGCATCAATGTGGCCGCGGGCGGGTTCAGCGGGCAAGTGGATGAGGCGCTATCGGACGACTTGAAGGCGGCCTGGGGGCCGATGGCGTACCTCGTAGGCGCAGCGCAGGTGATCCCAAATTTGAAAAAGTACACCACGCATATCAGCGTGGATGGGGGCGCTCGGCAGCGCATTCAGGCCTTGAACATTGTGGTGGCGAATGGACGCACGGCGGCGGGCGGGCGGCCAGTGGCGCCACCGGCCAACCCCTGCGATGGCCTGCTGGACGTGGTCATCGTCAAGCAGGGTAAGGCGTCGGAACTGGCTAAAGTGGCAACCCAACTCGTGACGGGTAACTACCTGGAAAGCCCGCTCGTCACCCATCAGCGCGTCCGGCATATCGCGGTGGCGTCAGAGCCAGGGATGTGGTTTAACGTTGACGGTGAGCTCATCACCAACAAGCCGCTGTCAATTGCGGTCATGCCCCGAGTCCAGTCGATGATTGTCGGCCCCACCTTCCAGCCTTCACCGGCCCGCTAGATCGTCGAGGCCGTCAGGAGACGGCTGCATGAATCCGATTGTGCATCGCACGTTGGCAATCGTTGCAGGTTCAACACAAACCCGTAGCCGGCAATTGGGTCTGATGCAGTGTGCTTTTCCCATGAGATCCCTCACCCATGCCCCGCCTATCTCACCTGTTTATCGCTATTCTCGCCGGCACCATGATAGGCTGTAACACGATCCCCATCACGGAGCAAGACGTGTTTATGCCCAAGCCGTCGGTCACGCCCTCGACCTTCAGCGTGGAGGGCGTAGACCTTGACGAGTTTACACTCACGGTGGACGACACCCTGCGCCTCAACGCGTGGCACCTGACGCAACCGGAGGCTCGTGGTACCGTGCTGTTCTTCGGCGGCAATGGCTTCTACCTCGTCCAGTCGCTCGGGTACATCCAGGCGTTAACAGCACACCCGGTAAACGTAGTTATGTTTGACTATCGCGGGTACGGGCAGAGCGAAGGCACTCCCGGCGTCGAAGCGTTCAAGCGCGACGCGGAGGCCGCCTACCGGCACGTGCGCGACCAACTCGGCGTGCCGGCTCGCGAAATCCTGGTTCATGGCCACTCGCTCGGGACGTTTCTGGCCTCCTACGTGGGGACGACCCACCGAGTCGGGGGGATGGTGCTGGAGAACCCCGCCACCAACGTAAATGACTGGGTGAAGGGGCTCGCGCCCTGGTATGTCCGGCTCTTTGTCTCCTTCGAGGTCGACGGCGATCTGCAGGGGGAGAGCAACTTGGAGCGCCTCCGCACAATGAACGATACGCCGCTGCTTACTGTGGCCGGTGCCCAGGATAACATCACGGCACCTGGCATGGCGCGCACGTTACATGAAGAGGCAGCGACCCCGCACAAATCGCTCGTCGTGGTCGACAAGGGCGGGCATAACCGATTGTACGAGGAGGCAGCCTATCAGTCGGCCTACCGTCAGCTCCTCGATCGCGTTCTGCCTCTCCCTGAGGATGAGTCGGCAGCCGTATCGTCTGGTGCGACGGCCGAGTGATCACTGGCGCGTTGCGGGTTGGAGTCAGCGGGTTGTGAGCCCGTGAGCCGGTTTTTCCAACGATCCAGCCCGCTCAGGCTTAGCACGAATCCTCCTACGGCCGTCCCGGCGATGGGAAACGGGAGTCCCACCGCAATACCGCCCAGGACGCCCTTCAGGCCGCTAGCGAGCATTGGCTCATGGCCATATCGATGCTGGACAAAGCCCACGCCGAGCAGGCTGAGCACGAACCCGATGAAGGCGATGACACCCGTTCCCAGCCCGAGCGAGAGCACATTGCCGGAGAAGAGTAGCCAGTCAAGCGCTAGAATGATCGCACCGCTGGCGGGATGGAGAAACGAACGATCAGCAGGGGACGATGACATAGCAGCGCGGTGTCGTGAAAAGGCGAGCTGAGGAAACGCGGCCTCAAAGCCGGTCAATCACCACAATGCCTCCGCCGTCGTGCTGATCCATCGTGGCCAGGGCGCGTGGGGCCTCGTCGAGTTCGATCCTCGACTGGACGAGCCGTTCGGGGGACAGCGACCCCGCGTCTACCATGGTGAGCAGATCGGGGTACCGGTGCGCCGCCATGCCGTGCGTTCCCCGTAGCGTCAGCTCGCGCGCAATCACCTGGCTCATGGGTACCGTGGCTCGCCCGGCGTCCTCGACCATGAGACCGACTTGCACGTGAACCCCCTGGATGCGCAGGCTAGCCACGGACTGAAAGCAGGCGTCTGGATGACCGACCGCATCGATGGACACGTGCGCCCCGCCACCGGTGAGGGCTCGGAGGGCTTCCACGACGTCGTCCGTGTCCGACGCATTGATGGTCCGATCCGCGCCCAGGTCGCGGGCATGTGCGAGCGCCGCTGCGCGCACGTCGATGCCAATCACCTGGGCGCCGAGCGCATCCGCAATCATGATGGCTGACAGTCCCACGCCTCCGCAGCCGTGCACCGCCACCCACTGGCCTGGCCGCACGCCGCCCTGGCTTACGACAGCGCGGAACGCCGTGGCGAAACGGCAGCCCAGGCTGGCTGCGGTGACGTCGTCGATACCATCGGGCAGGCGGACGAGATTGTGATCGGCGTAGTGGATGGCTACGTACTCAGCAAAGGAGCCCCAGTGGGTGAAGCCGGGCTGGCACTGGTTGGGGCACACCTGTGGCTCGCCGGCTCCGCAGGTGGGGCACTGCCCGCAGCCACAGACGAACGGGAGCGTAACGCGGTCGCCCTCTGTCCAGCGGCGCACACCAGGGCCGATGGCGACGATGGTTCCGGCGAGTTCATGGCCGGGAACGTGCGGGACGGTGATGTCGGGGTCATCGCCGCGCCAGCCGTGCCAGTCGCTGCGGCAGAGGCCCGTGGCGCCCACTTCGATCACCACGCCGCCCGGCGGAGGCGACGGGTCGGGCACGGTCTCCACCGTGGGTAATGCGTTGAAGGCGTGGTACACGACCGCGTTCATGGCAGCGGCAATTCAGGTGGGGCAGTCGGCCAGGGTCAGTCGGTCACGGACCGGTAGAAGTCGAGTGTTTGCTGGGCGATGGCAGTCCAGCTGAACACCTGTTCGACCCGCTCGCGCGAGGCCTGCGCCATGTCATGGCGGCGGTCGGGGTCGGCTAGCAACTCGTTCACCGCGTCGGCCAGGTCACGGGAAAACTGCGCGGGGTCGGCCGGGTCAGCATCGCCATCGCCTACGGCGTCAAACGCGACGAGTAAGCCCGTTTCCCCGGGCACGACGATTTCGGGGATGCCACCCACCGCCGAGGCAACGACGGGCGTTTCGCAGGCCATCGCCTCCAGGTTGATAATCCCAAACGGCTCGTACACCGACGGGCAGACGAACACGTCGGCGTGCGAGTAAAACGCGATTACGTCGTCTTTGGGCAGCATCTCGGCGATCCAGGTGATATCAGCATCTGACGTGGCACGGGCGCGCTTAACACGGTCAGTCATCTCCTGCTCGATCTCGTCGGTGTCTGGCGCTCCAGCCAGCAGGACAACCTGCACGTCACCGTCGAGGTACTTCAGGGCGTTCACTAAGTGCAAGATGCCCTTCTGCCGCGTGATGCGGCCCACAAACAAGACGTAGGGCGTGTCGGGGTCTACGCCGTGTTGGCGGAGCACCTCCTCATCCGGACGGGGCCGGTACTGGTTCAGGTCGATCCCGTTGTAAATCGTGCGCACGCGATCCGGGTCGACGTCGTACAGGGTGCAAACGTCCTCGGCCATCGCGTTGGAGACGGCCACCACGCCGTCGGCGTTTTCGTAGGCGGTACGCTCGATCCAGCTGGAGCCGTGGTAGGCTGTTCCAAGCTGCTCTACCTTCCACGGGCGGTGCGGCTCCAAAGAGTGGGTCGTGAGCACGAGGTGGGCGCCGGCCAGCTGCTTCACGAGGCATCCGGCGAGGTGGCTGTACCATGTGTGGCAATGTACCACATCGGCTTCCTCAACAAGCCCCGCCATCACAATGTCGCGCTGGAGCGTCTGCAAGAACTTGACGTGCCGTTCGTCGGTCGCCGGCGCCTCGCCGATGGGCTGCACGCCGTGCACGCGCAGGTTGCCGTGGTCCTCGCGCTGGTCGCCAAAGCTGAACACGTTGATTTGATGGGCTCCGTCGTCCAGCTTCGCCAACTCACGTGTCAGGTACTCGACGTGGACGCCGGCTCCACCATATACGTTGGGGGGATACTCGTTAGTCAGAAGCGCAATCTTCATGGGGAAGGAGAGAGGGGGTGGGGAGAGTCCGTGGGGTCGATGGGAGCGAGAAGCGGGGTGAGAAGCGGGTGTGAAGCAGGACGACGCCACCCACTTCCTCAGTTGGCCACCTGCCGTACTGCACGTCAGATAATGGTATCGTCCGGAATTTCGACGTTCTTGGGGATGACAACGATGCCCTCACGGATATAGAAGTTATCCGACTCGCCCTCTTGCACATTGTCCCGGTTCGTGATCCGGCAGCGTTTCCCAATCGAAACATTTTTGTCGATGATGGCCCCCTCCACGTGGGAGTCTTCCCCAATGCCTGAGCGCTCGGGACCTTCTGTCACCAGGCGCTCCTCCCGTGGCTGCCATGGGTAGTAATCTGCCCCCATGAACACGGTATCTTTCACCGATGCCCCGCGGTCGATGAACGAACGGATACCGATGATGGAGTTTTGAATTTGGCTGTCTACGATCACGCTTCCCTCCGCAACCAGCGAGTGCTGCACGCTGGAGTTCTGGATCTTCGCCGCCGGCAGCATCCGCGCATTCGTGTAGAGCGGCCGATCTGGGTTGTAGATCGAAAACGGGGGCTCCGGCCGGCCCAGCATCAGGTTGGCTTCATAGAACGAGTCGATCGTTCCGATATCGCTCCAGTAATCCTCAAACGGATAGGACACGACCTTGCGGTTTTCGATGGCCGCGGGGATGATCGAGTTGCCAAAGTCATGATCGTCTGGGTTTGCATCGAGCATGTCATGGAGCACCTCGCGGTTGAACAGGTAAATACCCATCGACGCGAGATAGATGCGGCCCTGTTCCTCCATTTCGGGGCTCACCGGACTTTCTTTGCCGTCTAACTCGTCCAGCGGAGGCTTCTCGTGAAACTCCGTGATGACGTTATTATCATCGGTCTTCAAGATGCCGAACGCCGGCGCATCCTTCGCGCTAACGGGAATCGTAGCGAGCGTGACGGCTGCATCGTTGGCTTCGTGGTGGGCCAGCAGCTTCCGGTAGTCCATGTGGTACAGCTGGTCGCCTGACAGGATGAGCACGTGCGAGTGCCGGTAGCCGTTGAGGTGGTGCAGGCTTCGCCGAACCGCGTCGGCCGTACCCTGAAACCAGTCCTTCGAGCCAGGCGTCTGCTCCGCGGCGATGATGGTGACAAACCCCTGCCCGAAGCGGTCGAAGCGGTAGGCGCGCGCGATGTGACGATTCAGGCTCGCCGAGTTGAACTGTGTGAGCACGAAGATGCGATTGACCTCCGAGTTGATGCAGTTGGAGATCGGGATGTCAATCAGCCGGTACTTGCCGGCGAGGGGCACGGCAGGCTTAGCACGGAGTTTGGTCAGCGGATAGAGGCGGGTGCCGGCACCGCCGCCGAGGATGACAGAGAGCATCGAACTCATGGCAGGAGGAGATAGGTGAGAAGAGGCCAGCGGATCGTGCACCGGGCACGCGTATTTCATGGACCACTGCCTCTATGGTAGGCAATCTAACGGTCGGGTGTCAAGCCGCGGGGCCCTCCCCTTCTGTCCATCGGGACGTGCGTCTGATCACGGGTCGTGGACGGGCAGGCCAGGGGAGCCGTCCGGCCGATCCTGTCCCGCTCCGTGAAAGCAGGTAGAACGACACCGGTCGAGTTCCGCAGCCGTGCTGGGTTGGCTCATCATTCCGGTCAGAAGAGCCCGGCCGTGACGCCAAACGTAATGATCAGTTGGTTGAAGGCCAGCGCATACCCCACGTACAGCGTGCCGAAGAGTACGCCGGGGGTTTCTGCACCGGGGCGGAGCACGACCGCGGCGCGGCCTCTGGCCGAGTGGGCGGGAATCACCTCGTACGTGGGGACCGTACTGGGCGCATCGTCCGCCCGCGCGGCTTCGACGTCGAACAGTGGATGCCCGTATCGATCCACGCAGGGACGAGAGGAGGTGCGATCGGTTGAACCGCGGTGGGCACGGGGCCGGCCAGGGGGAACGCTAGGTCACACCGCCCCCACGACGCGATCAGACCACTGAACGGCGAAGACGACTAGCAGCACTACGACGACAATCGCATGAACAAAGCGGGTGCGAAACAAGGCGAGCGCTAGGCCAACGCCCATCAGAACGAGATTTGGAGCGCTCTCAGCCAATATCCAAGGGATCGTTGCCTCCTCGGGCCGGCCATCTGGGGTCCACACGTTCATGACGTTTATGACGCCGACGGAGAAAATGTACACCACAAACAGACCCCAAAAGTAGGGGCCGTTCGATTCGTAGAAGGCTTGCAGGTCTACCCCCTCGGAGGGCACGGCATCGGGCAGCGCCGCAGCGTTGAGAAGGAAGAGTGCAAACAGCAAGGCTGCAAGAGGGAGGAAGCCTGCGAGGGTCCAGGAATCCGACGCGCTCATGGCGTAGAGGCCCCACCAGGCGTTCAGCACGGTGAGAAGCGCAAGGAGCGCCGTGGCCAGCGGAAGCCCATCCCACTTGACGCGGCGGCGAGCCCGAAGGAGCCGGTGCAAACTGGTTGCGAGATCGGTAACGGCGAGGCCAACAAGCACAGAGATGAAGGGGAGGAGGTACTCGAACGCACTCATGGAATACAGTCGTTGGGCCGCCTATCGGTGGAGTGGTGCGGCAAACGTGGACAGCGACGTGTGAGTGAAACTCACGAATCGATCGGATCAGGTGCTAGCGCCGGGAAGCAGCGTGGCCCCTTCCTCCACCGCAGTGCAGGTCAGCCTCGCCAACTGAGGAGTGTGCCCCCACCGCTGGAAGCATGCGTCGGGCTCGGCCTGGCCGCTCGCCGCGCAGAGAACGGGGAACGGGAGGATATAATCGAAAGGCGCCCAGCGCACCGCCAACTGCAAGGTGGGACTACCCGCCTATTTTCGATGGTACTGGTTTTCTGCCAAGTCGTCTACCGTGATCGTCAGTTCATCATCACCCGCGACGGCTCCAGCCCCGCCTACTCGTTGATCGATGTGGATATACGCCGGATACCCATAATCCTCATTGTATGCCACGTGCATGCTACCGGGCCTCCTGTAAAAGACCCTGGAGAGTTCCCCGTCTATGATGTCAAACAGGCGATCAAGGGTTGGTTCCTGCATGGGGCGTTCTGTCCAAACGGGCTGGTCCGATCCACGCGCTAGAAGCGTATCTCCAGTCTCTGGATTGAGCACAGCCTGAAGCGTGTCCGCTCGGACGATGATCCGGGCGGGCACAGGACCTTGGTCACAGAAGCATTGGGAGTCGAAGAGATACCGATAGTTCGCGATGCCGTGGTGTTCCCATCTTTCGCGACTTGTCTCCAACGTGCGCCTGCTCTCGCCATTATACCAGGCGCAGGACGCAAGCAGAAAACCGAGAAGCCCCCCACGCGACGCAGCTAATCGAGAGATACGTCGAGTGAGCCATCATCACCGTTCTCCGTGGTCCAGTAGATCCAGGCTCGCGTATCGCCCTCGTCGTAGAAGGCGAGATCCGCGTACGAGATCTTCGCCGTACGCCCTGGAGCAACCGTAGGCCAATCGGAGTAGTCGGACAGATCTATATCCATCCGAGCGAGGTCGTTTTCATCGCCCGCGATGTAATAGATGGTGCGGTTGGTCTGGTTGCGCAGATACAGTTCGGGAGGATCCGCCTCGGCGGTTACGTCGCCTTCAAGTCCAAACGACGAGCATCCGCCTATCCCGAGTGCGAGTACCCCACTGCATACAATTGTCAAGATGATGGTTGTTACATTTGGCATGCGCATGGCATCACGACATCGGTTGGTGACAGGAATAAGTCATGCTGTCTCCGAGCTGTCACAGCGTACCCTGCCTGCGGTGATCAAAATGATTCCGATAGCGGCAGTCGTCCTCGGGCTGGCGCTTGTGGTCGACGCCGGGGGCGCCCCCGCTTTCGGGAGGCACCCCGAGGTCGCGTCCAATCTTTGAGAGATACCTCGCCCCACCGCCACGCCGCATCAGAACGTGTAGCCTACACTGAGCGACGGCCAGATGTTGATCGAATCGCCCGAGTAGTTGGGCAGAATCCCCGCGCGGAAGGAGAACCCGCCCGATGTTGGCTGGTAGCGGTAGGCGATGTTAGCCGAGACGTTACCAATGCCAAATCCGTCTAAGGAGCCGTAATCTTGGCTCCTGGCACTGGCATAGCCCAGCACCGGACCCGCGCCCAGCTCCAGGTTGTGCGTGCCGCCCGGAAGCAGCGTGTTGACCATCACCGGGACCA
>CAYFQN010000031.1:0-19874 GCA_964345285.1 uncultured Rhodothermales bacterium
AGGCAGGAAGGAACCCTTTTCTGCTTCTATTTTCAACTAACCCTGAATCTACGCCGGCTCCGCTTCGACATACGTATAACTCGGCCGACAAGATTATCTATGCGTTGACGGGGCTCCAATAGAGCGCTGGCCTCCTCTGGCACCGTGTACACCAGCGGAGATGAGCTAGAGGAGGGGAGGGGCTGAAGAGGAACGCGGGCTATGATGTCACACACGAGGACGAGTTCGGCGCACCGTCCAGGCACAGGAGCACCGTCACTGTCAACGAGTCCAAGGTCTCGAGCTTGCTGACGCAGAACACGGCAGATGATCATTCAACTCCGGCGCTGGCTTCCAGGCCGGGAGCTCGTGGTCGTCGGCGACACCAGTTTCTCAGTGATTGGTTCACTGACCACGACCTGCTGGCTGATACCCAGCGCCATGAGGTGACGATGATCACCCGGCTTCGCCTGGACGCGGCCCTCCTGGACGCGGCCCTCTACGAACCCGCTCCGCCGCGCTTGCCTCATACCCTCGGTAGACCGCGCAAGAAAGGCGAGCGTCTTCCCAAGCTCGAAGAGCGCCTGCTCGACCCATCTACTGAATGGCAACGGGTCAAGGCCACTTGAAGGCCACTTGGTGGTACGGTCACGCTGACAAAGAAGTCGAGATCGCCACCGGCACAGCGGTCTGGTATCATTCGGGGAAACCGGTCGTTCCGCTTCGGTGGGTACTCGTGCGTGACTCCAACGGCACCCTCGATCCCAAAGCCTTTCTCTCTACGGACCCGGAGGCGAAACCGGCTGATATTCTGCGCTGGTTCGTGCGGCGCTGGTACGCGCAGAAATTTCTGCGCATGGAAGTTACTTTCGAGGAGATGCGCCGGCATCTGGGAATGGAGACGCAGCGGCAGTGGGCAGACCTTGCCATCTTGCGAACCACGCCGTGTCTCTTGGGGCTGTTCTCGCTGGTAACGCTCATGGCCGACCGACTGGTACAGACCAGAGCGTTTCCCCAGCAGCAAAGTGCCTGGTACGACAAACAGCGTCCAACCTTCAGCGACGCGCTGGCGATAGTTCGGGTCGTGTTGTGGAAGCAGCAACGAGAACATTATTCAGGGTCAGGGCCGCCGACCGGGACGTTGAAAATACCGGCCGCCTTGTTTGAACGACTCCTTCGCGCTCTTTCTTACAGTGCTGCGTTGCATAATTGCCGTCCTGCACCGAGAGCACCCACCGCTCGGGGCCGACTTCCTCGGCCACCCGCTTCACAAGACGCGGGCCCAATTGGGAGCGTCGCACGTATTCCCGCCCCAATTCCTTGGCCTTTTCTTCCTTCAGGTACACCTCCAGACCGATCGGCACCGAAACCGGCTGGTCCGACCAGCCCAGAAGCGGCATCCGCATCTCCCCAAGCACAAAGCAAATCCCCCAAAAAGTGCGATACTCCTGTCGAGCCGTTCCGGCTCCATTGCGATAGGTGGCGGCCGGCTCAATCTTTTCACCGCTTTTCTTGCAGATCGTCTCATCGACTCGAAGGCGAATCGGCTCGCCGTCGGGCACCTGACTGGCTGCCTGCCGAATCACCGCTCGCCACAGACCGTCCATCTCACAGAAAAACGGCCCGCCGAGAAACGCGTAAAACCGAGTGTAGTGCCGAAGCAAACACGCGCCAGAGCGCCACAGGTAGTTGGCCACGGTGTGCCGCACCGATGCGAGCACAAAGCCGAGGGCCAACAGCAGAAAAACCGTCTGCGACGGCCGGGTGAACCGGTGAGCAAAATGGCGCTGCAGGAACGTGGCGAAGCGAGTGCGGGTAAATCGAGCAACCACGGCGACCAATTGGCTTTGAGGAAGGATGACGATGCACACGTTTCCTCCCTCACTGCCACCCAGTCGCTGTGGTTTCTTTTGAGGCATAAACGACGCCGAAAATCGCTAAACTAATGACTGGCGCGCACCCTGCCGGACGTTGTGCTCGTTCAGCGCGCTGAGCCACCTGCAAACCGACGATCTCCTCCGAGTCCGTACACCACAATACTGTCGGCTGAACTCCATGTAGAACCGTCCCTAATCGTTTGGGATAGATAGCCTGCGCCGTAGTACCACTCCTGTTTCTCAATGGGGCCCTCGTCGTGGTAAATATAGGCCCATGCATCGCCTGGTAGCACAGGCCACGTGTGGGGGGCACCGCCTTCGACCATTGAGGCTGCTCCTTTTTTATCGAGCACGTAGGCCTTAAGGGTCCCGTCGTTCCGTGCTGCAATAAGGTGCCTCCTACCTACTCCGGTGTCGAGTTGTACAAGACTGGTTGCATCGCCACGGACGAACAATCCGCTCTCCCTGTGGTGCATGGGTGTGAATGTACCCGTGCAGTCGCCGCTAAGGAAGAGACCGCTAAATGCGTCGTACCGTCCATTCAGCGCGCGCGTCGGAAAGAAGTTGCCGACCATCGCGACGTCGGAGCAGCCATCTCGATCGGCGTCTAGCACGGTCAGTCCAAAGACCGGTGCCACTTGTGCTTCGAGGGGAAGCGGGCGTACACGAAACGTCCCGTCTCCTTGGTTTTCCACGTAGCTCGTAGCGAACGAGTCTATAGTCTTCTCCTCCAGACGATTCGCAGTGCCGCCTTGCAGCACATCGTCTACCGAGGCATCTGCATACTGCGAGTAGGACGGAAATCGGTCTTGTAGACTTGGTATCTGCCGAATCATCGCATCGCGGGTGTGGACGGGGTACCGCGCATCGCCGATTACCCAACTCATGATAGGATCGACCCGACCGTCGCCATTAGCATCGCCATAATGCATTTTAATGGGGCCAACATCCTCCTGGGCGAGTTCGAAGTTCCGCCCCCAGTTTCCTGCGATGTAGTCGGTATCACCGTCTTGGTCAAAATCGCCTCCGACCACGCTATTCCACCAGCCAACAGTCTCTTCCAAACCGGAGGCCCCCGATGCCTTACGAAGGTGTCCCTCATCATTGATGAAGAGCGTCAGCGGCATCCACTCGCCCACGACGAGAAGATCCATCCACCGGTCGTTGTTCACGTCCGTCCAGAGCGCACCGGTCACCATCCCAACTCGTTCGAGGTCAGGGGCTATGTCACGGGTCACGTCGATGAACGAACCGCCCCGGTTTTCGAGCAGGTAGCTTCGGGGAGCCATGGGATAACTGCCCGGCTCAAGGCGCCCCCCCACGAAAAGATCAAGGTCGCCGTCCCGATCGTAATCGGTGGCGTTCACCGTGGATCCGCTCGCCCTGATGGCCGGCAGTGCATTGGGATCGCGCGTCCATCGTCCCTCCCCCTCGTTGCGGTACAATCGATCCTGGTAATAAGCGGACCCTCGTTCGAACTCACTGCCCCCACTCACGACATAAAGATCTCGGTCGGCGTCCCCGTCTGCATCAAAAAAGAGAGCTCCCATATCCTCTTCATAGTTCTTGCCGGACCGAAGGGGTGTGCTCTCAAACGACCCATCGGGCTGCTGAACAATGACTGCTCCAGGTTGCTCAAACGCCCCTCCGACGTAAAGATCGCTCTGGCCATCGCCGTTCACGTCGTCCACGGCCAGCCCGGGGCCGAGTTGCGAATGCTTGTGCGGGAGCAAGGGCTGAACTTTATAGTCCGCATAGTACTGTTCCTCGTGCTTGAACCGCGGCTCTCGACTGACCACGACCTCCTGAAACAATCGCACGGGGCGCTCATCCGTCGCGGTCATTGCATGGCGGCCAGCTCCTGCGGCTGGCGCTTCCGCGTCATCGGCTTGCAGCGCAATCCGCTGGTTGACGGCGAGGTTGGTTAGGCGCTGACGCCGCCCATCGGGCCACGAAACGACGAGCGAGTCGATCGTCGCGCGAGCCCCTACCCCGAAGTGAGCCGTGCCATCGACCGTTGACTTGTAACCGCGCTCAAGGGCATGCTCATGATACACCTGCAGGCTGTCTGCATAGAGGCGGAGTGAAGCGCCGATGCCGCTCGTGTTGTCGTCGGGCCCACGAAGCCTGACCTGCAGATAGTTGCCCCCGTCGCGCTGGCGCTGCCGGTTTTCGAGCACCGTCGCTTCCGCATTCAAATTGTTGAAGACCAGATCAAGATCCCCGTCGCCATCCAGGTCGCCATACGCCGCACCCGTGGTGACCGAAGGCGGTGGGTCCAACCACTCTCCGGTGCGATCCCGGAACGTGAGGTCGCCCTGATTCTCGAAGAACCGGTTGCGTGCCGCAGCGCCGTCCAAGCTGCGAAGCGCCCGGACGAACTCCTGCATGAGACCCCGATCGAAGCGCTGACGAGCGAGCCGCTCGGCCTTAAACGCCGCGTAATCGCGATTGGTAATGTCCCGAGGAATCCCGTTTGTTACGGTGAGGTCGCGCCATCCGTCGTTGTTGAAATCCGCAAGCAGCGCCGACCAACTCCAGTCTGTAGCCTGTACGCCCGCCAGGCGCCCGATTTCAGCGAATATCGGTCTCCCATCGGGACCACGTCCCCGATTTAGTTGCAGCGTGTTGCGGACGAACTGCGGATCGTATCCAGCGAGCAGTTCGGACCGATGCCGATCGTCATTGGGCTCGCCGAACATGATCATGCGACGCCGATGCGTGGTGGGCAACATGTCAAGCGTTAACACGTCGAGGAGCCCGTCATTGTTGATATCGGCCACATCGGTACCCATGGCCGAGTAGCTTTGATGACGAAAATACGTGCCAGCTCGGTCGACAAATGTCCCATCGCCTTGATTGATGTAAAGTAGGTCATTTGACAGGTAGTCGTTTGCTACGTACACATCGGGCCACCCGTCGCGATTGAAGTCGCGAGTGGCAACGCCCAAGCCATACCCCTCGATTTGAATGCCGGCCGCGGCGGACACGTTGGTGAAGGTCCCATCCCCATCATTCTGGTAGAGGCGATCTGTGTTAGCGGCCTCGCCACGCGTCTTTTTCGGGCGAACCACATTGGGACCCATGTGCCCAATGCCGTTGGTTAGTAGATACACGTCGAGGTCGCCGTCGCGGTCATAGTCGAAGAACGCCGCGTGGGTCGTGTGCCCCGTGTCGGCTAATCCGTACGCCTCTGCCCGTTCGACAAACGTGCCGTCGCCCTGGTTCACGTACAACGCATTCGCCCGGCGCTGAGGATTAGCAAACGGCCCACCGTGGCTTACATAGATGTCCAGATGGGTGTCGCCGTTTATGTCCACCATCGTCACGCCGTTGCTCCACTTGCCCCGCGTGTCGATGTTTGCGTCACGGGTCGTCTCTTCGAAGGCCAGCGCCCCCTGATTCAGGTAGAGCCGGCTTGCGCCCATGTTCGATGCCATAAAGACGTCGGGCCGGTCGTCACCGTTTACGTCTCCGATGCCGACGCCAGCCCCATTGTAGAAGAGCTCGTAGGTAACCACATTCAGCGCAGGACGCTCCCGAAGACGATTGACAAAGTCAATCCCCGCCTCCTCGGGGGGAAGTCGATCAAATAGCGGCTCGGGCCTCGGTTCAGACGGGGTGCAGCCGACGAAAAGTCCCAGCGCGCACACACCAACGACCGCGACCCACCCGATCAGCTTCGTTTTTGCCACCGAGAACCGAACGAACTCCATCATATTTGGCGCATCAAGATATGTGCAGTGCGTCCCGTATCGTCGCGTGATCGCAACGAGCTTAATCCGGCGTATGGGTGAGCTGTTCAAAGGAGACGGTCCGGCGCTCTTCCCCGAATACAGCGTAATAGACCTCAAGCGTCTCGCCCAAAAAATCTTCAAAATAATCGATCTGGATCGGATGCCGTCCGGCCTCCAAGGCGATGTAGCCCGACGCGGTCTGGGCGCTGTGCGAGCCATCGTTGTCCACAACGAGCTCTTCACCAATGTAGAGCTTAGTCCCGTCGTCCGAGCGCGCGTAAAATGTGTACATACCGGTTGTGGGGACATCAATGAAGCCCGTGTACTGAACCCCAAAATGATCCTCACGGGCGGCTAAAGCCTCCACGTCGAAATCATGCGCCACGCCCGTGGTAACCGGTTGAAGCGTGGCGAAGTCCGGCAACTGCTTCCATGTCCCCTCGAAATAGGCGTAGGAGAGCCCCGGACGTGCCTCGGGCACGCTGTCAGACAGCCTAGGGGCTACCTTTTCGAAGGTTTTGTTTACAACATCGCTCCGGAAGACGCCCTCGCCAAAGGCGCGCATCCGCACCGTGGTCGTCGTCGACAAGGTAAAGGGCGCCTTGTATGTTCGAGACGCAGCTGTCGGAGTACTACCATCGGTGGTGTATCGCAAGACGGTACCAGGATGCGGCGTCGAGAGGCGAACGGTGAGCGTATCCAAAAACGAATCACGGGCTGGCGCAACGTGTGCCCCCGAAGCCGCTACGAGCGGGATGCGGTGCGTACCGTGCAGCTTCATGTCTTGGGAGGTATCGGTGCCGACGCCCATGGACCACTGAAGCTCAAGGGGCGTCCGTGCGTGCTTTGACGTGGAGTCGTCGCTTGACACGCCGATGGGAATGGCTGCACCGGACGTGTTCACCAAAAAGCGCACTGTGCGTTCCTCTCCGGGGTCGATGGTGCGATCGATGCTCCGAACCGACGGGTCCGCTTGATGGTGATGAAAGAACTGGGCCTGAAACGTAAGAGGTCGGTCGGTTGGGTTAGCGAGGCGAAGCTGAATGCGTGCCGATTGGCCGTCCGGAGTGACGAGCACCTGCGGTTCCAGCTCGGCGCTCTGTTGAAGCCGCTGTGCCAAGGCAATGGTCTCTGGCGTCGATATATCGTAGCGCACCATACCTTCCAATGCAAGGTTTAGAAAGATGGGTCCTTGCTCTTTCGTCACCGTGACCCACGTGATGTGGTCAAACTCGCCAAATGCCGGGCCGCGCAGGCGGCTGCCCCCACCCGTCGTACTGAGGATCATGTACTCGTTACCGGACCGAGTGTCGTGCTCGTACTGGTGCATATGCCCTGCAAGCACCGTGTGAGGTCGCCCGGCGAGCGCCGACTCGACCTCGCCAAAACCACTGTCCTCGTAGCGCCACAGGGGATGATGCATAAAGACGAAGGTCCACCGCACGTCAGAGTGGGCCGCAAGCGCATCTTTGATGCGTGATACTTGACGGTCACTAATGGCGACGCCATCGCCATCGTTCGAGTCCATCACAATAAAGAGCACGCCTTTATACGTAAACGTGTAGAACGCAGCCCCGTACCGTTGCATCCATTGGCGCCGCATCATGCGATTGCTGATATCGTGATTGCCCGGTAGGGCGAAGAACGGCATATCGAGAGGCTGTGCGAGTGAATCGAACGCAGCCCACTGTCGGGCAACCGCCAGCGAGTCCTCCGAATAGCCTTCGATGAGGTCTCCGACCGACATCACAAATTCGGGGCGTAGACGGTTGAGCCTCTCGATGGCGCGGCCAAACACACCGTTGCGCTGCCCGCCTGTACGATCGGCCACGATGGCAAACTGAAACTCGCCCGGGTCATTCGCAAAATTCAGATGCGTCCATGGCGCGGCCGCCACCGTATCCATCTGTAGCGCACTCTCAAACGCCGTGGAGTCGGGCTGCCCCCACGCAGGGAGAGCGGCTGAAAGGACGAGCGCAGCAAGGGCAAAGAGGGTACGAGAGCACATGAATATGAGCAGTTTTCTGAGTAGTAGCGGCGAGCACGCGGGAAACCGCCCGGCCCCCTCCGGCGGTGCGGTTCGGCTTGGAATATCAGGAGCGGCGCTACTGGAGCCGGATGGTCCCGGCCCCCGGTCCTTCGCCCCTCCAGTAATACTTGGTTCCTTTGTACTGGTCTTCGGTCCCGTCGTGGTCGTAGAGGATCAGTTGGAGTCGTAGTTCCTGTCCGCGAACGGGGCGATCGGCGCTCACCGATGCAAGCGGAAGCGCGGCTTCCACCTGGAAGCCATCCGGGCGGCGTGTGACAACGGCCCGGGAGGCGCGTCCCGGAAGATGGACGCGCCCGTATGCACCGGCCATATCCGGACTCACGTGGAATTGCAACGATGCGTCAGGGGACTCGCCTTGCAGGTGCACGGTCAGGCCGTCCTCCTCCCAGGGCGCCCGAAATGGGCTCTGCATACGATCGTCATCGCGCACCCGAACGGCTATGTACAGGTGCGTCCCGTCGTGTGCAGTGGCCGCGGCGAGCGCACTGTCGTCCAAGCCCGTCCAGGTCTTCTCGTAATATCCGAGTTGAGCGGGCGGCTTTATCGTAAGCGCCTGCCTTCCCGTCCACTCGTCCAAGGCCCCGTCGACGCGGATTGCGTCCTGAAGGCGCGGCACCACGCGGACCTGTTCAACACGAATCGCGTGCGTGCCTTCGTACGTCAACGCGGTCGCCGAGGGGTCTGTGGCATCAGCAACCGAAGCAAACCGATACCGGACTTCCAGCGGCTCCAGGTTCTCCACCGCAACCGTCGAGTCAATGGTCAGGCGAAGCGGAATAGATTGCGTCTCACGGGGAGGAACGCGGACTTGGATGCGATCTCGATCGGGAACGATGCTCGCGTTGTAGGTGAACCGAGCCTCTAGTTTGAGCGGCGTGGTGGTCGAATTGCGCACGCTTACCTCCGTCTCGGCTGCATGAAGGATGCTTTCGTACGCTAAGATCGGCGCGTGCGTCAGCGCAGTACTTTCGAGAAATGCGCGGCGCTCCATGGCGTCTGCCTCAGTCACGAGATCATCGGACAAGATGCCATCCAGCGATAGGTTTGTGACCGTGGGGCCATCGGTGGTCATCGTAATCCACGCGATGTGATCCAGCGTCCCGAACCGGGGGCCAGCGAGGCGGCTCCCTCCGCCGGTCGTGGCAAGCACGTAATAGGGCTGCCCTCTGCGCGTCGCCTTTCGGTACCGATGAGTGTGACCCGCAAATACGGTGTAGCGCCGCCCCGCTAGCAATTGCTCCACCGCTGCAAACGAAGGGTCTTCGTCTCGCCACACAGGCCGATGCATGAACACCAGTGTCCACCTGACGTCGGGATACTTCTCCAACGCGCTCCGAACGGCGTCTACCTGTTTCTTGCTCAGCGCCCCCTGGCTTGCCGCTGAGCCGGACGTTGCCGTATCTTCGGTGTTCAGGACGAGAAAGAGGACGTCTTTGTATACGAAGTGATAGTGTAGAGGACCGAGACGAGACCTCCATAGGGCGCGAAGGGTGGGGTTCGAGACATCGTGGTTGCCGGGCACGTAGAAAAATGGTGCATCCAGCCCCTCGACCCACCCGTCAAACTGATCCCACCAGCGTCTTACCTGAGCCGTGTTGTCTGTGTAGCCCTCGATGAGGTCCCCAACGCTCATGACGAAAGCCGGATGCAATCGTTTGATCTTCTCCACCGCTGCGGGAAACACCCCATTTCGGTAACCGCCCGTAAGGTCCGCGATGACCGCAAAGTGAAACGCGCTGTCCGGATCCTGAACGTCGAGGTGCGTCCATGGTCGAGGCGATCCTGCCGGCAGGGTGGTGCGAACCAGGGCCGTATCCACTAGGACGGGTCGGCCTTTCGTCCGCGCTTGTAAATCGGGCTCGGCGGCGGCAGACGGCTGCTGAGCCAAGGCCTCGTCGAGACCCACGGCATGCGCGAACAGCAGTATCACCCCGGCCCAGAGGAGCACGGGTTGTATTCCGCTACATGGCGCTGCGTCGGGTGGAGGCATCAAGTCGGCATGCTCGCGTCAAGCCTACGTGCTGCTCGTGGATGTTCATCGCGTGTTAATCACGCGACGTATTGGTGCGACCCATCAGTACCCGGGATTTTGTTCCAGCACCCCGTTGCTGAGGTCGATCTGCCGCTGGGGAATGGCAAATAAGTAATGCTTGGGCCGCTCAAACTCGCGCGGTGGATCGAAGGGGCCACGGTCCTCTCCGTAAATGGCTTTGATATCGACAATACCCGCCTTGTCCCAGCGCATGAGATCGAAGTGACGCTGATTTTCCCCGGCGAGTTCGACGCGTCGTTCATGGATGAGATCCTCCATGGTAGCTCCGGTGATGGTGGGCAATCCGGCCCGCTGGCGCACTGCATTAATCTCAGCGTCGCCGTTACCACCCGATCGAATTTTCGCCTCGGCGACGAGTAAGTGGACGTCAGCCGCACGCAGGATGGGAATGTTTTGGTCGTCATCCAGGCCTCCGCTTTCGCGCCACGAGGAAAACTTGGCAAAGTGGTAGCCTGTCTGCGACAGGTCGGACGTATATTCCGTCGGTCCCCGATCCCCACCCAAATCAATCATTTCGCCAACCTCGTAGAGGGAGTAATCGCGCCGTGGGTCACCGTCCTCGAACTCATCAACGAGGTTCTGCGTCGGCTCATGGAAATCCCATCCGCCCCACGGACGCGGGGTCGTGTAGATTTTGTGCGACGAACCTGCCCAGCCGTCCGTGTTCTGAACGGCAAACAGCATCTCAGGATTGTTCTCCGTCTCGATTTGAAAGTTGTCCTGAAAGCTTCTCGCCAGGGGATATGGCCCGCTAATCACCTGGCTGCCAACCTGGATGGCGTCTTGCCACCGCTCTTGGTAGACGTAGAGTTTGGTCAGGAATCCCCGCGCGGATCCTTTCGTAGGGCGACCCAGGTTTTCCGTGGTATGTTCTAGCGGAAGAAGCTGGGCTGCCTGCTGCAAGTCTTGTTCGATTTGGGCACGCGTTTCTTCCAGCGAGGCGCGCGGCAGGTTAAATTCGCCGGCCTCGGCTTGCTCCTCCAGTATCAGGGGCACGCCGCCGTAGATCACGGCGAGACGCCAGTACATAAAGCCGCGCAGAAAGTGCGCTTCGCCTAGGATGCGATCTTTGAGAGCGGAAGGCATGTCCATGTCTGGTACGTTGATCAGCACCTGATTCACCCGGCTGATGACTTCCCACTTGGGCTCCCACGACTGTTCGAGCACCGGATTGTTCGGGCCGAACGTGAGATCCTCGATGGCTTGATCTTCGGAATGGTCCCCAGCGCGCCACTGATCGTCCGATGGAATGCTGAAGGTGTGCTCGGCATGGCCGTAGAAATCCTCCCATCGGAGCGGCTCGTAGGCCGCATTGATGGCTGCTTCGACGTCGGCGGCGCTGCGCCAGAAGTTCGCCGAGGTCGTCTGCCCGTACGGTGTCGCCTGTAGCGGATCGTCGCTGCAGGCTGACAAGAATGCAGCAGCCACCAACAGTAGAGGGGCGGCAATGATGGAAGCGAGAGGGTGTCGGCTGATTGACAACATGAGCTGTGGAGGGTTAAAACCTGACATGGCTAACATAGCGGTAACGGTGAAGCAAGCGGCTGCGGCTGCGGCTGCAGCGGGTAAGGGCCTTACAGCGTAATGTTGGTTCCGATCGTCCAGGTGCGTGGTTGTGGATACCGGGCAAAGTCCACGTTGCGCTGCAGGTTGCCGTCCGTGTACCCGATCTCTGGATCAAGACCTGAATACCCCGTAAGTGTAAACACGTTTTGTCCTGTGATGTAAAGGCGAGCATTGTCAAGCCCGATTCGCTGTGTCCAGCGCGTGGGAATCGCATATCCGAGCGTGAGCGTCTTCATGCGCACGAAATCACCTGACTCGACGAAAAGGTCGGAGGTGCGGTGGTTTAGATTGTTGCGGCGCGTCGTCATGCGTGGAATTGAGTTGCTCGTGCCCTCGCCCTGCCAGCGGCCGAGCGTCTCCTCGTACATGTTGAATGGAAAGGTCGGATCGAGCCCCTGCATTCGGTCGGCATTGTAGATGTCAGCGCCGATCGCACCCAGAAAGAACATGGTCAAATCGAATCCTGAATAGCGCGCTTGGAGCGTGACGCCGTAGGTCATGTCCGGGTGCGGGTCGCCAATAATCTCCCGGTCATCGCCGTCAATCCGCCCGTCACCATTTAGGTCGATGAACCGGACGTCCCCGGGACGGATATCGGCCTTGCGCGGATCGTTGGCCAGAAACGGATCGGTGTCGATCTCTTCCTGCCGCTGGTAAAGGCCATCGGTGCGCCATCCATAGAATGTAGCGATGGGTTCGCCCTCGAAGGTGCGCGCGATCTCTGCATTCGGACGCCCATAGCGCCGTGAACCGAGAAATTCTTCGTTGAGGCTCCGCACCTCGTTTTCTATGAAGGACGCATTCCCAGAGAGGCTTAGATCGACCGGGCCGACCCCGGTGTCGTAGCCGAGCGAAAGCTCAAGGCCCTGGTTGCGCACCTCTCCGACGTTCACGTCGGGAATCGAGGCCGTGCCCACTGTGCCTATCGTCGGGGGCGCGAGGAGCATATCCTCGGTATCCTTGATGAAGTACTCGGCCTTCGCTGTCCACCGGTCGTTGAAGAGCCCGATGTCAAGCCCTACATTGGTCATCTCTGCCACCTCCCATGAGATATCCTTATTGGCGATGCGCACCTGGTTGGCACCGACGACCTCGTTGCCCCCAAACGAGTAGCGCGCCCCGCGCTGGAAGAGCGCTAGGTACTGGAGGCGAGCGACCGACTGGTTGCCCGAACGTCCCCACCCCGCGCTGAGCTTAAGGGTGCTCACGGAGGGAAGCAGTTGCTGAAGAAACGGCTCCTCCGCGATGCGCCAGCCCACCGAGGCCGCCGGGAAATACCCCCAGCGGTTCGCTTCGGCAAACCGTGATGACCCATCAGCGCGGAAACTCGCCGTGAGCAGGTACTTGTCGGCGAATGCATAGTTGACCCGTCCGAACACGGACTGGAGCCCATCATCGGTCCGGTTGCCATTTGCGTCCGCGATGGTGCTTCCGCTCGTCAGCACGCGCTGACTGGGCGACTCGTCCGTAAAGTCGAGCCGCTGAGCGCTGTAGAAGTCCGACTCGAACGTTTGCTGCGAATAGCCGGCCAGCAGGTCCACGTCGTGGGCGTCGGCAAACTGGGCGTCGTAATTCAGCGACAGTTCGCCGAGCAGCGAGTACGCCTCGTTGAACCTGCGTTCCAAGTCATTCCGAGAGTTGGCACGGATCTGACCGTCGATGACGACATCGAAATCGTAGTAATCGCTCGCCGTGTATTCCAAGCCGGCGTTTGCTTTCAGGGAAAGCCCCCCGATGAGGTCGAGCTCGCCCTCCACATTCCCTAATAGGCGATTGCGTGTCGTCACCTCGTCTTCGGTGTTTACCGTAAAGATAGGATTATTGATGTCTCCAAACTCGCTGCTGAGCTGCGACGAACTGTAGTCGCCATCGGGCCAGCGCACGGGAAAACCTGGATGAAACCGGATCGCGCTCCATATCACGCCGCTTTGCGCCGAGAGCGTGTTGAGAAAATTCTCGCGCGCCCGGGTGAGCTGTAGATTCTGCTTGATATCGAGGACGCGGCCGATGCGATGATCGGAGTTGAAACGGAGCGAATACCGCTCAAAGAACGAGCTCTCGATCATTCCATCCTCGTTGAAGACCCCCGCCGAGATGGAAAAGGCCGACCGTTCGCTGCCTCCTCGGATCGACAGGTTGAATTTCTGGACATTCCCCGTTCCCATTAGGGCGTCCTGCCAGTTCGTCCGCTGACGATGGAGCGAGTCTACCTGCCAGATCGGGTTGACCTCTAGCCCATCGTTCACGTACCGCTCTCGTTTAAGCTCAGCAACCTCCGGTGCCTCCAGCATGTCGATAGTGTTGATCGGTGTCGAGCGGCCTACCGATGACGAGACGTCGACGGTCAGGTCCTGATTATACCGCCCGCGATTCGTCGATACGAGTACCACGCCGTTCGCGGCACGATTGCCGTAGATCGCCGCTGCAGATGCGTCTTTCAACACCTCGATGGAGGCGATGTCCTGCGGATCAAGATCGCTGAGGGACCCCCCCGGCACGCCGTCGATCACGACCAGCGGCCCCGCGCTGTTCACCGTGCCGGTGCCCCGAATACGAATGGATCCGCCGCTTCCCGGGGCGCCGCCGTTCCGTACGACCTCAACGCCAGGCGCCCGGCCCTGCAGGGCCGTCGAGGCGTCGGTCACCGGCTCATTAGCAAACGCATCGCCGTCCACGGATGAGATCGATCCGGTCACTTCTTCGACCTCTTGGGTACCGTACCCGACCACCACGATCCCTTCCATCTGCCCGACCATGGGCGCCAAGGTCACGTCAATCGAGGATCGCCCCGCTACGGCCTCAACGCGCGACTCGTATCCAATAAAGGAAAACACGAGCGTATCTCGGGCAGCCGGAACCTGGATCCGGTATCGGCCCAGACTATCGGTAGAGGTACCGGTCGTGGTTCCTTGAACGGCGACGTTGGCCCCCGGGAGCGGCTCGTTCGTCCGAGCATCCGTCACCTGACCGGTCACCTGTTGGGCATACGCGGCGGGTACGCCCATTACCGTTGCGCATGCTAGGCATATGATAAGAAGGATGACATGGGGCGTAGCACATCTGATGACAACGATTGGCATAAGAGACCGGCGGCTGCTGGTAATTATTGTAATACTAATTTACTTATACTCACATTTTCGTGGTACACGATACCTTACCATTCACTAATGCTCAATTGCGCCCGTGTAAACAAGCTATTACCATTTCATCGCCGGAGACGGGTTGGAGCAGCATGTTGTAGCCGTCAGGGTGGACGCATCAAGGCACCCTGTGGGATGCGTCCGACGATGCCCCTCCATTCGCGGGTGCGGTCCGAGCCGTCCGCTCACAGCGGAAACAGGCCCGCCCGCCGCCATGCACTAAATGTCTACTTCCAACGGCGCCTCAGCACTACGGTCGAATAGCAACGCGCGCCGATGCACCCGCCATAGCCGCGTCAAACGCCTCGTCGACAGCTTGCAGGGAAAACCCGTCTTGGATGACATCCTCGAACGGATAGTCGCTGTGGGATCGGCACAGAAACTCCACGGCTGTGGCCAAGTCGCGATGTGCATAGTTGTGCAGCCCGCGGACGGTGAGCACGCGCCGCACGAGCTGTTCGGCCTCGATACGTAAGGGCCGGCCTGGGTATGTGGCTCCCACGAGGACGGCCGTGCTCCCGATGCGCACGGTTTCAAGACCCCGCTCGGTGGCCTCGGGGGCTCCGGTAAACTCGAGGAGAACGTCGGCGCCTCGCCCCTTCGAGCAGTTCGCAACCACCGTCTCCAGCCCCTGATCACCGGTTGCACTCGGGTCCACGGCGCGACTCGCCCCGAACCGTCGTGCCCAGTCGCGCCGCTCAGGCTGGCGTTCGAAGGCAATGATGGCCTCAGCCCCAGCCGTATCCGCCATGGCGATGGCGGTCAGCCCCAACATGCCGGCGCCCTGCACGAGTACGACCTGCCCATTAAGGTCTCCGGCGAGCCGCACGGCACCGGCTACGGTGGCGGTCGCGCAGTTCGCAGGGCTCACCACGGCATCCGGCACATCTTTGGGAACGCGAAAGAGAGTGGTCCCTGGCCGGAGATGGCACACTTCGGTGAGCCCGCCACTCAGCACGTGGGTTTCAGAAATGGCGGCGTGCCCGTACTTAAACAAGCTCTCGCACTTTTGAGGAATGTCGTGCGTGCAGTAGAAGCATTCGCCGCACGTCACCTGCATGGACCACGTCACGCGGTCGCCTATGGCAAGCGGATCGCCGCAATAGTCCGTTAAGCCTCTCCCACCGATCGCGGCGATGCGGCCCACCATCTCGTGGCCGAGGATAGCGGGCGTGGGCTCAATTCGGTTGCCCGTGTAGGTGTGGACGTCCGACCCGCAAACGGTGCAACAGCTGATCTGAACGAGAGCAGCGCCTTCTTCAAGCCTCGGACGGTCGAATCGAGTAAGCTTAATCCCCTTTTCAGGATTGTGGAAAACGGCGGCTTCAATTGAATCCGTATTCATTGCAGTTGGGAAACAGGAGTAAATGGCAATATCATTGAGTACTTGAGACTGCTTGCCAGATGGCGACGCGGGTGCGCTAATCGGCACCGAACCCTTTCACCAAGCGGAGATGATCTCTTCAGCCAATCCGAAAGATAGCGTCATCCCTGCTCCGCCGAGGCCCGTTACCACATCGACGTTCGGCTCCGGCTGGAGGTGGATAAATGCTTCTCCCTCAGGCGCTTTCAGGTAGGAGCCCGTCCAGTACTTCTGGATGGTGAGGGGGCCGAGTGCGGTCATAGTGTCCAAATACTGGAGCACGGCCTGGTCGATGTCCACCCGACTGCCGATGGTCGGCGTTTCGCCGTACTCGTGGGAGTCACCTAGGGCGATGGTTCCGTCAGCGTGCTGGGCGACGAGCACGTGGATACCCCAGTCCTCGTGGAAGGGCATCTCCGCTTCGATGCGTCTCCGGAGCGCACCGATCGACGGGCAATCCTGAAAGCACGCGTAGTGTCGAAGCGTCAGGTCAGCGGCCAAGATGGGATCGATGTTGACACCCTCACGCTCTGGAACGACGCGCATCATCTGGATTTGGCAGGGCCTGCCGCCCGCTGCCTCTAGCGCATCCACGTATAGCAGGTTGACCACCGTGCCGCAGCAGACGACGAGGCGATCGAAGGGCACGGTGGTACCACCACTCAGGCGTGCCCTGTGAGCCTCCACTTCCACCACGGGGTGTCCGAATTGGAAGGTGACGCCCTCCGCTTCCAGCCACGTGATCAGCCGTAAAATGGCTTCAGGCGGCTGCACGGTCGCCTCGCTCGCGCTGTAGAGCGCCCCCTTCAGTCCGGACGGCTCAATCGATGAGAACCGCTCGGTGGCCCTGTATGCCGGAAGCAGCGACACCTCCTCGTCCGGCTCCGCCTCGGCGGCGTACTCCTGCAACACGCGCCACCCTTCCTCCAGGTAGGCGAGGTGGAGCGACCCCGAGGGCGCCAGCCAAAACCCAGCAGCATCACTCACTGCGCACCAGTGACGCATGGACCGCAGGGCGCGCTCGCGGCGCGGGCCGCGCGACTGTCCGATCGGCCAAAGCGTCCCGAAGTTGCGCACCGAGGCGCCACGTGGCTGGGGGTTCCGTTCGAGCACGGTGACCGCCCACCCGCGCTCGTGAGCAATTTTGGCGTGCGCAAGGCCAACGATTCCGCTTCCTACAACAACGAGTCGATCTGCCATCACAAGTGGGATATGGTGAGGTAAACGGGGTCGTTTATGTTTGGGAGCGAAAATTTTTCGACCGGGACACGTCGCCGGCACGAGTCAGCAGTGGCTGACCATCGCGGCACCCGCCGGTTGAACAAGCCCATCCGGCACCTGAATAAAGTCAGCGAAGGTGAGGGCGGGTGCAGGTTCGTCCTGACGAAGGAATCTCAAAACAGCGATTCGGTAGGCGTCCGCTGCCTTCGGCTGCGCCCGAGCAACATTACATGCCGTTGCTACCCAGACCATGGCGCCTATCCATACAGCGTGCAGCATCCGAACCAGCAACTGGCTGAGGACGGCCTCCCTATGCGAGCATCCACACTCGCCCGTAGATCTTCGGGAAGCATCTCGACGTACGTCTCGCATGGGGACGTAGGACCTGATCCAGTTTGGAGCGTGAACGAGACTAACCTGAGCGAGGCTACAAGTAGAAACTAGGCCTTCATGTCGGACGAGTTGGCCGTGGCGGCCTCAGCGACCGAGGGCACGCTCTGTTCATAGTGGCGCCAGTATACGAAGGCGGCAACGAGCGTCAGTGTCGCCACGATAGCCAGCGCGACGAACACCCAGTTCCAGCCCAAATGCTGCGCGACCCAGCCGACGGCCCAGCCCGAGAGAATGGCCCCCGCGTACCCAGCGCCATCGATAAAGCCGGAGGCCGTCGAGCTCCCTTTCTTACCGCCTAGGTCGAGGGCCATAGCGCCGGAGAGAAACGAATAGGGCCCAATCAGCATGAACGCGGAGGTCGACACGAGAAGCAGCGGCACGAGCGTGCCCGTTGTCTCTAGCGTGCTCATGACGAGCAGGGTTGGCACGAGCGGCGCAAGCACCAACGTCATCACCAGCCCGCGGCGGCCCGCTGTCCACCGATCAGAGGCGTGCCCCACGAAGAGCACCGAAAATCCACCGACAAGCGGGTACAGCAGGCTGTATTGCGCGGCGCCACTGTTTGACATTCCGGCCACCTCCACGAGAAACGTTGGCGTCCAAAACGTGAACGACTGCCGGATGAGCGTCATGCCAGCTGACATGAACATCACGATCCAAAACGAGCGACTTCGCAGGAGCGGGCCGAGCAGGTTGGCCACGTCTTGCGGCCGCGTCGTGTCGCCGTCGCTTCCGAAGAGATTTTTCGGATTGACTACCGTCGTCTCAAACCCTAGTTCTACTGGGCTGCCCTTCAGCGTGAAGTGATTGATAAGTGCGATTCCTCCTAGAATAGCCGCCGAGAAAAAGAAGACATACTGCCAACCGAAACCGTAGTCAATGAACTCACCGAGGACAAGCCGTGCGGCGGCATCGCCGAAGAGAAAGCTGAGGCTCAAAAAGCCCATTACCCGGCCGTACGACTGGTGTGAGAACCACTGCGCGACGACCTTCACCAGTCCGGGCCACCCCATCGACTGGGTGAAGCGGTTGGCGGACCACGCGATGACAAAGACCACGACGCCGGCTCCGAGTCCAAAGGCGATAGTCGCGACGATCGAGCCAACCATCCCGAACAAAAAGATACGCCGTCCCCCCACAAAATCAGTGAGCGTACCGTTGATGAGCTTGCCGATCGCGTAGAAGGTGACGCCCACCGACGAGATGAAGCCGATCCAGGCCTTGTCGATCCCCTGCTCCCCGAACGCGTCAAGCAGAAGCGGGGTGGCCACCGAGAGGTTCGACCGGCATACGTAGTAGCCGGCGTAGCCTACGACGAGGGAGAGCAGCGTTGCGGCTTGCCAGCGGCGCTTCGAGCGAGGCATCAGACTGGAGCGAATCAATGAGGAGACTCCCGACCCGGCAGGTCATGCAGCCCTCACGCGGCGCCTTTCTCTGCCAAGAGCAGTTCCGGCAGGTCGGCCACCGTATCGATCAGGTGGGTATGCGGGTAGGGCGCGAGCTCGTCGCGGGCATGGGAGCCCTTCGTGACGCCGATCACAAGCCGGCAACCAGCGCGGTCGCCCTCCTGCAGATCCGACGGCGCATCGCCCAGCTTCACGACACGCTCAACATCGTCGACGCCCGTCGCTTCCATGAGGTGATAAATCATGTCCGGCGCCGGGCGCCCGTTTTCCACTTCATCGCTCGTCACGGAAGCGTCGAGGAGTCCTGCGTCGTCCCACCCGAGGCGGTCGATGATAACGTCGGCCGTGGAGCGGCTAAAGCCGGTGTCGAGGCCGACCTTGATGCCGGCGTCCTGCAGCTGCGCGAACAGGCCGCTGACGCCGTCGATCTCGCGGACAGCCGGGTCCGACGCGTAAAACCGGTTCATTCGCTCGATGAAGTCATCATGCGCCTCCGTAACAGCATCATCCAGCGCCTTTGGGTCCTCATGCTGGGTCTTCAAGAACTCGCGGATGGCGAGCGGCTTGGGTCGCCCCATCACCGCATTGATGTCGTCCCGCTTGGCATCCACCCCGGCATGGAGGAGCGCGTCTTGGAGCGCGCGATGAACAAAATCGTCGTCATACACCGTGGTCCCGGCCATATCAAAAACCACGAGTTCGGTGGGTGTCTGAGGGTCCATCATATCGAGCGTTTGCTCGGTAATTTAATTTACATATATTCAATACTTGAGCTATTTAAACCAATTTATTGATCCAAGATCAAATACCATCAGTTACCATTTCATTATGAACAGCTGCCCCCCTAACCATGGGATCGGTGGGGCAAACGGCACGGTGAGCCCTCGTTTGCTTTCATGCATAAGCCTCGTACCTTCCGCAACTCATGTGCGCCATCTGATGACACCTAATCTGATGACACCTAAGAAGCGTATGGCAACGGGCGTACGCGTTGCACATAGACAGCACAACCCGCATATTTTTTAATTGTTAACTTCAGAAGCTGTTTGGCGGACTGTCTGCGACCTGCGACTTCGTGGATCTCGCGCA
>CAYFQN010000032.1:0-19739 GCA_964345285.1 uncultured Rhodothermales bacterium
CGGACTGCTCGGGACACTGCTTGGCATGCGCGTAGCACGCTTGGAGCACGGCCAACCCCGTCAAGCGGTTCTGCGGATCCGTACCGTCCTGCGACGCCTGGGGGCCGTAGTCGGGCAAAAACACGGCGCTGTCGTGGTGAAAGTTGACATCTTCCACTTCGAGCAGGTGCGCCTTGAACTTCGTCTTGACCTGAACCTCGTGCTTCTTGTTAGAGATCAGGTTGGCGATCTTCCCAAACTGGCGCCGCGTAATGTTGATGAGGTCTTTGCCCTTCATACCGTCCAAGATGTCGGCGTAATGGCGCTTCCGTTGCTCAATTCGTCACTCCTCCGGCCCGCCCCTCTCTCATGCTAGCGCCCTGCTTCGACGTTAGGGAGATTCGGGAAGCAAGCGTGACAGAATCCGGCCGGAATGTTGTCTTCCTGCAGCCGGCCCTGCCCGTTCAGGGTGCCGCGGCGCACCGCTCCGTTTGAGACGTAGAGGATGTAATCTTCGCCGGCAAGGGGATTGCCCTCGTCGTCCTGCACCGCAATGTCGATCTGGTCTTCGTAGTACAGCAGCCCGGAACGCGCCCGATAGCCTTCTACGATCGCCTCAAAATAATACTGGGGAGCCGCGTACGCCTGCGTAGTCTGCACGCCAGAGGCCCCTTCGTCAGGCACGGTCACCTCGCGCTCCTCTTCGCCGCGCGTGTACGTCCACGTTGCCTCCACCTTGGTTCCCTGGACTTGGGCCGTCACCTCGTCAACCACGACGTCAGGACCTGAGGCGTCGCGCTTGAAGATCTGAAAGAGCGCCTCTGTGCCGTCGTCGAAGCCGTCGACCTTCGCCGTCATCTTCACCTCGTCTCCCACCTTGGCCGTGTCCTTCGACCACTGGGCTTGACTCACCTCCATCAGCACCACCGTGCCCTGCCCCTCGGAGAGGGCGTCGCGGCGGACCGTGCCGTCCATGCGAAGCGTCCCCTCTGACACGTTGCCGTCCGGGTCTTCGAACGCGTACGGCACCCCGCTCACGGGCAGGCCCGCCTCGTCGACGAACTCAAACTCGACCCAGTCCTCCTCTTTCGTGGTTGCCTCGTTGTTGTCGAACTGCGCCGTCGCCGCGCTGGCTTGGGCCGCCGCCGCGCTGCTGCCGCCCCCGCCGCCTCCACCGGCCGCACCCGACCCGACCTCGCCGATCAGCACGGTGAAGCAGCCCATCACGATGGAGTCAGGCGGGCCGGCGCAGGTGGCCATGTCGCCCATCCGCGCGGCCGGCATCCCGCCGATCAGCACACCGCTGCTGCCCATCGCCACCGGGCCGCCCACGTGCGGGGGCGGCGGCACACCCGGGTTCACCATCGGGCACACGTGCATGTCGCCGACGCGCGCGGCCGGCATCCCGCCGATCAGCACGGTGGGCTGGCCGATCGTGATGGTCCCTCCGTGCGCGGTCATGTCCCCGATCCGGGCCGCCGGCTTACTCATTCCGATTGTCGATTTTGAATTCTGGATTTTGGATTGCGTCTCCGCTGGTCGTCAGCAACGTAGGCTTGTTGCGATAAGCCCCTGCGCGGCCTCTCTCCTTCTCCCCCACGCTATATTCTCAAACCTCTACTCATCATCGTTTCCATTCATTCCTCTCTTCGTCTCCTCGACTCCCCTTCCCTCTTCCCTACTCCCCATTCGCTACTTCCCATTCGCTACTCGCCACTTACTCATTCTCCATCGGTTCGAAGCTGCGCATGGCGCGCTCGACGCTTGGGCCGATCGTCTTCCGCGTCTTCTTGGTGAAGTGGGCGATGAGCTTGTATCCCACACCGTCGTGCAGAACAAATAGCTGATCTTGGTAGATGCGGCGCTCGTCCGTCGGGTACCACACGAAGATGGCGCGGTACGCGGGCATCTCGTTGTCGAGCCGCGTGAGGCCCTTCTTGAGCAGCCGGCAACCGCGGAGCGTCTCCAACTGATTCTCGATGTGCACGTCGGCGTAATCGATGAGCCCAATGGCGTCTGCTTTCCGATCTACGTTGATCGTGAGGTTGTGCTGCAACCCGTGCTCGTTCGGCCCCTCCAACACGAACACCGTCTTGTCCGTCCAGTCGGGATGCACGTCCAGCGTAAAGCCGTCGGCGCGGTAGGTCCGCGCCGATCCGGGGCCAGGCGCTGCGTGGAAAGAAGAGGGTGCAGGGTTTATCATACATGGAGGGGCGCGATGCCGGGGCGATGGATCGCCTAATTGATCTTCACGAGACTGCCTTGAATCTGGTTGATGCCACTCGCCTTCACGCTCACCATCGCGCCTTGCATGTCGTTTTTGGCGGAGCCCTTCGAGCTTACCTGCGTGCCCTGAATTTTGTGGGCCATCGAGGCCTTCGACGTCACGTTCATGCCCTGCTGCTTGTACTCCATGTTGGCCTTCACGCTGACGTTGTTGCCCTCCGTCTTGTGCGCCGACTTCGCCTTGGAGGTGATGTTGGCCGCCTCGATCTTGGTGTCGCCCTTCGTCTTCACGTTGAGCTTGGTCGCCTGGATGTCGATGGTGCCCTTCGGCGCGTGCAGGTCGATGTCACCGTTGTCGGTTTTGATGACCAGCTTCTCGTTTTTGATGTCGATGGTGAAGCTGTTCTTCCCGTCCTTGTCAGCGAGCGTGATGCTGCCTTTTTCGTCGTTGATACTGATGACGTGGCCCTTCTTGCTCTGCACGGTGACCTTCTTGTTCTTGTCGTCCAAGATCGCGAAGTGACCGTCCTTCGTCTGGATCTTGATGTTTTTGTTTTTGTCGTCGAGCGTGGCCGTGTGCTTGTTGGTGGTGGCAACGCGGATGCGGTCGTCTTTGTCGTCGAGCAGCACCGTATTCTGATCCGCCGATTCGAGCGTGACCTGTGCCTTGTCGATCGTGTCGTCCATCACGAGCTGGTTGCCCGCATGCGTGCGAATGACGTTCTGCATCTTGTTTTTGGCCACGGACGGCGACTTCTGCGACGGGTTGGGCACCGTACCGAGCGCGATGGGCCGGTTCAAATCGCCGTTCACGTGCGCCAGAATCATCTCCGCGTCGGCGTGATTCGGGAAGTGGATGCCGTAGTTGGATCCCGCATAGGCCTGCTTCATGCGGATCGGCAGCGTCGCCGTGCCGTCGGAGCGGTCGCGCGTGTCGAAGTGCATCTGCGCGCGGTAGCGGCCCTGATCGTCGATGTAGGCGTAGTCGCCGCCGGCGCTCTCGATGCGTGCGGTGATCACGCCGGGAACGTCCGGTTCGGGCGTGACGCGCGGCGGACGGTACTGCACCTCCGCGGGGATGCAGGTGAACGCGTTGCGATACCCGGGCTCACCGGCCCCGTCTTGCCCGTTGCTTCCGTCCTGGCGGGCGGCCGGTTCGTTGAGGTCGAGATTGAGCCCCTTCCGCTGCGACCCCTCGTGCTCGACGCGCGTGATCAGATAGTCCTCGTTCAGGCCGTCGCGGAAGTGCCCGTGCAGCGAGAACTGGTAGCCGCTGCGCAGGCCTGCGCTGTTGCTGCGCCCGGTCATCACGCGCCGCTGCGCCTCGATCTCCTCGTTGCGCACCTTGGCAATGCGCTCGCCCTCGCTCGCGTCGCCAAACCCGCCGCCGTATTCGTAGCGCGTGCCCGGCATCTGGCTGTTGATCTGCGACTCGACGGTCATCGTCTCGGGCGTCTCGTAGTTGTAATCCCGAAGCTGCACCGTCCCGGTCACGATCTGCTCGCGGCACGTGAATCGGCGAATCGTCTCGGTATCTGCTTCCACCATCCCGGCGCCCTGATGGAAGCGGAGCGTGGTCGGATCAGCGATGGGCGTGTGCGCACCGCGGTGGTCGGTGACCACGACCACGTCACGCCCCTCGCTGTGCTCGAAGAAATAATAGAGGCCCTCAGTCTCCATCAGGCGACTCACGAAGGCGAAGTCGGTCTCTTGGTACTGCACGCAGTACTCCGACGGGGGATAGCTGGCTTGCAGGTCGAAGCGATAGTCGTTCGACGTGAACCCGCTCTCGTCGAACACGGCGCGCAGGATCTCGTCGACGGTCATCTCCTGAAAGATACGACTCTGGAAGCTGAGCGAGAGGCGCCACAGCCGCGGGCGCAGCGTCGCCCGGTAGCCCACGTAGTCCGTCGTGCGGCCGTCCTGCACGAAGTCGGTGACGATGCCATTGACTGGAACCGGCTCGTCGTCCCGTTTCATGGTGAACGTGGCCGGCTGGTTGACGATCTTCGCAAAGTCGAGGTCGGGATCTTGCGCGATCAGCTCCAACTCGAACGCGAACAGCGTAGACAACCCTTCGGTGCCCTGGAAACGAACCACCTCGAAAGTCTCAGGGGCCAGTTGAGACGCCTCAAAATGATAGCGAGCAACATTCGCATGACGCTGAGAAAACGTAGCCATAAGTCCGTACCGCGAAAGCAATTCAGTAAAGCAGTAGAAAGGGTACCGTCCCCCAGGCCGGCCGCGCCTTGTCACGCAACCGCGTAGGTGAAGTCTCCCTCGTCGTCAAGGCCGAGCACGATCTGGTCGGGCATTTCGTCCTCGGCCATTCGAGCGATGAGTGTGCGCGCGGCCTCAGGCAAAACGGTTCGGTTGATGATAAAGTCGATGTTGCGCGCCCCAGCATCCACCTGCGTGCACCGGGCTGCGATGCGGTCGACCACGTCGGGGTCGTAGCTGAAGTCGATGTCGTGGGCGTCGCGGAGCCGTTCGGCAATCTTCCCGAGCTTGATCTCGGTGATGCCCTGCATCGTGTTTTTGTCGAGCGGATAGTAGGGGATGACGCGCATCCGCGCCAGGAGCGCCGGCTGAAAATGGTCGACGAGCATCGGGTGGATAGCCTCGCGCACCTGCTCGGGCGTGGGCCGGTCGTCATCCTGACCGAGGCGCGTGATCGTGTCGGAGGCGAGGTTCGAGGTCATGATGATGATCGTGTTACGGAAGTTGATCTCCCGCCCCTCGCCGTCGCGCATAAAGCCTTTGTCGAAGACCTGGTAGAACAGGTTCATCACGTCGCGATGGGCCTTCTCGACCTCGTCGAGGAGCACGACGGAGTACGGGCGCTGACGTACGGCTTCGGTAAGCACGCCGCCCTCGCCGTACCCCACGTACCCCGGCGGCGAACCCTTGAGCTGGGCCACGGTGTGCTTCTCCTGATACTCGGACATGTTGATCGTCGTGAGGAAGCGCTCGCCGCCAAAGAGCGTGTCGGCCAGCTTGAGCGCCGTCTCGGTCTTGCCGACGCCGCTCGGTCCGACAAACAAGAACACACCCAGCGGCGCGTCGGGGTTGCCCAGGCTGGCCTTCGTGGTGCGCACCGCCTCGGACACCTCCTCAATGGCTGCCGGCTGACCAAGGATGTGCTCGCCCAGATGCGATTCGAGGTCCAGCAATGTGGCCGCCTCGTCCTTGAGCATGTTGCCCACGGGAATCCCCGTCCAGTCGGAGACGACCTCGGCGGCGATGTGCTCGTCGACCTCGGAGTGCACCATGGGCCGCTCGCCCTGCAGGTCGGCCAGGTCGGCGTGCAGCGCCTGCAGGTCGTCGCGGGCGGCGCCGTCGGCCTCCTCGGCATCTGCCTCACCGTTGGTCGAAACGGGGGCGGCCATTAGCAGCTGCTCGCGCTTCTCGACAATCTGGCGAACGAGCTCTTTTTCGCGCTGCCACTGCGCTTCGATCTCGTCGCGCTCCGTGTGGACGGCATCGCGCTGCCGCTTGAGCTCGCTCAGCTCCGCGGTGTCGTCGCGGAGGCCGGAGTCGAGATCGCGCTGGATGCCGTTGATTTCGATGTCGAGGTTCTGCAGTTGCCGGTCGAGGTCGTCCAGGCGGCCCGGGCGAGCTGTCAGCGTCATCTTGACGCGCGCCGCCGCTGTGTCGAGCAGGTCGACGGCCTTGTCGGGCAGCTGCCGCCCGGTGATGTAGCGGCCCGCCAACTCGGCCGTGGCGTCCACCGCCTCGTCGGTAATCTGCACGTTGTGGTGTTCCTCGTACACGCCCTTGATGCCACGGAGCATGACGGCCGCATCCTCGACGGAGGGCTCTTCGATCTTGACGAGTTGGAAGCGCCGCTCCAGCGCCGGGTCCTTCTCGATGTACTTTTTGTACTCGGACCAGGTCGTAGCCGCGACGGTGCGCAGTTCGCCCCGCGCCAGCGCCGGCTTCAGCAGGTTGGCCGCGTCACCCGTACCTTCGCTGCCCCCCGCGCCGATCAGCGTGTGCGCCTCGTCGATGAAGAGGACCGTCGGCTTGGCCGCCTCACGCACCTGCTGGATGACGGACTTGAGCCGGTTCTCGAACTCGCCCTTCACGCTGGCGCCCGCCTTCAGCAGCCCCAGGTCAAGCGAGCGGATCTCGACCTCCTGCAGGATCTCGGGCACGTCGCCCTCGGCGATGCGGAGCGCAAGCCCCTCCACGACGGCCGTCTTCCCAACGCCCGCTTCGCCCACTAGGATGGGGTTGTTCTTGCGGCGGCGGCTGAGGATGTCGATGATCTGTCGGATCTCCTTGTTGCGCCCGAAGATGGGGTCGATCTTGCCCTCGCGCGCGTCGCGGGTGAAGTTGACGGTGAACTGTTCGAGCGCCTCGCCGTCGCTGTCCGCCTGCCTGTCGGCCGCGAGGCCGTCGCCGGTGGCGCGCCGGGCCGCCTCCTCGGACGAGCCCGCGACGATGTCCATGAACGCCTCGCGCAGTTCCTCCTTCTTGATGGGCTGCAGCACGTCCATGTACGGCGCACCCTTGAGCGCATCGCTGTGCAGCATCGCTTCAAGCAACGTCCCCGAGCGGACCTCGGCGTAGCCGTGATGCACCGAGGCCACCAGCCAGGCCGACTCGATCAGGTCCAGCAGCGCCGGCGAGAAGGCGGGGCGGCCCGTGTTGCCCGTACGGAACGATTCCAGCTGATGCTGGAGCGCCTCTTGCACGCGCCCCCCCTCAATGCCGAAGTGATCGAAGATCTGGGCCAGGTCGCCCCCGCCTTCGTCGAGCAGCTTGAGGAGCAGGTGCTCGATGGCCACCTCGTAGTGCTCCCGGTTAATTGCAAACCCAGCAGCGGCTTCGAGACCGCGCGTGAGCCGGTCGTTGAGTTTCTGGAGGAGCTTTTTGAGATCTTCAGTAATCATAGAAGAAAAGCCTTTGTGTGATGTCTGTAGAATCAGGCGGCGCGCTCGCCGCGGCCCCGTGCGCGCCTCACGGCTCGTACTCAACGACGCGCTTGATGGAGGCCGTGCGCGGCTGCCCCAGGCTCGTGGTCAAGCCCAACTTGGCGGTCGCATCACCCAACTGGGTCGTCGGTAATTCATCGGAGCGCACATGCAACGCCAGGTCAAAGTCGAGATAGTCCGGGGCGTACATGCGCACGAGCTGGCGCACCGTCTCGGCGCGGTCGCCACCCGGCAGGAGCGCCAGATAGTCGTCGACCCCCATCGGCCCGAGACGGATGCGGAATTTGCCCGATCGGTCGTACACCTGCTCGCCGATGGTGGCGTTGCGCCCCAAGCGCGGCGCCCCATTGCCCCCCCCAAGCGCCGGACGCGTGCGGATGGGCACCCAGCGAGGCACGTTCTCGATCACGTCGACGGGGATACCATCCAGCAAAACCTGCAGCACCGACTTCAGCCCTTCTGCGTTGCGCACGCGCCGCCCGAAGTGACCGGCCAGGGCCGCGAGCCGCATCGAGGGAACAGGCGGCTCGTCCAGGGCGTGCGGCGTCCCCAGTCCGGCCAGCGCCAGAAACCGAGTCGACGGCCCGTCGCGCTCCTCCGGACGGTGGTGCAAGCCCGGTCGATACTTCTTCCACGCGCGATAGAAAAACGCGTAGAGGCGATGGTTAAAGATGTCGAGGAAGTCGCGATGCGCGACGGTGTCCTCGTGCTCCGTGGCCAGGTCATCGTAGAAGTAGTACGGCAGCGGGGAGTCGATGCCATACAGCCCCATGAACGTGGCAATCACATCCACGCGGCCGTCCTCATCACGGGCCACACGCTTCACATCCGTTGCCGGAAAGACGAGCGCCGTGTCCGGCCGGAAGCGGATGCGTTCGCTGCGGATGTCCGGTGTCTCGCCCGGCGCCGGGGCGTCCTCGGACAGCTGTTCGAGCAAGCGAACCGCCTGGAAAAATCCAAAGCGATGCCCTTCGCGAAACAGGCGGCCGAAGACGCCATGCTCCGGAAAAGACGCGCCGGCCTCCGAGGCCTCCTCCCCAGCAGGAGCAGCTACAGATTCGGATGAGTGCCACGATTCGGTGTCCATGCGTATCGCTTCTCTGAAGGCGTGGTCACGATGACGAGGTGCACGAAGGAGTTAATGGTGGCGTACGTGGACAGGAAGGTGCTCATCACAAGCCCGAACAGGCACAGGTCGCCTTCATCAGCGAAGTGGCCCTCTTCGACCTCGATAGTCACCTCGGCGCCGCGCAACACAGCCCCCCGGTCGATGATCTCCTTCGGTGCCCAGCGCACGTCTCGGATGCCCTCCATCCGACGCCGGTTGGCACTCGACCCGGTCCAATCGTACAGCCTCAAAAGCCCCACGAGCGCGTTCTGGTCGGCCACCGAGCGGTAGTTGTAGGACCAGTGCGAGATGAGCTTCCAGAAGAAGTCCGACTCGCGCTGGTTGGACGGGTACCGGATGAGCGTGGGCTGCGTGAGGTTTCTGGGCTGGGCGATGGTGGGGACCTCGGGCGCCAGTTGGTTGATCATGCCCTCCTTGAGCGCTCGGCGCGGCAGATCGCCGTTGGTGCACCGCACCTCCAACGACAGCGTCTCGGCCGGAATGTCGGCAAGCGATCGCAGGTGGGCATCGCTGAGCATAAGGTAAATGGACGGCCGGTCAGACGGCCCCACGCGACGGCTCGTGGTGTAGTAACGGCCCGACTCGTTTTGCGGACGGGCAGTCCCGTTCGTGTGCGCCCCCGCAGCGCCATGCTGAAACGTAAAAAAGGGCGCGTACTCATGCCGGTCTCCGGTCACCTCCTCGATGCCGACGACCTTTTGAATGTCGTAGGCCTCGATACTGCGCCGGTACTGCGTACTGGGCACCACTCGATGCTCTGCGCTTTCTCCCTCTATGCGAATGGGCTCCGCGTCGGTCGAAAACAGATTGACGACGGGCGTGCAGTGCAACCGAACGTTGTCCGTCTCGAAGCGGCGCGCCTCCGGAAAGGGCCGATCGAAAAAGACCTCGACGTGAACGCCCTCCGGGTCTTCATCGGGCGTGATCCGCTCGAAGCCCTTCAGGTCGACGAACCAGAGTTTGCGACGGAAGCAGAGATACTCCTGCACGAGCCGAAACCCGGAGAACGAGTACGGGCTCCCAGGGAGGAGCGCGTCCTCCGGCGCCAGCCCGGCGGGCTCCACCCCCTCTTGGCCCGGCACAGCCGTGGACGAGGCCCCGTCCAGCGTGGAGATCTCGATGCGACGCACCCGCCGCGTAAAGAACAGATGCATCGTCGAGGCCGTCGCGGCGTCGGCGTGGAAGTACAGCCGGAGCGGACTCAACGTGAGCTGGTCGTAGCTGACTCCTTGATCGAGCGCAAACTGCAGCCGGACGCTGCTGGTCTGATCGGGCGTGTAGTGCAGCGACACGTCGCGCAGGTGAATGGGCTGAAGCCGAACATCTTGCGTGGTGGTAAAACGGCACCGGGTGCGCTCGTCGCCGACGGGATCGGACCGCACCTCGATACCCTTCTCCAACACGGTCGTCTCCTGCACCAAACCCGGCTCGGCCTGGAACTCGACGATGCTGCACGCAGGCACCGGCTTCAGTGCGTGAGGATGCAACAGTTGGATGAGACTTTCGGTGTACTCCGACATCTCATCGTCCAACCGCTTGTGGATGCGTCCGGCTAGGAACGCAAACCCCTCGAACAGCCGCTCCACGTACGGATCCCGATCCGACACGCTGTCGGCATTCAGGTAGCGCGCCTGCTCAGGATGCGCCTTGGCAAACACCTTCGCCGCCTCGTGCAGATAGCGCATCTCCTCTTCGTAGTAGCGGCGCGTCATCGTCTCAGCAAGCTATCCGGTGATGGGAGACTATCTCGTTCACGCCCAGCGGGGCCGGAGCGTCCACCGCCCCCCGCGCATCAAAACCGATCCGCCGGGCGTACGTGGGCCGTGTCCTGCGACTCGAACGTGGTTCGAAACTGCACGCGCCGGCCGTCGCTCATCTCGGCCGTTAGCAGGAAAGTGAGCCGCATGTCGAGCGCGTCTGTGTCCTGGTGCTCGACATGCACCCGATGCAGACGCGGCTCGTACTTCTGGACGACCTGCTTGATGGACCGCCGCAACTCATCGATGGAGCGCGGCGCCTCCCGGTAGACCGTCGAGATGTCGGGCAATCCATAGTCAGGCAGGTGCTTCACCGACCCCTGCCGCGAATTAAAGAGCCGGTTCAGATTGCTCATCACGCTCAGGAACCGATGGCGCTCCTCGCCTACGGAAGCAATCGGGCGATCCTCCACGAACGAGCCAGTAAGCACATCAAAGACACTTGCTTCCATGCGGGACGGGTCGCTATCCGGTGCCTCCTCGTTGCTGATGGGTGCGCCTCATGGCCGCAACGCGCAGCGCCTCTACCGCGACGAGACCCACGAATCCACATATTCGATGTTGCCATCCATGAATTGCCAGGTGATCTCACCGTACAAAATGGATACCCGCTCCATGTGGGTGAACTGCTCTTTCTGCGGGTCCTTCGTGTTGTACATGAAGGCGTTGATGTCAGAAATCTTCCCATCCTTCAACGTGTGGCGGAAGTACTCGACCTCCGTGCCGGTATCGTCGATGTGGTACCAATGCAGGATGACTTCAGACAGCGTCTCCCCGTTGCACAGCATATCATAGAGCAGCGGCGACGCCCGGTCGTACGGTTTTACCACTTGCATGGGACGGTGCTGTCGTACGCCGGTGAGCGTGCCCATCTGTGAATCGGTCGGGATGCGGACCGTGTGATCAAACTCCATGACCTCACACATGCCCTCGCGCCCGGCGATCTTGACGGACCCCTCAACGGCGTTGCCTTCACTGTCTGTGAACTCGATGTATCCAGGAACAGCCATGAATAAACCTCCAGCGGTTGATTTGGCGATCGGTTGTTTGAGATGATGCCTCGAACGCGGACACCCTCTCCTCGATAGGAGCGCCGCATCCTGTCGAGGAACTACCGCGTGCCCGTACTACGCACTGCACCTGCGGCGTTTTGGGTCGATCGACTGTAGTGATAGGCGACCGAACTACTCAGTCGGCATTTTTCCAACGAGGTTCAGGCTGATGTCCATGCCCTCAATCTGGAAATGGGGCATGATCATCGTCTCCACCTTGAAGAACCCGGGGTTGTCCGGCACCTCCTTGACGTTGACTTCCCCCTTGCGCAAGGGATACTTGGCGATTTGCTCGGGCTTCGGATTCGGCATTTCGGTGACAAGCCCGTCGAGCCACTCGTTGAGTTCGTCCTCAATGAGCTTCCGGTCTTTCGTCGCGCCAATGTTTTCCCGCTGCAATACCTTCAGGTAGTGCGAGATGCGCGATGCCAGGAAGACGTAGGGCAATCGCGCGTTGATGCGGCTGTTAGCGGTGGCGGCCTCGTCGTCGTACTCTTTCGGTTCCTGAGCGGAGTTGGCCGAGAAGAACACGGCGTAGTCTTCGCCCTGGTAATGACTGAGCGGAATGAAGCCCAAGTTCGAGCACTCAAACTCCAGCGTCTCGCTGATGGGCACCTCCGTCGGGATCTTCATCTCGTCGCCCCGCCCTGCGTCATAGACGTGCACGGGAAGGTCTTGCACCCGGCCACCGGACTGCGGCCCACGGATTTGTACGCACCAGCCGTCATCCATGAAGGCCTGGATCATGTTGGAAGCGAAGGCAAAGGATGAGTTGCCCCACAGGTACCGGTCGTGGTCCTCACCCTTCACGTCTTCCTCATAGTCAAAGTTGCTGACGGGCTCGGTATCCTCGCCGTAGGGCAGGCGCAACATGAAGCGAGGGAAGGTCAGGCCGAGATACCGCGCATCCTCCGTTTGCCGGAACGAATTCCACTTGACGTAATCGGCCGTCTCCATGTAGGCCGTCAGATCGGGGATCTTCTTCCACTCCTCCATGGAGTCCTTCCCGAAGAATTGAGGCCCCACTGCGCCCAGGAATGGGCAGTGTGCCGAGGCGGCCACCTTCGACGCGTTCTGCATCAGCGCGATGTCTTGCGGCGAATTGTCGAACTCATAGCCGGACACGATGGCCGCGTACGGATCGGCCCCCGGCTGATCGAAGGCGTTCGTGTACACGTGCTCGTACATGGCCGACTGCACGAGTTCGGGCGCGTCTTCGAAGGACTCCCGCAGTTCACCCTTCGACACGTTGAGGACCTCGATGTCCACGTTTCGCCGGAAGTCGGTGCGGTCGACCAAGAACTTCAGCTCGCGCCAGGACGACTCCAAATCCTGGAATGTGTCGTGATGCATCACCTCGTTCAACTGCTCGCTAATCTTCGCGTCGACCGAGGCAATCAGGCTGTCGAACAAGTACTTGTCGATGCGGTCGATGGGCTGCTCGCGGTCGGTAACGGCATCCATAAACACGCGCAACGCCGCGGATACCATGGCGCCCCGATCCTTCTGGGCGATGGACTCGGGATCCTTGAAGTCGTCGACATCGACCTGCTCACCCGGCGCTTGCACCTCCACCTGCGAGAGAATGTTGTCTAGGATGCTGCCTTCCTCCTCGGTCTCGACGGAGGCTTCTGCTTGGGTGCCCTGGGTTTGCTCGTCGGCCATAGCATTTCGTGTGATTCGATGGCGAAGTTAGCACGGCAGGTTGCCGCGCTCCGTGGGAGTTCGCGTCGTAGCGCGGTGATTACTCGTCTTCCTCGGAGGCCTCGTCGGCGGCCTTATCGGGAACGGCCTGCTGCAACTCGCCCAGCAGTTCCTCACGCATGGCGTCGTCGGCGATCACTTGTTCGAGCTTCTTGCGGAACTCGCCCATGCTGATCATCCGATTCCGCAGATCCTGAAGCAGATTCCGGGCGGCCAGCAGCCGGCTGAGTTCGGGCACCTGCTGCGCGACCGCCTCGGGACGAAAGGAGTCGAGATCCTCAAAGTCGAGATCCACCTTGATGTTGCCTTCGCCCGTCAGCTTGTTCGGCACGGTGTACTCCAGCCCCAGATCAAACGACCGCATCACATCCTGAAAGTTGTTCTTGTTGATGTTGATGATCTCGCGGTCTTCCAACGGTGCATCCTCTCCGCCGCCAGTCAAGTCGCTCATGACCAGCATACGAAGCGGGAGTTCAACTTTCTCTTGAGCGTCACCCGTGGCAACTTCCAGAAACAAGTTGACGCGCGAAGGAGGCTTTTCATGCTGAAAGCTTTTGCTCATGGCGGTATCTGACTTGACGTGTGAGATATGGTTGAGTGCAACGCAGTGCGAGCGAATCGAACCCGACAAGCCACGAAGACGGGTTTAAGTGAGGGGCAACCCCGAAACTCTTTTCTCGATAGAGATGCAGAGAAGCCGTCAAATTTCAGCCCTCCTCCCGATGAGGCGCTCGCTTCCCCAAGAGCAGGCGGCGCTATTTTTAAGTTGTTACCAAAAAATTCAACATAAATCAAGAGAGAGTGAAGAAGAAATGGTTTCTTCACCCTCATCCATCGGCTACATCCCCATTGCTCGCGCGGTATCGCATTGGACGCTTGCTGGTAGGCGATACGCTAATGGGTCATCGGCAGGGCCTGGCGCGCATCCACCCGGCAGATGTCGGCAAACGCGCGCTCCCCGCGCTCCGTGAGCCGCTCCTTCTCGCCCGCGGCAGCCTGCTGAGCGAGCTGATTGCAGCATTGGTGCAGCGCCGTCCACACCTCTAGCGCCAGCGGCGGATTCCAGGCATCGAGCGCGTGCTGCGTGATGCGTTCGTCGAGTTGTTCGAGGAGCGGCAAGGCCACCGCCGGCTTGCCCCCTTTCAGACACAAGGTAGCCACGTAGAGGCGCCGGTGGAAACGTTCCTTCTGCGACGTATCCTGGCCGGCACCGTCGTGCATGCGGTCCAGTGCCCCAGCCAGATCGCCCGAGGTGAGCTGCTGCCGCGCCTCCTCGTAGTGCGCGGCCGCAGGTATGCTGCGGTCGACGGGCGCCTGATTCGTCGCGCTGTCACTGTCGCTGGCGAGTAATGGCTGAACCTGCATCTCCAGCCACTCGGTGGTGAGCGGACTGGCGAACGGCGTGCCGTCGCTGAACGCCAGGGTGGGCAGCGTGGGAAGGCGCTGCACGAGCAAGGCCGTGTCGAGCATCACGGCAGTGCGAGCATCTTCGTACGGCTTCCCGAGCGCCTCCAAGGCCGATGCCACTAGTTGCTGCAGGTCGAGCCAGAAATGAAAGCGTCCGGCCTGAAAAGATGACTCTGCCTCTTCGATCAGCGTCTCATAGTCCTCCTGATCGAGCAGGCCGCTCAGGTAGTCACGGCGTTGAGCACGCGGGGCGTCAAGGCTCGTCGTGCCGCCCTCGTTGGGCGGCGCCTTTCGGAGCGGCCCCCACCGAATGGTGCGTAGCAATCGATACGGAATCGGATTCGTCGGATCGTCCGCGCGGAAATAGGCCACGGCTCGTGTGACGGCGCTCTCCGCATCGGATGCCGACGCAATCTCGGAAGGGGGTGCAGGCCGCGTCGCCCGCTTCTGCGCCGGAGGCTTCTCGTCCGTTGCGTCCGCTTCTTCCGCCCCCGCAGTGGCCGCGGGCCCTTCGTCGGACTCGGGCTCGGGGTCTGGCAGCTTCTTGATCGCCTTGTCGAACGTCTTCAAGAGCCCGCTCAGCTTCGGAGCGTCTTCGCCCATCTCTTCCAGACCAAAGTCCTGGATGGCCTTGAGGTTGTCACGGGCCGCCACGAGGGCCGCGCGGTCGTCGGGCGCGAACGAGGTCATCGCCAGCCAATCGCCGAGCCGGTCGGAGATGAACTGGAGCGCATTGCCGCGGCCGCGCATGCGTCGCTTGGCCGGGTAGAGCTCGTCCCAGAACGTATCGACGAGGATACGCACGCCCTGTACGGCCTCCGCCATACCCGAAGCCCCATTCAGCCGCGCCTCGCCGATGACCAGGTAGCCGGCCGCTCGGAGGTCTTTCGACTTCTCGGTGAGGATCCGTCGTCCCAGCTCGACGATTTTGTCGTAGTCCGCACTCCCCGAGGCCGCCCCGATTTCGTTAATCTGGGTTTTAAGCTGCTGGAAGTCGTCGTCGTACGTCACCTTGTCCCCCGCCGGCGCGTCGTCGCGGATGGGCTTCTCCAGCTTCTGGAGAAAGGAAGAACGCTCGGCGTCATCGGCCGTGTCGGGGGCCGGGGCCTCGTCGGTCTTAGTCGCTACATCATTGGATTCAGCCATGGTGTGCGCTTGTAAAGTTAGTGGTCGAATCGGGGGGAGACCGCTAGTTCCTTCACGCCAGTTGGTCGAGAAACTGATGGAGACTGAGGTCGTCGGCCTCAAGCATCTCGCCGTACTGAGTGGGGAGGGAAAGCGCGGCCTCGGCCCCGCTCTGCTCGCCCATCCGGGCCAGGTTGCAGATGTTGTCGTCCTGCGTCGTTGCATCCAGCATCGGGAAGAAGGCACGCGGCCGCGGGGGCTGCATGAAGAGCATCAGAAACAGCGGCGCCGATGCGTGAGTGCCTTCGGTTTGCCAGAAGAGGGTCGTGCCAGCGAATAATGAACGGTCGAGCATCTGAACGCACCATTCCAGCCAAAAGCAGGCGTCCTGCGCGCTGTGTGCTTCCGCGCCGAGGGGGAACTGGAGGCCATAGGCCAAGGGGCTGTCCCCTCGCCCCTGGAGCGGCTTCAAGATCTTAAGCAGGTTGTCGACCAGCCGGTATTTCCGGCCGTCGCCAAAGTGGCCGAGCAGCCGCGTCCAGAACGACGCCATCGTTTGCTCACGCAGGTAGCGCTCGTAGGAGGGCGGCCGCGTCGCCGAGATCGCTAGCGACGGCTCCAGCTGCTGCACGCGGTCGATGGCCTCTCGATGCGAGAGCTCCCCCGCCGTAGCCGCCTGGACGATCCGGTCGGCGGCATCGAAAAAAGAGCGCGCCTGAACCGGGATGTACACCCCGGCCTCCGCTTCCCGCGCCGGGGCCGGCACCTCGACGGAGACCGTGAATGGATAGGTGCGCCCGCTCCGATCCCGGCTCGGTTTCATCACCCCCAGGAGGGAAGGAGAATGCCCCTGCGCGTTGAACACGAAGCGGAGGGCCGCTGCGTCGTCGTAGACGGCTTCCAGTTCGTCCCGCCGTTGCTGGCGGGCCTGGTACAGGCCCTTCTGCACCCACTCGTCGAAGGCGCGCACGGCAGGCGTGGTGGCCCGCAGGCGCACGAAGTCGCCGTGCGTGGGGAGCTTGCCGTGGCAGGCCGCCGTGAGGGTGTCGGTGGGCATGACTCGGGAGCGGGTACGGGGTGCAGGGGGATGAAAAAGGTACGAGGGAACTGAGGAATCGGGGAATCGGGGAGACGAGGGCACGATGCGGAAGGAGCGCGACCTCGTATCTTTGGGTCTGCTCTTCCCTCTCCCCTTTCCCTCTTCCCTGCCGTTCAGTTCAAGGTTTCGGGCACGTCGAAGCGGAAGAATCCACTGGGATTGGTGAACAGCGTGCTCGATATGCTCGTTCGCAGATCGTAGCGTGCGATGACGGCGTAGCGCGGCTGCTCGAAGCGCCACCGCACGCGGTACTCGGTCGAGGTGCGCGGCTCGACCTGGGCATCTTCCAGCAGCCGAAACCACGCCCAGGTGCCCTCGAACTCTTTCGGGGCCATCTGGCCCTCGCGAGTCCGCACGATGAGTTGCGCCATGCGGTCGCCGGGCCACTCGAAGTCGACCCACGGCCGATAGCCGCCCATGTCGTACGCGTTTTCCTGACCATGTACCCGAATGACAACCAGGTTCGATGGCGGGGCGCTATCTGGCTCTCTATCTGGTGTATCAGCGCGAAGCTGGAAGGTGATTTGCGGAGACCCGCCGTTGAAAATACCCTCCGCGATTTGGCTCGCCCTTTCTAACGCACGCGCCGCTGAGGATGAGAACGTGATGCCCTGCCCTTCCCACGTCTTCGGCCGGCGCCGGTCCTCTCGCAGAAAATCACGGAGATAGTCCTCGTAGAATACGGCTATCGCTCCGGTTTGCGGATGGAAAACGTCTACGACATCGTCAAGCGGCGCCTCCACTTGGCTTCCGGATGCAAATGGATACTTTTCAGCCAAATTGTCTCGGAACGGCCGGTGTACGTTTTTGCGCCACCGGTCGTTGAGATGCTGCTGCGCGACGCCCAGCACGGCCCTCCACCCCTCCACGATGGGTGCCTCGAAGAGATTTCCACGGGCCCGCGTATCGAACCGACCGAGGGCTCGGTCAATCGCACGGAGCTGCTGCCCCAAGTCGCCGCCATTTTCGGAGAGCACCGCGGCGGCGAAATCGGTGGCGGCGACGCGGTCGCCAATTAGGCCATCGAGTGCGCTGCCGGCACTTCGGATCGCCTCCAGGGCCTGTATCAGGTCCGGCGACGCCTCATCAATGCCCGCATCGGCATTGAGTTGGTGCAGCCATCGCATCCGCTGGCTCACAGGGTGCGGGGACGTACTCTCGCTCGGGCCGCTCGGCAAGTCGCCGCGCAGCCCCTGGCGCCGGGCCGCGCCTTCTGCGCGCTGCTGCCCTTCCTCGACAAAGGTTTGACCCGCCTCACCGAGCGTCCCCTCTGAAAAGCGGGTTTGCCGGGTAGACTGGGCGAGAATGTAGCTCAGCGGCGACTCGTACTGGCTACCGAGCCTGTTGAGCGCGTCGGCGGTCGACCGCAGGCTGCCGAAGGACCGGTACTCGATCTCGCGGAGAAATTGCCGCCAAGCTGCCGCGTATTCCCGGAAGTAGCGATCGCGCAGCTGCTGCTCCACCTGATCGGCGTCTTGCAGCTCATCCGATATTTCGTCGGCACTCAACCCGAGCACCCAGTCGCCTTCATTGGGCGCCTCGGCGGCCTGCGCGATGCGCTCCTGCACTTGCGTCTCCCAGACCGGCTGCGTGAAAAATTGCGACACCTGGACCTGGGACGGATTCACGAACAGCCCGCTCCCGCCGCTCTGACGAAGAATGTCGGACAGTCGGAAGGGCTCTAGTGTGTTTTCGACTTCAACCTGCTGCTTGATCTGTGTGTAAAGCGTTCCGATGTTTGGCTTCCGGTAGAGGCGACGGCGTACTTGCTCCACCAATGAAGTGCGGGCATCAAACGGCTGCACCGCTTGCCGGCTTAGTCCATCGACGAAGGCCGCAATTTGCCGCTCGACCTGTCCGCCGCGCTCCCGCATCCCTGCCGTTACGATGCGGCTCGCTGGCTGCAGCATTTGCTCGGTGAGATAGCCGCGCAGGAAGGTTCGCTCGCCTTCGCTGCTCAATCGTTGCGCTTCTTCCGTCAGCAAAAGATAGGCGCGCAATCGATTGCGGGGGCTTTCCTGCCCTTCAGCATCGGCCGTCCCACCGCTCGGGCTCGACAACTGCTGCTCCATCTGCTGCTCCATCTGCCGGAATTGCGTGCGCACCAACGGGCGTATTTTCTGGAGGTAGAGCGTGCGGGCCGGGTCGAGCACGACGCGGTCCTGATTCAACCCTAAACTCCAGAAAAACCATCCATCCTGAGCCTGCTCCAGCCGGGTGACTTCCTGCCGCAGCTGGTCGATCCGCTCGAGATCCTCGACGCTCGACTGGTCGTCCCAGCGTACGAGGGCCGCCGCCTGGGCCACGTCCTGCACCCGCCCCAGATCCGTCCGGGTGTTCACCACGGCGGTCCCGGCCCACAGCACGAAGAGCGCCAGCAGCACGGCTGCAGCCGTCCCGATTCCGAAGCGCTTGAACTGCCCACGTCGCGCCGACTTGGAGGTCTGCTCCACCATGTACTGGTCGGGCACGATGACGTCCGTGAACAAGTCTTTGATGAAGTAGCTTTTGGTCTCCGTCTCGGGCTCGGCTCCTCCGTCAGTGCCCGCTGCGAAACCGAACTGCTCGGAGATGGACTGGATGACTCGGTCGATGGGCGCGCCCTCCTGCGTGCCGCTCGTAAAGTAGAACCCGCGAAATTCAGGGCTCTCCTGGTACGGGTTCGGCTGGAAGAGCTGATCGACGAACAGCGCCAGGTTCTCTTTGGCCGACGCGAACTCTAGCGGAAAGACGTACACTTTGCGGCGCTCCTCGCGCTTCATGGACCGACGAAGGCGCTCGGTGCGCGCGTTGATGAGGGCGTCGTACAGCTGATCGAACTCGTGCTCGAACATGGACCGGGGATCGCCCTCCTCGCGCTGCTCCTCGGTGAGCGTGCAGCCCCAAATCTGCTCGCGCTCGCGTACCGACAGATCGCCGAAAAAGTTGATGAATCCTTGCACGAGGTCGCACTTAGTGAACACCAGATACACGGGAAAACGCACGCCCAGCCGATCCACCAGCTCGCTCACGCGGCGACGGATTCGGTTGGCGTGCCACTCGATCTCGTCCGGCGCGGCGTCGAGCAGTTCCGCAATACTGATACCAATGATGATGCCGTTGATGGGCCGGCGCGTTCGGTGCTCTTTCAGCATGTCGAGGAAGGCGTGCCACTCCTCTTCGTCCTCGTGCTCGGTCATGTAGCGCCCGGCTGTGTCGAGCAGGATGGCCGAGTCGGAGAAGAACCAGTCGCAGTTGCGCGTGCCGCCCACACCGCGTACGCGGTTGGCCCCGATGGGAAAGTTGAGGCCTGAGTTCTGGATTGCCGTCGTCTTGCCGGCT
>CAYFQN010000033.1:0-19699 GCA_964345285.1 uncultured Rhodothermales bacterium
TGAAGGTTGGGACGTTGAAGGTTGGGACGTTGAAGGTTGGGACGTTGAAGGTTGAACGCTTCGGTAGAGGGAAGAATCAATGCGGCGCCACCTCGATTCTGCGGTTCCTCGATTCTTCTACTCCCCTACGCGACCAGTCTCTATCCCCAAGTGCCAACCCCTCATACGCACTCCTCGCCGTCCTCCTGCATGAGGCGGTCGAGTTCTTCTTCGCTCTCCACGAGCACCTCGCGGGCTTTCGTCCCCGCGTACGGGCCGACGATGCCGGCATCTTCGAGTTGGTCGACGATGCGCGCGGCGCGTGTGTAGCCCACGGCAAGCTTGCGCTGCAGCAACGACACGGAGCCCTGCTGGCGCCGTACGATGACGTGGGCGGCCTCTTCGAACAGCTCGTCGGTGTCCTCAACGCCGAGCGTAACGTCCGGCCCGACGCCGGCTTCTTGCAGCGACGGCAAGCGATACGGCCCACGGCCCGGCTGGTCGGCGATAAATTCGTTGATGCGCTCCACCTCGTCGATCGAGACGAACGGCCCCTGCAGGCGGATGAGGCGGCTGCCGCTCATGTACAGCAGGTCGCCGTTGCCCACGAGCCCCTCGGCGCCGATCTGGTCAAGGATCGTGCGCGAGTCGACACGGGAGGCGACCTCGTAGGCCATGCGCGACGGGAAGTTGGCCTTGATGAGCCCCGTGATAACGTCTACCGACGGGCGCTGCGTGGCGAGCACGAGGTGGATCCCCACGGCGCGTGCCATCTGCGCGAGGCGGGCGATGGGCCCCTCGATGTCTTTGCCTGCCGTCATCATCAGGTCAGCCAGCTCGTCGACCACGACGACGATGTATGGCATGTGGGCATGGCCCTCCTCGGGGTCGAGGTCGCCGCGCTGAAACTTCTTGTTATAGTCCTTGATGCCACGGACGCTCGCTTTCGAGAGGAGGTCGTACCGGTTTTCCATCTCCTTCTCACAGCTTTTCAACACGCCAAGCGCTTCCTCGACGTCCGTCACCACGTCCTCGTCGACGTCTTCCGGAATGGCGAGGAAGTGATCACGTAGTGCGCCGTGCTGTTGCAGCTCGATCTTCTTCGGATCGATGATTACGAACTTCAGGTTCGCCGGATGCGAAGCGTACATGAGCCCCGTGATCAGGGTGTTGAGCCCGACCGACTTTCCGGAGCCGGTGGCGCCGGCAATCAGGAGGTGGGGCATCTTTGTAAGATCGGCCAGGAAGACTTCGCCTTCGATCGTCTTGCCAATGGGGATGGGCAACTCCATGTCCGTGTCGCGAAACTTGGCCGTCCCAATCACGGCGCGCAGTCGAACAAGTTCGCGGTGGCGATTGGGAATTTCCACGCCGACGGCCGACTTGCCGGGAATGGGGGCAATCATGCGGATGCCCTGCGCCGCCATCGCCATGGCCAGGTCATCCTCCAGCGACTTGATGCGGCTCACCTTGATGCCCGGCGCGGGTGTCAATTCGTACCGCGTCACTGTTGGCCCTACCACGGCCTTGATGTTTTGAATCTCGATGTTGTACGTATCGAGCTTATCCAGCAGAATCTGCTTGTTCTGCTTCAGCTCGTCCATGTCGACAGTCGGGTCTGAGTCGGCCGCAGCGTCGAGCAGGTCGATGGAGGGGGGTACGTACTCGAACGTGTCATCGTCGACATCGGCCGCGCGCTCAATATCGTCAGCCTTCTCTTCCTCAATCTGTTCCTGCACCTGCAGTTCGACGTCTTTGGGCGGGGCATCCACTTCAGCCTGCTGCTCAGTCGATCCACCAGCGACGGGAGGGGCGGGGGCCTCATCGGGGGCCTCCGGGTGTGGAGCAGCGGGAGACGGCGAGGCCGATGATTGATCCGGAGGGTTACCCGGGCGACCGGAAGGTTCATCATCCTGCTCGGAGGCGCTGTCACCCGAACGAAAGAGGTCGTTGCGGCGGGCGTATGGCGGCATGACGTCTCCATCGTCGGCCAGCGTGGGTGGGCTGTCGGACGTGTCGCCGGATGAAGGCGGCGGCGCGGATCCCTTCTCCTCGCGGGGCGATGCGGTGGCGCTTTCTGAGGAGCCCGTATGCGGCGAGCTACTCGGAGAGGACGCCTTGGCGGTCTGCGACTGCTCGCTTTTCTGCTGGCGGCGCTGTGCGCGGGCTTCCCGGCGCTCAGCGCGACGACGGGCGCGCTCTTCCCGGCGCTCGGCCCACCGATCCTGAATGGACTGCCCCCATCGGCGCAGGCCGGTGCGAAAAGCGGGGAGCGCCTCAGACACGCGGTCGATCGAGCGTTGAATGTCGTGGTCGATGGCTAGTAACAGCGTGATCAGCCCGCCCAACACCAGGAGGATGAACGAGCCCACCGTTCCGAAAATGCGCTGCATCCACCCGGCGATGCCCATCCCCATGGTGCCGCCCCACCGGCTGAGGTCTACGTCCAGCGTCTGCCCGAACCAGCCGGCGAGGCAGGCCACCAGGAAGGCGCCCATCACGGTCAGTACCGAGATAAAGGGCAGGCTGACGATGGGTCGGTTGCGAAAGATGACATAGCCCCAAGCCGCCAAGAGGCCCGTGAAAAGCAGCACGGTATAGCCCAGGAACTGCGGGACGAGAAAGCGTGCGAGGAGCGCACCGACAAGGCCTAACCAGTTCTGAGCCGGGGTTTCCGTCGGGTTGAGCGCTTGCCCAACCGAAAAGCGCTGAGCAACGGGGTTGTCTACCGGGTGATACGTCACGATGGCCAGCGACAGCAGCACCGCCAGCGCCATGAGCACAAGGCCCAGTATCTCTTTCTTCCGCTGTGTGGGAATGAGGGGGGCTTGTGCCCCTCTGCCTTTCTTGGATCGTTTTGTTGAGCGCGAGGGTGCCATGGCAGGAAGCCGTGAAACAATCAGGCGGAGCGACGGACGCGAGACATCCGTCGAGGCGTGCAATCAAGATGCCGTCGCGTCACGCACTGGATGCCCGCCGACGATCGGGGCGAGACGCTGGTTGCACTGTATCGTGCAAGACCAGCCGGTTATCCGTATAGTAGGGGAGCACCGGCAATGCGTCAACCTGGAAGCAGTACTCGACGTCGTCTGCATAGCCCATATCGATGAGGTGCTGCACATGGTTCGCACGCCGCAACCGGGCCGAGACGTCGGGGTGATCGTACTTGTAGAGGGTATAAGCCGCATTAGCCGCGTCGGAGACGAACGTCGGGTCCGCGTCGCTCCACAGCCGGTCCAGAATAAGCCCGGCGCACACTGTGTCTTCGAGCGAGATGCGGTTCTGGCGGCCGGCGCAGACAATGGTGGCATCCGCTCCGGCACGCCTGATAAAGTCGACCACCCGGCCGGCATTGAGGAGGCATCCGGCCACCAAGTGGCGCGCCGCACGGGTCCGCGTGAGCGCCTTCGTGCCGTTCGTCGTGTTCAGGATGACGTCGCGCCCCTCCACCTCCGCGGGCGTGTACTCGAGGGGAGAGTTGCCGAGGTGGTACCCCTCAATCTTTTCGCCGCCGCGCTCGCCGCCCAGCCGATAGATGTTGGGGGCTAGGTTGGCCGCGATGCGGCTAGCCTGGGCCATGTCGAGCACAGGTACCACCGCGCGGGCGCCATGGTCAAGTGCAGTAGCAATGGTCGAGCAAGCGCGCAGCACGTCAATAACGACCACCGTGCGATCGCGCACGTCGTCTTCTTCGATGCCGTTGCTTGTTAGAAATACTTCGATATCCATGGAGTCGGGCCGGTGCCGTGTTCGGGAGGCACGAAAGAGAATGAAGGGGCAATCAGTTTTTGTGGAAAGGGGGCTTAGCCACTCGGGCGTTCAGGGTACGGCGTCCCGCGTCGATCTGGAGCGGTTGTCCCGGATCGGTATAGGCGGGGTCGTTTGGCACGTAGCCCAGCCCAATCCCTCGCTCCAGCATGGGCGACTGGGAGCCGCTTGTCACGGTGCCAAGGGCGCGGCCAGCGCGGTCTTCAATGCCGTGTCCGTTTCGCGGAATGCCCCGGTCTTCGACCACGAAGCCAACGAGCTTCCGGTCGATGCCAGCGTTTTTGATGTCTTGCAGCGCATCCCGACCGATAAAGTCGCCGGCGTCGAGTTTCACGATCCAGCCGAGGCCGGCCTCGAACGGATTGGTGTCGCTGGTGATGTCATTGCCATACAGGCAGTAGCCGGCTTCCAGGCGGAGCGTGTCGCGTGCCCCCAGGCCCACGGGTTGCAGTCCGCGGTCCGCGCCTGCGTGAAGGAGAGTCGTCCAGATGCGCTCGGCGTCGTTGGAGGCGCAGTAGATCTCCAGTCCTCGCTCGCCGGTGTATCCGGTGTGGGAAAGGATCACACCATCAGCGTCCATGAAGGACCCATTGGGCGCCTGTTCGAAGTGGTAGAACGCGAGGTCGCTAAGATCTATATCAGTGAATGACTGGGCGATGTCGAAGGCTTCGGGACCCTGGAGGGCCAGGAGCGCCGTCTGGCCTGACACGTCGTCAATCGCCACGTCGAACGCATTGTGGATGTGCATCCACGCCACGTCCTTGTCAATGTTGGCAGCATTAATCACCAGCAAGTAGTGCTCTTCGTTTAGGCGGTAAACGATCAGGTCGTCGATGATGCCGCCATCGGGCTGGCACATTACGGTATACATGGCCCGGCCGTCGTACAGCTTATTGGCATCGTTCGTTACGAGTTGCTGGACATAGTCGAAGGCCTGCGGCCCACGGATCATCACCTCGCCCATATGGCTAACGTCGAACAGCCCTGCGGCGGTGCGGACGGCCTTGTGCTCTTCGATGATGCCCGTGTACTGTACCGGCATGTCAAAGCCGCCAAACGCCATCATGCGAGCACCTAATGCTTGGTGTGCCGCGTGCAAGGGGGTTATTTTGAGCGTATCCGAAGCATTGGCCATGATCGTTCCAAGGGCGGTCAGAGTGATACAGGGAGCCGGTGTCAATACCTATGATTATAAAAGCCGGCGACGGGCGAGTCAATGAAAACACAGGGGATTTGCCCGATGGTCGACAGGTATACTCAAGGGCGGTGGGCGCGGAATCCGGCAGCATCAAGCACGTCAATCGCGTCCACGGCATCGGTATCACTGTCGAAGCCGAGGCGGAACGTACCGCCTGTACCCTCGCGGAATTTGAGCAATTCGATGTCTTTGATGTTGAGATCCGCTTCGGTGAGCGCTGCCGTCATGTCAGCCAGCACGCCAGGACGGTCGTTGGCCGCCACGTACACATCGGCGAGTGGATGCAGGAACCCTTTGGAGTCCGTCGGGATGTCACGGCGTGTGGCGTGGGCAGACTCAAAAGCGTCTTCGAGGCCCTCGAGGTCTTCTTCAATCAGTCGATTGCGCGTCGACTGCAGGCGACGGGTGAAGTGGCCCAGCATGTCAAGTACCGCGCCTTGGTTGCCGATCAAAATATCGCGCCACATGCTGAATGGCGAGCTGGCAATCCGGGTCATGTCCCGGAAACCTCCGGCGGCGAGCTGAAGCGCTTGTGGGTCGTTCTCATGCACGTCGCCGACGGTATTAACGAGCGCCACGGCCAAGAGCTGTGGTAAGTGGCTTACCGCGCCCGCGATGCGATCGTGGCGGCGCGCGTCCATGAGCATGGGGCGCGCTCCGATGGCGGTAATGAGGTCCATAAACGCCGGGTGCTTATCGGCAAGTTGCGGCGGGTGAGCCTCGGGGGCGGCCCTGCAGAGCACGTACGCGGCGTTTTCGAACAGAATTGGCGAGGCGTGATCGATCCCTTGTCCTTCGGAGCCGGCCATCGGGTGGCCGCCGATGAACGGGGCATCGGCGGGAAGCACGTCTCGGGCCTGTTCCATAACCGGGCCCTTGACGGACGCGACATCCGTGACGAGCGTGTCGGGGTTGAGGTGATCTGCGATCTGCTCAAGCAGTCGCAGGGTGGCGCTTAGCGGTGTGGCCAGTACCACGAGGTCCGCCCCGTTAACGGCCGCAATAGGATCGGCGGCTTTTGCATCGATTGCGCCGCGCTCGGCGGCCCGGTCCAGCACGTCGGAGCGGTCATGGCCCACGATGGTGCAGTCGGTACGACGCTGCTTCCAGGCGAGTCCGAGGGAGCCGCCGATGAGGCCCGTTCCTAAAATAGCAATGCGCAGGCTCATAGCAGGGGGGAGAACAGCAGAGACGGATAACGTGTATGCACTGACGATTGATAAACATAGGCGACGGCAGGCGGAACGACCACTAGCGGTGTCGCCTTCACATGATTCTATCATACGTACCAACCGGAGCGCGCATGCTCTTTCCCATCGCAGATGACGATCGGCGCCTGACCGGGACGGCGGTGGTCTCGCTCGTCTTCATCGCGCTGAATCTGATCGTGTTCTTTGCGTTTCAGCAGGGAGGCGCCAACACGGATTTTATCTACGGCTGGAGCGTCATCCCCGCGGAAATTACTTCGGGGCAGGACATCGTCAATAAGCACGTCGTTGAGGCACAGGGCCGCGACGTCGAAATCCCGGGTGCGCCGGGGCCAGAGCCTATCTACCTGACCATCCTCTCCGCCATGTTCATGCACGGCGGGTATGCCCATCTCTTTGGCAACCTCCTATACTTGTGGATTTTTGGGGACAACGTGGAGGAGCGCATCGGTTCTCTCACCTTTCTGGGCTTCTACCTATTCTGCGGCGTGGCGGCCACGTTGGCCCAGGTGGCCTTAAACCCGGACGGCATCCTGCCCAACCTGGGGGCTTCGGGCGCCATATCAGGCGTATTGGGTGCCTATATCGTGTTTTTTCCGCGCAACCGGGTGCATGCCTTGTTTTTCTACGTCGTCATCTCGGTGCCAGCGTTCATCGCCATTGGCATCTGGATCCTGTTCCAGTTCTTCAACGGATTCGGCGCCGTGGTGGCTGCTGAGTCGTCGCTGGGCGGCGTAGCCTACGGTGCCCACATCGGCGGTTTTGTGGCCGGCGTGCTGGCGGCGCTACTTTGGCGGTGGTGGCATCCAAACAAGGCGTCCGCCCCGCCACCGCACGCACACCGCCGGCGGTCGTAATCCCACCACTCCAGATGGTTATCGCGCCCAGCGCAGACGAATGCCACACAACGAGGCACGCAGCACGCAGTCACCCAACCGAGCGGTGCTGCTGTGGAGCGGAGGAAAGGATGCAGCCGTAGCGCTCCAGGCGTTGCACGACGATCCAAACTATACCGTCGACGTGCTGCTAACAACCATTGTGGAGGGCACCGATACCGTAACCACACACGGCGTCTCGGTTGACCTGGTACGCGCGCAAGCCGCCGCCCTCGAGATTCCATTGCGGCTCATGCGCGTGCCCCCGTCGCCGTCCAACGCTACGTACGAGCAACAGCTAGAGCATGCGCTCGCTCCCCTGCTCGCCGAGGGAATCACCACCGTGGCGACGGGCGATCTATTCTTGGATGACATCCGGGCCTATCGCGAGGACGTACTGCAGCGGATGGGCGCTACGCCCCACTTCCCCATGTGGAACCAGGATACGGCCGACCTTGCTAACCACGTGCTGAGGGCGGGCTACAAGGCTATCGTTGCAAGTGTCGATACGACGCAGCTCAGTGGCACCTTTGTCGGCCGCCCATATAACGCATCCTTCCAGGCCGATCTTCCAGACGCCGTCGACCCATGCGGTGAAGATGGTGCATTCCACACATTCGTCGCCGATGGGCCGCCGTTTGCGCGCTCCGTTCCAGTGTGCGTGGCCGAGCGGCACGGTGCCGGACGCATGCGCTATGCCCAATTGAAACCCATCGAAGCGTAGCGCGACCACACGCCATCGCAGCCACTTAGGTGGACTAGAAAACCCCACCGCGTCAGCAACGCGGTGGGGTACAGGGGGGTGAGCCCGATGTCGTTAGAACGAGGCGGTCACTCGTCTTCGTCCGTTGAGGCTTCAGCGGACGTGGCCGGTTCCACGCTGTCGGGCGCTTCGCTGTCGTCAGCGACCTCGCCGTTGACGGGTTCGCCACTGGATGACTTACCGTTCGTGTCCGTCGGCTTGATGTCAGCCGCGCCTTTGTCAACTTGGAAGTCAAGTTCAGGCTCGTCGCCATCGTGGACGATAGTGACCTTGTCACCCTCGTTGATATCCTGATTGAGGATGTCTTCTGCCATCGGATCCTCGACGTACTTCTGGAGGGCACGGCGTAGCGGACGCGCTCCGTACTTCGGGTCAAAGCCTTTGTCGGTCAGGAACTCCTTCGCCGACTCGTCGAACGTGATCTCCAAGCCCAGATCCTGAGCGCGGGCGAACAAGTCTTCCGACATGATGTCGATGATCTCGAAGATGTGCTCCTTCTCCAGCGCGTGGAAGACAATCACATCGTCGATCCGGTTCAGGAACTCGGGGTTGAAGACGTTTTTCAGTGCGTCCTCGACCGTCGACTTCATCGTCTGGTAGTCCATGTCGCCGCCTTCGGACTGCGAGAACCCAATGCCGCGGCCGAGCGACTTGATGTCCTGCGTCCCGATGTTGGACGTCATGATGATGATCGTATTCCGGAAGTCGACGCGGCGACCGAGGCCGTCGGTCAGAATTCCGTCGTCCAGCACCTGCAGGAGGATGTTGAACACATCCGGGTGGGCCTTCTCGATTTCGTCGAGGAGCACCACCGAGTATGGCTTGCGGCGGACCTTCTCGGTCAGCTGCCCGCCTTCTTCGTAGCCGACGTAGCCTGGAGGGGCTCCCACAAGGCGGCTGACGCTGAATTTCTCCATGTACTCGCTCATGTCGATGCGAATGAGCGAGTCCTGTGAGTCGAACAGGTACTCGGTCAACACCTTGGCGAGCTCCGTCTTGCCGACGCCGGTGGGGCCGAGGAAGATGAACGTGCCGATCGGTTTCTCGGGGTCCTTCAGCCCAGCACGGGTGCGGCGGATCGCCTTGGAGAGCTTCGTGATGGCCTCGTCCTGGCCCACCACGCGCTCCTTGAGCGTCTCTTCCATTTTGAGAAGCTTCCGCTGCTCCGGCTCGGAGATCTTGTCGACCGGGATGCCGGTCATCATGGCGACGACCTCGGAGATGTCCTGCGAGGTGACGTCATAGACCTCGGTTTCGGCTTTCTCTTCCCATTCTTGCTTGGCCTCCTCAAGCTTCTCCTGCAACTTCTTTTCATTGTCGCGGAGCTGGGCCGCTTCCTCGAAGCGCTGGCTCTTCACGACCTGATTTTTCTCCTCGCGCACCTCTTCGATTTTCTCTTCGAGGTCGAGAATGGACTGTGGCACGCGGATGTTAGACAGATGCACGCGGGCACCTGCTTCATCCATCACATCAATGGCCTTGTCGGGCAGAAAGCGATCTGTGATGTACCGGTCGCTAAGCTGCACGGCGAGTTCGAGCGCCTCGTCCGAGTAATGCACGTTGTGGTGCTCTTCGTAGTGGCCGCCGATGTTCTTGAGGATGTTGATCGTCTCCTCAGGCGTGGACGGATCCACCAGAATTTTTTGGAAGCGGCGGTCAAGCGCGCCGTCCTTCTCGATGTGTTGGCGATACTCATCCAGCGTCGTCGCGCCGATGCATTGTAGATCGCCGCGCGCCAGGGCCGGTTTGAACATGTTCGACGCGTCGAGGCTACCGGAGGCGCCGCCCGCACCGACGATCGTGTGGATCTCGTCGATGAAGAGCACGACCTCGGGGTTCTTCTCCAGCTCTTTCATGACGGCCTTCATCCGCTCCTCGAACTGGCCGCGGTATTTGGTGCCAGCGACGAGCGAGGCAAGGTCGAGCGTCACGATACGCTTGTCATAGAGCACACGGCTCACCTTGCGCTCTACAATGCGCATGGCCAATCCCTCGGCAATAGCCGTCTTTCCAACGCCCGGCTCGCCGATGAGCACGGGGTTGTTCTTCTTCCGACGGCTAAGCACCTGGGCCACGCGTTCAATCTCACGCTCACGCCCAATGATCGGGTCGAGTTCGTTTTCTTCGGCCAGTTCGGTGAGGTCCCGACCGAAATTATCTAGTACCGGTGTCTTGCTCTTGTCCATTTTACTGCGCTCTTTTCCGTATCCAGAAGACAGGCGGCTACCCGAACCACCGCCGCTTGATGACGAAGACGATGAAGCCTTCCCGCTGATGATCGAGTCGAGTTCGGCTCGGACGGCGTCGTAGGTCACTGAGAACCCCTGCTGCAAAATCTGAGCCGCGATATTCTCGTTATCGCGAAGCAAACTGAGGAGCAGGTGTTCCGTCCCGATTACATCGCTCTTGTAAAGCTTGGCCTCGAGGTAGGTGATCTTCAGCACCTTCTCGGCCTGCTTGGTGAGTGGGATGTTACCCACCGATAGCGATCCGCCGGTGCTGCGCACGGTGTCCTCGACGGCCTTCTTCAGTTTGAAGAGGTCACAGCCCAGGTTGCGCAGGATCTTGACGGCAATGCCTTCGCCCTCACGGATGATACCCAGCAACAGGTGCTCCGTGCCAATGTAGTCGTGTCCAAGGCGGATCGCTTCCTCTCGGCTGTACGAGATAACGTCGCGGACACGATTCGAAAAGTTGCCTTCCATACTCAGGGATCTTGGTGCGAGCGAAGAGCCCCAGCGTATGCGCTGATACTATGCGACAAACACAGGGTAAGCGTGTGCTGAGGGAGCCTCAGTGAGACCCTTGGCGAGTGACATCACAAATGCACGGCGTAAACCACACCGCTGTGATCACTGTTCCTGTCGAGCCCTGCTACACAAGCCGAGAAACGCAACCGTTGCGGAACGTCCCTCAGTCCCCATTGCGAGGACTCTGTCGTGAGGACCTCATCGTGAGGGCGGCAGGGCCATGAGTAGGGCTAGCGAGCGGCAAAGCTAGAGCCACATCCGCACGTTTCAGTGGCGTTTGGATTGTCGAAGGTAAAGCCTCGCGCGTTGAGCCCATCGTGATAGTCGACGGTGGTACCCATGAGGTATAGCCCATGTCGCTTGTCGATGAACACGGGAATGCCCGAGATCTCATACTCTTGATCGTGCTCACGCTGTTTGTCGAAACCCAGCACGTAGCTCATGCCGGAGCAACCACCGCCCTTCACACCGATGCGAAGTCCGTAGCCCTCCGGAATCTTTTTCGTCTGCATGATTTTCTGAATCTTGCTTGCCGCAGTGGCGCTCATGCTGACGGGGGCATTCGGGGTGGTCTTCGTAGCAGTCTCTGGCATGACAACAGCTGTACAGATCGGTTCAGAATCGACTGGGCGGACATCCGGCTTCGGCGACATATTACGATGAATGCTACGACGAGAGAGGGAGGCAGTTCCACCGATGAATGCCGCCCTCTGCGCATCAGGCCGCGCCCCCTGATCCCGCGCGGCCAATGCCTACTTGTGGCTGTTAGCTACCTAGTTGAGCGGGCGGGCTAACACTACCGGGCGCTTCATCGTAACCACGCGCCCGCCGGCCGTGTCGAGCGCTTCGAGCAGTACTACGTAGATGCCGATGCGCAGTGGGCGGCCACCGTCTCCGAGTCCGTCCCAGATCAACTCACCCGTGCGCCCCACCAGCCGGCTCTCCTCCAAGGTTCGGACGAGGCGCCCGCGTGCATCGTAGATCCGGACGCGTACGCTCGCAATGTCGCTTGATAGGCTGAAGCGAATGCGCGTGGCATCGTCGAAGCCGTCGCCATCGGGAGAGAAGGGCGAGGGGACGACGGTGAGGTCGCTTTCGGGTTGAGCCTCGGCGGAGAGTTGGACGGAGTTTGGCTGTCCTGGCGTTCCCCCTTCAGGCGCTACGCTACTGGTCCAGTTGGCTGCCGAGGTGGATGAGCCCGTTAAGCTAATGCGTTCGAGCGCCACGCCGCGCGTATCGGCCAGGGCCGCGGCGTGCCAACTCGGGGAGTACGAGACCTCATCCAGGAGGGCACCGTCAAACGCCTGCACCCGAACTGCGTCGCCCGTATTCCGCAATCCCAGCGAGGTGGCGTCGAGGGGAAGGAGCAACGTTTCAGGCTGTTGAAGGTCTGTCTGTGGGAATGCCGCGGCCAGTGTCCCATCTCGACGAGGGACATCGAGGTCATCAATCGGTTCGGCATACACCACGGCATAACCTTCCGGGGGCAGGGCACCCGCCGCCGGAGCGGGAATGCGCACCGTGTCCGCTACCCCTGTTTCATCCGGCCGGTCCGTCCAGAACAGCCCACGGGGGGACAGGCCGCGCGCACTGCGATTCGTAAACTCGATGTATTCTGGCTGGTTGGGTTGTCCATCGAAGTCATCGGCGCGCGGCTCGAACATGATTTCGCTGATGACAATGTCGCTCGGGGTAGGCGAATAGCCGAGGAGGAGTGATGTATCCGCCAACACGTTCCCGGTCAGGTCAGCGATACCGTTTACGTGCAACCGGACGCCTGCAATGGGCTGGACAAACGCCGTGCGAATCCGGGAGGCGCTCACGCGCTGTAGGAAAGCGGCCGACGTGCCGTCATCCAACCGAAAGGCATCTTCAGAAGCGGGAAGGGCAATGGGTTCGTCGAAGGCAATCAACACGGTATCGGCCGCGGTGACGTCTGCGAATAACACCGAGGGCGGGGAGGTATCGGGAGCAAACAGGCTGTTTTGCCGTCCGGGCGTCGCCCCCGCCGGCGCGACCGACGATCCGAAGATGGTGGGGCTGGTCGATGGGCCAGCCGGGTCAATGCGCTCCAGCGACGCACCGCCGGACCCGCCCCAACTGGGCTCGTACGGCACCCGGTCGATAACGATACTTCCAGCGGACAGGGTAACGACGTCCCCTCCGTTGTTCAGGACATTCCAGCGGCTGGGCACTACGAAGTCGGTGTCCGGAAAGGCGGACGCGAAAAGCGCTGCATCGCGCACAAGAACCGCGTACCCGCCCGGAGGCAACAGCACCGGCGTATCCGAGATGGCCGCCGGGTCGTCTCGACTATCGGCCAGCGTCAGGGCGCTGAGGTCCACCGTGCGTGCCGATCGATTGTACAGCTCAACAAACTCATTCTGAGCGGGTGAGGGCGCGTACTGGATTTCGTTGATAACGACGTCCTGAGGGTTGGGTCCGTCCTGGGCCCATCCGGTCGAAACGAGGACGCCGGCTAGAAAAGCGGTGAGAGCGGGGAGGCGAAGCGAGAAGGACATGAGACCGTCGAGACCGCCGTCGGAGAGGCGTACCGTCTCGTTAGCACATGAACAAAGCGTGGTGGACTCCCAACATACGTGCTTCGCGGACGGAGTGCAACGGTTTACGGACTTATGGACTGATTGGCAATTGTATCATCCGTGAGCTGCCCGTTGAGGTGATTTAGCATCACCTGGGCCATGAGCTTGGCCGTTGGGGCGAGGGGCGTCTCATCGATGTCAAACCGGTCGTCGTGAAGCGGACGGCTGGTTTCGGGGCTCGACGCAGTGCCTACGCGGATGAGGGCCCCCGGAACGTGCTGCAGGTAGTGGGCAAAGTCCTCGCCCCCCATGCTTGCCCGGGGAATGGTGTATATGGCGTGCTCGCTGAATACTGACTGGATGGTCGACGCAATATTCTGGATGAGCACGGGCGAGTTGATGACTGGGGGGGCGCCCTGCTCGTAGTCTAGGCGCGCTGTGGCGCCGTGTAGAGAAGCAATCTGGTCGGCCACCTGGCCGAGCTTTTGGCGAAGGAAGCTCCGGTCCTTCGTGCTCGTCGTGCGGAGCGTACCGCCGAACTCGACTTCATCAGGGATAACATTGTGGGCCTGCCCCCCGAAGAAGCGGCAAATGGTGAGCACGGTCGCGTTGCGCGAGTCGGTTACCCGTCCGGCCAACTGGTAAAAGCTGTTAGCGATTTGGGCCGCGACCCATACCGTATCGACGGCCTCATGGGGGCGCGCCGAGTGCCCCGATCCTTCCTGGCGCACCAGGACGTCGAACCGGTCGGAGGCGGCCGTGACCGGGCCGGTCATCAGTCCGTAGCGGCCTACGCCGAGGGAGGGGTCAACGTGGACGGCGTAGACGGCATCCAGGCCGTTGAGCACACCTTCTTCAATCATGCGTGGGGCGCCGCTGGGCAGGCCTTCCTCGTTGGGTTGGAAGAACACCCGGGCATTGCCGTGGAGCTTGTGGCGCTGCTGGTGCAACATCAGCGCGACGCCGATGCCGATGGCTGTGTGTGCATCATGCCCGCAGAGGTGTGCTACCCCTTCATTACGCGACCGGTATCCAATCTGCTTGGCATCCTGCGTGGGGAGGGCATCGATGTCGGCCCGAAAGCCCACGTGCCCACCCGGGTGCGCGCCATCGATGTCGACGTAGAGACCGGTTTGGGCGATGGGGCCGTGAACGTCCAATCCGTAGCGCTCCAGGGTCTCACGGATGAACAGCGACGTATTCTCTTCTTGCATCCCCACCTCGGGGTTGCGATGCAAATGCCGCCGGATCGCCGTGAGCATTTGGGCAAGGGACGCGTCGTCCTCCAACAGGGTACCAAGCGGCAAGGTCGGGGAAGCGTCTGAAAAGGAAACGTCGGTAGCCATACAACAGTGTGCCAGCGCGGGGAAGTGAAAAAGACAGCGGTCCAGTAACTAACCCAATGTTCGTTCCAAAGTTCGACGCCCCCGCGACCGGTAGATCGCCCTCCCCCCCGATCGGTAGAAGACACGCCGCCGAGACCGTTGGAGAACTGGTGGCTGGCGCCATCGGGGACGGTGACCGCACTCACATGGCCCGATCTGGGAAGAGCTCCTCGAACCGCCTCAGCATCGAGTGAGCTTGGTCGCGGAGAGCTTCCCGCTCGGAGGGCGAATCGGCAAAGCGGTGAAGCACAGACTGTAGCTTATCGCCGCGCGCCGAGTCCGGCATGTGGGCGAGTTCCCAGTAGGCAGTGGCCAGCGCCATCCGCTCCTCTAGGGCATCGGGGTCGGTGTGCACGGAAGGATCGTCAAGAAGAGGTTGGGCAAAGAGCGCTAGGGCTTCTGGTTGATCGAGCTGGTCCGGTCCGTACCCGGTGTTGGGGCCTGCACCCGACACCGAGGGCGAGGCATGCTGATCGAGCAGCGTCTCGAAGCTGGGCAACGTTGCACCCGCTGTCTGCTCGGCATGATGCCGCCGGGAATCCGACAGGTCGCTCCAGCGGTCGCGCATCAGCCCCATCAACGCATCGAATGAGCGCGCCGCATCGGAGTCCGGGCTAGGGCCCACTAAGCACTGTTGGAGTGCATCGGTATGCTGGGCTTGGGCCTTCTCATCCAGCGCAAAGTAGGCCCAGAAGAGCCGCGCCGTGTCGAGTACGGTAACAAGCGTGTTCACCTCGTCGTGGGTGCGTGCCGCGTTGGGCTTGCTTAAGCTGGCGCGCAGGTCGATGCCATAGAGTTCGAAGAGCGGGCGTGCAAAACGGGCGAGCGTGTCGAAATGGATACCCATTGCTCCATCGAGGTAGGCGTCCAGCATCGCATCGGGCGACGAGGAGGCGGGCGAAGAGGCCATGGAGCGTCTGCTACGGTTTGACGGGAAAGAGTGCATCGGCAGGATGTGGGTAAGCGCGTGCGGGCCGAGTGTTCGCCGGTGCAAGCCGTTTGCTGGTGCGCTTAGATCATGCCCCGGCGCTTCCGGAGCGTCCACTCGGCAGCGAGCAGGGCGATGATTGCAGCTAAAAACCAGGATACGTGCCACAGCTCCCGGTCGCGCTCGTTCTGCAAGGCGACCGGCGCGAACGTCTCGGACTGGGCGAGCTGGATCGGCAAGTCGTCCGCGTTTGCGGGTGCGAAGGCTGTCCCGCCGGAGCGCTGGGCCAGCTGGCGCATGAGAGCCGCATTGGCACGGGTAGCACGGAACTCCAGCGTCAGCGAGCCGACGGCGAACTGACCCCGGTCCGTCCCCAGCGCGGTGCCTTCGCGGGTGGCCTCCGCAGCGTATGTGTAGCTTCCCGCCGGCAAGGTACCAACGTCCAACACGTACCGGCCGTTGCCCACTGCGTTCATGGCATACGGGTAGCGTGAGCCGTCGGGGGCCTCCACGTTGATTTCTACGGTGGCATCATTCACCGGGTTGAGGCTCTCGTCATACACCTGCCCGGTGAACGAGACGCGTTCGCTGCCGGCAAACGTCTCTCGAATGGGCTCGATCCGTACCCGGCGGTCGTCCTCCCGGGTTGTGACCCACTCGATGGTATTGCCGAGCAGCGTCGGCCAAACCGGGGCGACGGCCTGTAGATCCTCGGGCAGGTTGGACCAGCGCCACGAGTCGGCGCCTAACAGCGCGGCGGTGCGCTGGCCGGCTCGCTCACGGATCGTGAGCAGTGGATCGTTGAGTTCTACGCCGCGCACTCGGGTGGTGGATAGCACGCGAGCATCCGGGCTGGCCACCCAGCGGCTCTCGTTGTACTGAAGCGGCGGCAGGTGGCGCCACAGTGAGGATTGCATGTCGGGAATTGCGAGGATGGGATGCTGCACGCCCTGCTCGGTAGGCACTAGGGCCGCCTCCACGTACGTCGACCGGATCCGCTCCAGCTGCACTGGAAGCAGGCTGCTGAAATGCTGCCGCAGCATTTGCAGGTCGGTCTGCCGGTCCAGGACAAAGAAGAGGGGCATGTCATCAGCGGCGGCATCAGCGACGCGTTCAACCGTAGCCAGGGGGACGGCGGCACTTGGGAAGCCGACCAAGATCATCACGTCGAAGGCGGATAGGTCATCGGGCAGATCGCCCTGGTAAAAGCGGCCACCTCGCTGGGGGACAAAAGGGGCTACTTCAGTATCCTCGTTTTGGTTCAGCAGTCGCCGCACCGCGCCGACCGTGGGTGTAGGGGCGGCCCCGAGCAGCAGCACCCGCCGTCTGCTTTCGAGCACGCGCAGCGTGATGGGCCGCTCATTATTTCGGTACGTGACTTCACCGTCGAGTTGCGTAACCTGAGCCGTAAGGCGCTGCAGACCCGGCTCGGTCGGCGTGTATGCCAGGTCGACGGGCACTTCGGCGGTGCCATCGGGCAGGGTGACAGGCTCGGCGGCCACCCGCTCCCCATCGCGCAGCAGTTCCAGTGTCACCGTCTCGCCACCGGCGGCTTCAGCGCGCAGACCGATCTGGATGGGCAGTTCGGTGTCGACGTACGCGATGTCGTTGGTCGTCACGCGGCGAATCTGTAGGTCGCGGCGGCGGGTCGTGTCGCCCAGCACGATGGAATATATCGGGGCCGGGAAGCGCTCGGCCACGTACAGCGGGTTCTGGCCCGTGTTGTACTGGCCGTCAGACAAAATGGCAACGCCGCGCAGGTTGGCGTCTCGTAGCTCATCGCGGACGGCCTCCAGGGCGCTGGCGAGGTCCGTGCGGGCGCCGTCGAAACGCAGCGAGTCCAGGACTTGGTCAGGGCCTAGCGCACGCAGCCCGCTGCTAAAGGCAAAGTAGCGCTTCTCGCCCGGCAGATTGCTCGCTTCCAGGCGGCGCAGGGCATCACCGACAGCGTCGCGGGGGGAGGCCGAGGCGGTATCCGCTCCGGCGGCGCCCGTCACCTGTAGGCTCTCGCTGTCGTCAATCAGCACGGCGAGGACGGGCGGGCGCTCCGTTGTGCTCAGCTGGCGGACGATGGGCTCGAACAGTAGGAAGAAGATCAAGGCAAGTGCTACGAACCGGAGCCCGCCGAGCAGCCAGCGCCATCCACGCGAGATGGCCGGCGTGGTGCGGCGGTAGGTCCAGTACGTAAGCCCCGCAGCAAGCACCAGGCAAAGGGCGAGCAGCCACGGGCTGAGACCAAACGAAAGGGACATGCAGCAGAGAGACTGGTGGAAAGCAGCGGCTGGGGGCGAGCGCGCTAATAATGCACCCCTCGTGGCGGGCGGCGTTCCACAGGCGATCCGCTCGGGCTCTGCTTACACGTAGGGCGATACCAAATAGGCCATGTACCCCACGAACCCGGCCAACAGAAGGCCGCCTTCCCAGCGGTCGATGGAGTGCCGCGTCCACGCAAAGGGCAGGATGAGCACGCCAAAGCCCATCATCACCGGAAAGTGGATGTTGAGCGATGCGGCCTGAACCTCCATCGGTTGAATGATGGCGATGGTGCCGACCACGAACAGCACATTTAGGATGTTGCTGCCTAGCACGTTACCCACCGAAAGACTCGCCTCCTTGCGGATGACGCCTACCATCGACGCAGCAAGTTCAGGCAGGCTCGTACCGATGGCCACGATGGTCAGTCCAACGATCACGTGGTCGATACCCATGACGTTCGCGATGTTGACGGCGCCGCGTACCATCAAGTGAGCGCCGAGGGCCAAAAACGTCATGCCTGCCACCGTGTAGAGCGTCTTCATCCACGGGGAGCGGAGGTCGTCGGCATCCTCGGGCTCAACGTCTGCCAAGGGGCTTTCGGGGTGGCGCTTGGCGTCGATAAACAGAAAAGCCATCACCCCCACTAGGCCGGCCACCATCAGCATGCCGTCCCCCTGGCTGATGCGGCCATCCCATGCTACCACGTAGAACAGCGTCAAGGCGCCCATCATGAGCGGATACTCTTTGGACAGCATCTGCGGCCGGACCGCCAGAGGCAGGATCAAGGCGGCCAATCCCAGAATCAGCGCGATATTGCAGATGTTGGACCCAATGATGTTGCCCAGGGCCAAGTCGTGCTCGCCCGTGAAGGCTGCGAAGAAGTTAATGAAAAACTCCGGCAAGGACGTGCCGAGCGCCACAACGGTGAGCCCAACCACGAGGGGGCGAATCCCGTAGTGTAGCGCCATCTGCGTCGCGGCTTTGATGAGCCATTCGGCACCAAAATACAGGATGGCCAGGCCGACGACAAAAAGGAAGGCGTGCCAGAGCATGCAACCAGGACCGCAGTGCAGATGGGTGGGAGAGGGGACTACGAGGCGCCCCGTGGGATGGCGCGTCCGTTGAACGAGCCGGGGAGGAGGGCCTCCGGTGTCTGCGCATCGGGGGGCGCATCGGATCGATCCATCCAAAGCGGGATCTCAGGCGTGAGTTCCACGAGCCACTGGCGACAGGCGCCGCAGGGCGTACCGGAGGGGTCAAGCGGGCAGGAGAGGTAGAGGCCCTGGACGGCATCGGCCACGCCGTAAGCGTACGCGGTGCCCAGCGCGTTGCGTTCCGCGCAGAGAATACGATTCCAGTCGGGGTGTTCAACGTTCACGCCGGGCAGCAGCCGGCTGCCGCCGACGTCGACCAGCGCTCCCACCGGAAACCCGGACGCCGGCGTGTACGCACCCTCGGCCAGGCGGCGGGCCTGTCTGACGCGTTCAGCTGGTTCGTCGGACGCGGATCGCACGAACGGGCTGCAAGCTACGTCGATCTCCGAGACAGCCAGGTTGGCGCCGCTGGAACGGAGCCACGCGTCCTCCTCCACGGGCTTGAGCGGTGCGCCGGGGAGTTCGGCCACGTATTGCTGGTCGGCGAGCGGGGCCGGGCCGCTACGCACGATGGCAGCGACGTCGGTCCACCGGCCCAGCGCTACGACTGTGGTCACCGCGTTCATGACGGCCGAAAGCGACAGCGAGAAGGCGGCGGAGTCGACGCGCACGCCCGGCACCCATGTGCCGTCTGACAGGAGCACGACGGCGGCGGCTGGTGCATCAGAGAACGGCGTGTACGAGCGGCTCGTAAGCGATTCAGCCTTCGCACGCAGGGCAGCGAGTAGAGCGGTGGGGAGCGAAGACATACAGCCGATCCGTACAGGGCGACAAGGCAGAAACAGGGGAGGTCACTGTATAGTCCATATAGTTAGAAGTTTCCCATTGACATCTCGGGCATCGCCCCTTCATTGCATGGTCCATGGTGCTTATCATGGGAATCACTCATGGG
>CAYFQN010000034.1:0-19468 GCA_964345285.1 uncultured Rhodothermales bacterium
TAAAAAAGCCCCTGCGGCGAGGGCCACAGGGACTGGTGTGGGAATGGTGAGACAGCCGGTTCTCCCTCGGCGAGGGAGACGCACTAATCGTTAAACATTTCGAAGTACCCCTTTTTCTTGACCTCGTTGATCACAGCCATGACTTCGTGGCGCAGCATGAAGGCCATCTTTTTTGAGCGCGTGGGCGAGAGATACTTCAAACGGGGTTCGATAATCTTTTTGTAGTACCGGTCCCAGTGGCTTTCCGAGAAGTGCAACTCCTCCATGAAGACCCGCTTGATCTCCTTAAGGTAAAGCACGTCATCGTCATGATTATCGCTCATGGTGGCAGGTCACATCGTCGTGTATGACTTGGGGACGGAATAATGCGGTTGGACACCGCCAGCACGTCATCCCACTTCACCGGTGTGCAATCGACGGAGGCAACGTATCGATTGAATCCGGACCTCCTTTCGATATGGTCAGCTGCGCTTGATCATCTACGGCCGCGACGAGACGCTTTATCGTCTGCCGGCTGTAAGTGACATCTAGGAGGATATCTCCATCAAGATTCTTTAACTCTCGCCCAGCGAGGATGCAACCATCAGTGTCCGACAGGAAGTTGCCCGCATGAATCAGAATGTGGGAGCGATCCGATACGTGCTTGATGTGAAGGTGCTCCCCGAAGGCCTGACTTATCCGGGGGACAACTGGATACTCGCCGTACGGGATGCAGCTCTCAAAGCGTCGATTTTCGCGCCAGGGCAGTTCTAGCGTGTAGCAGCAAAGGCGCTCAACGTCACCATGATAAACGAGAAGCTTCCCGATCGTCTGGCGGGGGATCTCAACGCGAATCAGATGGAGTTGAACCATGTGCAGCACAGCTCGTGAGCGGGACCACATGCACGAACATATTACTTGCACATACCCATACCATCAAGGGTAATTGTTGAATATATGTAGAACGAGATTTAGGCCGGACAAATTTTTAGTCCAAAATCGGCTTTCAGCGCCTTCAGAGGCCGATTTTTTCGCCATTTACGAGTTGATCCACGAAGAAAAATATTGGGTCGAGAAGCGCGAGCCTGTCGCGTAAGGCATGTCTAGGCCTGCGCCGACGCGAGCTCCACGCCCATACGGACCAGGTAGTCCCGAATCCGCTGCTGGCTTCGGGAGCTGAAGTCAAGAGTAACGGACCCGATCGTTCCACTCAATGCATCGGCCGTGGCCATGGCTTTGAGCTGATCCACGCTGACTGACATCTGTGCAACCATGCCCACTACCTGCTCCGGTTGGTTCTCGCGATTGCCGCGCGGATCAGGCCATTCGAACTGTTCGTCGTCGGCCTTGATTGTCAAGGTCCGGTCTCCCATGTACAATTCAGATGACCCGCCCGTTGACAGCGTCATCTGCGCCATCGCAGGCTGGCACTCTCTTCCGTCGCATTCAGCGCTTAAGCTCATGCGCAGTTGGTTGAACTGACTACCGTAGCCGGAACCGCGCACTTCAATGGGAATCCGAATGGAGTTTGCGCGATAGGTCGTTTCGTTTTGGGATGCATTGTAATCGACAAGCACTGGGCGGGCTGTCGTGGCGCATCCGATTAGACCAATAGGGAGTGCGGCGATGACCGCGAGTGCACAGAGACGGTGGGTCATGGGAGAAACTACTGTTCATGTGGAGGACTATCGCTGCTGTAGCGCAGCACGAGGTCACCGCATAGCCACTATTAACATACGGATGCTTCAGAGGAGCCTCAAGCCCGCACGGGCCGGCGCACTGTTGTCAGCTTAGGTACGCCTCGACGCGATCTGCGCACTGAAGGCCTTCTTCCAGTGCGCGGTGCACCCGCCCCTTTCCAACACGCACATCACCCGTCACAAAGAGCCCTTCGGCTTCAGCGTCCTGGAGGGTCGCTTCGTCTGCGGCGGTGGTTGGCAACGCGTATCGCCAGCGCTGGGTATCCGACCACGCCGGCTCGGTGCAGGCGATGCCAAGCAGATCTTCGGCTAGAGCTGCCGCCTCCTGGACGAGCATGTCAGGGTCCGATTCAAAGCGCGCCTCCGTCCAGCTGGGAGCCATTTGGAGAATGAGTACACTTTGACCGTCGGGGACGTGTCCTGGCTTGTCTTCCTCAAAGCTTAACCAAGCAATGGCGTGCTTGCGGTCGGTGTTTAGCAATGCATAGAAATCATCCGGGCGGGCAAGCCGGCGATCGTACCCGAGCGCGATCGTAAACTGAGACGTATACTCCACCTCTCCGAGCCCGCTCAACAAGGCGTCTTCCGCGCGCTGATTCATGGCGCTGTTACGTACCAAGTCTCGTGTTTGCGGTGCTGGTGGAGTCAGCACGACGCCATCAAACCCTCCGTACAAAGTGCCGCGGGTGTCGACCAAACACCAGCCTTTATCACCGCGCTCGATCCGCTTGATCCGAGTCTCCAATCGTACGTCAGCGGCCGCTTGGCCCGCCAAGTGCTTCCCTATCGTGTTGATACCCCGACGATATGTCCACTTGCGGTCGGCGTTTGTGGCTGGATCGCCAGGCTGGATCGAGCCGCTCTGGTCGAAGGTCCATACATCGCGTTCGATGGGCACTAGATCGTCGCTTGGCAACTCGTCGCGGACAATGCGTTCGAGTTCAGGCGTTGGCGTCTTGAAGTAGTTAGCCCCATGGTCGTAGCAGAGGTCCCCGCGGCGCCGAGTCGCGGCGCGGCCCGAGTACCCTCGGCTCTTCTCGAACACCGTCACGGCGGTGCGGGAAGCGCGCAGGGACCACGCCGTGGCTAAGCCCGATACCCCAGCACCGACAATGGCAAGTTGACTCATCAAACTCGTTGGATGTGTTGGGTTCATGACAAAGCACAGCCTCAACGAAACCGCGGGTCAGGGGTTCAATATGATTGTGGGGATATTCCCATCATTGGTATCATTCAGAAAAGCCATTACGGGAACGTTTCGTTCGCCTGAATGCGGCGAGTCGCACCGTTTCTCCTCTGTTATGCTCGGACGCCTATTACTTTTGTTTTTGATCACCCCTGTGGTCGAACTCGCCCTGTTGATCCGGGTGGGCGAATGGATCGGATTCTGGCCAACGATCGCCCTCATCATTGCCACGGGACTGGCGGGAAGCTTCTTGGCTCGTCGCGAAGGGTTTTCCGTGTGGCGCCGGTTCAACCAGCGCTTTCAACAAGGCGGCTTGCCGGGCGAAGAGCTGGTTGACGGGATGATCATCCTGATGGCGGGCGCTCTCCTTATCACGCCGGGCGTGTTGACCGACGTGTTTGGATTCATCGGGTTGGTTCCCCTCACCCGCGCTCCCTTGCGTAAGCTGTTGATCCGTCGGCTGAAGCAGCGTCTCAAAGACGGGTCCGTGCACGTGCACGTAGGCGGCTTCGGCGTCTCAACGCCGCCACATGATGCCGGATCATCCGCCCCCGAGGGAGACGGTCAAGACAACCCCGAGTGGGGTGGCACGGGCCGACAAGTCCCCCGCCATGCCGATGAGGTCCGCGAGTCGGGAGCGAACAGCGAGGAAGGCGATGCCGTCCAGGACAAATAGCCCAGCGCCTTGCAGAATCAGGGCGCTCCCGTGTCCGCGCCACGAGCGGGCATGGTCCACGCCCTGATAGCTGGCAGCCACCATTGCCGCACCGACGCCAGAGTAGGCGACATTCAAGCCCAGATTAAACAGCAGGATGTCGTGTAGGGACCGCTCGGCATCTACCAGATCCGTGACGTCCGTGGGCGGAGCATCGAGGCTGGTGAGCCCTACCGTAGCGATGCCTACGTTGATGATGCCCCACGCGCCGGCCTGAAGCCCAAACCCCCAGCGCGCTGGCTGCGTACCGCGGCGGCTGCCCGCCATCAACGCCAGCCCGCTGACGGCGCTCAGTCCCCCCCAGGCTGCAATGCGCCAGAGATGATGCCGCTGCGCCATGTCGTACGACTGTGACCGAGCGATGAGCGTATTGGCCTGCTCCTGTGCCCATACTGGCGACGCCATAATGAACGCGCCAACAACTGCCAAAGCGACGGCAGTCGCCACGAGGCGGGATGACGTGCGGGATGCAGAAATTGGTCGCTTCATGCTGCGGACTGATCACCATTGAGCCGGATCGAGACCCCCCAGGCATCGGCCAGCGAGGTAATCATGTTGCGCTCGGTCTCCTTGAAGGCTCCATCTGCATGCGCGATCTGGTAGAGATCATCCAGCAGGATCAACCGTCGCATCGGCTCCAGGCTGTTCTTGATGGTCATGATGGTTTGCCCAAGCACGTCCTGGTCGGGCTCTTGCGCATAGAAGGCGATTACTTCTCGGAGGATGTCCCGCGCCTCTTCCTCGTTCAGCGACGCATCCCACTGGCGCACGCGGTCGATGATCGTGGCAATCTCCTGCGTGCTTAACTCGGCATCGGTGCTGTGAGCGACCACGACGTAGATCAGTGACATCTGCCGGATAAGATCCCAGTCTCCCTCTTCTGCACCGGGTGCCTCCAAGCCCCGAAGCGACCACGCTTCGGCGATGGTGCCCAGCAGATCCTCTTCGCGCTGCAGGAGGATGCCGTCAGCCTTGGCAATGCGGTTCACATGTTCAAGGACCTGACTCAACTCGCGTTCGCTCAGCTCACGACCCAACGCGTCGATCGATTGCTGTACCCGATCGGGAGCCGGGGCATCAACCAAGATGCTCATGGCCTCCACAATGATGGAGCGAATAGATTCATCCGACGCATCGGGCCGCCATGTGTGCAGCAAATGCGTGATAGTGTCGACTTCTTCATCGCTCAGTTTGCGGTCGGTACCGTATGCGAGGGCGACAAAGAGTAGAGCGATATCGTGGGCGAGCGTCCACTGATCCTCCCGCTTAGACATATTGAAACGATGGGTTGGTTGCTATCAACTTGGAGCGAGAGCCAACATAGAGCATACGCCCCCCCAAACTCAATGGGGCGCCCGTTCTGAGGTCACCGTCCTCCCTGTGGACGATAATTGTCACGATGGTAAAGAGGGTGCGGCCGTGAGAATCTCAGTGAGTTCCTGGTCCACAGCGCGCCAAGCCCCCTCCTCATACCGATCGATGAGTCGCTGGACAACCATGCTCCCCTCGACGCCATCATTAATCAGTTGCTGACGGAACGCTTGCAGTTCATCCGGGCGAGGCCCCCACGTAAACAGCTCATCGCCTTCGTGACTAAAAGCCACTAATTTAGGAATGCTGCGTCCACCGTCAGTCAGATATTGGTCCATAATGTCTAGATTTTCATCCCGCGGCACAATCCGAAGCGACACGTTCGCAGACAGGGACGCAGCGTCCGCAATGACAGGCAAATTGTAGGCCGAGTCGCCACACCAAGGCTCGGTCAGCACCATCCACAGCTGCGGCGCTTCGATCGACTGAACGGCCTCTTTAAGCATATTGGAGGGCGTGTATACCTCGTGCACCCGATGCGTGCGCTCCAGGTTGTACTGCTTGTAGTGGAGCATTTTGCGCTCGTTCTTGCCCATGTCAGCCGATATGCCATCGGCAACGTCGTCTTTCCAGTGGGTCATGTACTCGTCGTACGTCCAGCCGTCATGGGGGCGTCGTGCATGGAAAAAGTCATTCATGGTCGGTGCGTAGAGAGATAAAAAAACCAAAGGGCGATGCATCCGATGGTAGATCGGGCAGCGTGTTCCGCCGAGCCGGAGCTGTTCCACAGTGATACCAAGCCCTGTCAGGCTCTAATTGAAGCAGACTGGAACGTGCCCCGTCACGCGTCGCGGTAGTCTTCGCGTACGGGCTGGAAGGCGTCAACCATGCGACAGGCCGTGATGGCGTGCCCGCCGTGCGGTACGTTCGGAGGGATGACCGCCACGTCACTCGGACCCATGCGGTTGGTCCGCCCATCGACTGTTAACGCAAAGGTGCCCTCCAGTACAGTAGCGACCTGCTCATGCGGGTGATGGTGCATGGGCATGGCCGCCCCGGCTTCGATAGTCCAATAGGCCAAGGTCATACCTTCGGTGTGAACGAACCGAACGTGGTAGCCATCGATCGGCTCATGCTCGGGAAGATCGTCAAGCTGCAAGAAAGGCATTAGGCTAGGAGGAGGAATCAGTGGAGGATGCTGTGGCTAAGCAGTGCGGTTTGCCAGGTCTATTCGCCATTGGTGCATGGCCGGACACAACCCAACCGCTACTATTGGCTTAGCTGATAGATGACAGAGAATATACGATTGGACTCGTAACTGCCGCAAGCGCCATGGTGAAGCTTTGTCCCGCTCCCCACCCCATCAGAAGATTTTCCCTATCATCGGCTACCTATGCTAACATCGTATCGACGTTTGCGCACCCATGTTGGCATTTTCTTCCTAGCCGCCGTGCTGATGGGTCCGGTTGCGTACGCCCAAACGCCACCTGTCGTCGAGCCGTCTATCCAAAAAGCTCGGGTTCAGATCGAACGCGGGCGTGACATTGTACAACCTCCGACACTCCTGTACCAGCGAGGGCGGTATGTCGATCGGCAGGCGTACCCGGACAGTGTGGTGTGGCACCGCCCCGACAGCTTGGGCGTGCTGCGCATCCCCTGTTGCGATACGGGGGATCCGGATGCTATCACGTATCCAGACGCTATCAACCGATTTCCTGTCAACCTTCAAGTGGCGACCTTTGTGCGCGATGGTCAGATCTCCGAGCTGCCCATCAGCCAGAGCGTCGTAGATGGACGGCGCCCAGCGCGCATTATCATCAAGCCGCCCCAGGAGGATCGGTGGGACATCGCCATTCCGCTCCCTCGTGAGGTCCGTTCTGTGGTCCAACAGCCGGGCGACTCTACGGTGGTGGACGCCCGTACATGGTACCGCAACGCGCTTCGCAACCCCGTCACGGGTCAAATGGCTCCCCCTGATTCGTTTAATACGGTGCGCGAACTCCGTGGGCAGTTGCTGAGCACGGCGCCTGGCGGTGAAACCGTTTTCTTTTTGATTGTTGCCCGGCAGTCACGTACGACCCCTGACCCACTGCCCGTTGCCGAGCAGCGATTACGCATCATTCCTCCCGATACCCTGATCGTATTCCCACGCTTGCCCCCACCGCGGCTACCCAATCTTGACTGGAAAACGACCACGGCGTTACTGGTCGGCCCCAACCGGGCCGATATTCCTGAGCGATCAGGGGCCTATCGAGCAACTCGGGTAAAAGGCGATGTCCGGAGCACACTACGTTGGTGGCCCACTCCCACTGAATCGTACCTCTTTACGGTGTTCGGTAGCTCGCAAGCCACGTTCGGCAACACAGGGAACCACCACGATGTGCCATACGGTCTCGCTATTGCTGCACGATTTGGGGGCGTGACCGCTGTTGAGTTGCGAGCGGAAGCCAGCTATGAAGACGATCCCTTTCAGCTGCAAGGCTTCCGCTCGGGGGATGAGCGACTCCGCCTCATGCTTGGCTACGACTACATGAGCGTAAACTCTAACCGGAGAGTCAGTATCGGGCCAACATACTATCGTGACCTGCAGAGCTCTTGGGAGGGCGCGCGCTCTGACGCGCGCGAACTCGGTATCAGCATTGAAGGCGTGTGGGAAGAGCGGCTGCAGATTGGACGTTTCCCCTTCATGCTAGAGTCCTCTGCGGTACTCAACCAGAGCTGGGGCTACGTTCGCGACACCGGCAACAGTAACACCACTGTGGCGGGCCGCTTGGCTGCCAAACCCCAGTTCCGCATCTCATCGACCTTGGTCAGCTTCGGGCCTGTCATGTACCTCCAGTACGTCAACAATGAGTACGCTGACATTCAGGGCTTCTCCGAACTCAATGCCCAGTTCGGCATGGAGTTGACATCTCACATCCTCTTCTGACGACGCGTCAAGGGTGAGGCCGGCACGGATACGGCAGGCGGCTGTGCCTATTCTTCGCCGGCTCTTTGGCGAAAGTACACACCCCGCCATCTTCGTTCCAACGTACAAAGAGCTCACTGTAGTAATGGTTCACGGTAGTAATGGTGGTGTGCTGAGGGCATGAAGTCGCCGGCTGTGACGTCTCAACGCACGTCGGGTCTACTGTACATGGTGGGCGCGGCGTTCTTCTTCAGCCTGATGAGCCTGTTCGTGAAGCTCGTCGGGCAGCGGCTGCCGAGTCAGGAGATCGTGCTGGTACGCAGCGTCATCACGCTGATCTATAGCTACCTAGCCGTTCGGTGGGCCGGCGAATCGCTATGGGGCGAACGGCGCGGCCTCCTCTTTCTCCGCGGCCTCCTCGGCTTCGGTGGACTGAGTTGTTTCTACCTCGCGCTGACGACGCTCCCACTCGCGGATGCGACGGTCATTTTCTACTCCAATCCCGTCCTCACCGCTCTGTTTGCCGCTCTCTTTCTCAACGAGCGACTGGGGGCCAGTGAGATAGCTGGCGCCCTGATTAGCTTCGCGGGGATCGTGCTAATCGCGCGGCCATCGTTCCTTTTTGGCGAGGTGGCGAGCGGCCTGTCACTGCTGTACGTAGGCATCGCCTTTATAGGAGCGGTCTGCGCGGCGGGCGCCTACGCCGTGGTGCGCACCCTGCGCGACTCCGAGCACCCGATGGTCATCGTCTTTTACTTTCCGTTGGTCGCCACGGTGGGATCGATTCCGACAGCTGGTTTCACCGACATGCAGTGGCCCACGATCTACGAGTGGGTCTTGATGGTCGGCGGCGTGGGGCTCACCGCGCAGATTGCGCAGGTGCTGCTGACGAACGGGTTGCATAGGGAACGCGCCGGACGTGCCATGGCAATGACGTATCTGCAGATCGTCTTCGCCGCCATCTGGGGTATGCTCTTCTTTCAGGAGTTTCCCGACCTGCTCAGTGTGGTTGGCGCGATGGCCGTCATCGGTGGAACCATCGTGGTCGCTCGGCAATGATTCAGTTTAGTCCGGAGGGCGGAGGGCTTCGTGGACGGCTCGAGCGATGCGTGCGTGAAGAGCCGCTGACGTCTCGCGATCAGAGATGCCCTCGGTGAGCACGACGAGCACGTAGGGCGCCGCATTGAGCGGATAGACGATAGCCGCATCGTGATGAATCTCCGTGATCCAGCCCGTCTTGTGGGCCACCTCCACGTTGTCTGGTAGCCCAGCGGGGATCGTATCGTTGAACTCCTGCTGCTTCAGGATGGCGACCATCTTTCGGCACGCCTCAGGCGAGACGAGCGAATGTGAGGCGATGGCTGTCAGTACGGTGGCAAGATCGGCTGCCGTGGCCGTGTTGTTGAGCCCTTGCCGATACGCCTTCAGATCCTCCACGCCCCGCCGCACTTGCATACGCCCCGCTCCCAGGTTGCCGAGGAGTTGCTGTACGGATTTGGGAGCGACGAGCTCGATGACCATGTTCGTGGCCAAGTTAGACGACACGGTGATCATCCGCTCGGTGAGGTCGCGTATCGACATCGGCTCACCAAGCCGGTCATAGATGGCCGGATCCGAGTCGTCCTCAATCCGATACGTCGATTCGTCGACAATCGAAGCGAATTGATTGCGGATCGTCAGCGAATCGTCCAAGGCAAAGCGACCCGCCTGCGCCTGACGGAACACCTCAGCCATGACGGGCACCTTCATGGTGCTAGCGGCATGGAAGCGCCGGTCGCCGCGCATCGTGAGCGTGTCTCCGGAGGCCAGATCCCGCACGGCGACCGCCACGGTGGCGTCCGGATATTGAGCAGCCGTATCGGTAAGGGCCGCTTTCAACGCATCCATATCAGCGGGACCGGTCGTACCAGTAGATTGGCACGCTGCACAGGCGATGAGCAGCCCCGCCAGCATCGCCACCAGCATTGCCGATCGAAGATAATCGGCAGCACCCAGCGAATGAAGCCTTAAGACTGATCCCACCATAGAAACTCATCCATTCTGACGTCAGGCACGTTCGAGCGATTTCGCTCTAGTTCGGAGAGCGGATAAAGCGCGCGACGGATAAAGTCGGTGTTTGGATTGCCGTCAAAGAGTGGATTCTGATCGACCGGCTGCTCAAAATCCGGGTAATTGTAATCAAACCGGCGGTGATCGACCCAAGCTTCAGGGGATAGAAATAGCGCCACGTTTTTCTCCTTAAAGATGAGGTCGAGCGTCAAATTAGCCGGTCCTACATCTACGGCCGGGTCGTTCAAATAGGCGTCTCGCTGATCCTGAGGCACACCGACTTTATCCATATGGGCTTGAATGCCGTCCAGATAGGCCGTGTATGCTCGCCCCGGCTGATTGGCACGCAGCGCCGCTTCAGCCTCGATGAACTTCACCTCCGCGTAGGTCATCCACAGAATGGGCGCATCCTCGCTGGCATAAAACCCCGACGCTTCGATGTGGTTGTACGCCTCGCCGGCGCCCTCTCCATTACGACTGCCGGCGTACCCCGGCGGCACATCGCCCTCGATGTTGGACGAGTCCGTGATGGCGGCCTCCAACCGTGGATCGACCACGCCGTAGAGGGTGCCATCCATCTCTTTAACCAACTGCTCGGAAAGGTGACCGGCGAGGATGCCGCCCTCCTGGTTTAGATACACGAGGTGCCAGGGATTCAGGTCGTCGTCGTTCGTATAGTCCATCTGGGCGTCATCGGCGTTACTGGTGAGCGCGTTATCCACGGCGTTCAGCACAGCGACCGGGTCGTAGGAGTCCTTCTTCGTGAGGTGGTTGAGGTAGCGGGCCTTGAGCGCCCAAGCCGTCTTCCGCCACTTCGCCAAATCGCCACCGTGGATAAAGTCGTCATTGCCCGGATTGAACTTGGACGACTCGGCATTTAAATCATCGAGGGCCGAGTCTAGCAACGTCTGAATGCTCGCATACACGGCCGGCTGCTCGTCGTAAGTGGGCGTCAGGTTATCGCTCCCTTGCAGCGCCTCGTCGTTCGGAATCGCGCCCCATAAGTCGGTGGCCAACCCGATGTTGTAAGCCTGGATGATCCGCGCGATGCCCGCATAGTACGGCGAGTCTTCCTGCTCTGCTTTTTCGATGAGTGCATCCGTGTCGGCCAGTACGTTATACACGTTGGACCACGTGCCCCCGAAGCGGGACTCGAACTGTTGGTCAAGCGCACTGCCACTGGGCGAGGCCAGATGTTGCACGTAATAGGAGGTGGCCCCGGCAGCTCCCGGAATAACGTTGTCGCTCGTCAGATAAATGGTTGTCGACAACAGCCCGGACACGGAGGGGTCCGTGGTCGCGTTCGGGTTTTGGTTCTCCACAAGTAGGCTGCCGTCATTGCAGCCCATCAGAAGAACGCCAAAGACGGTGACGATAAGAAGAGCGCGTTTCATAGGACTCTGGATGGCGATGTACTTAATCGGCAAGGATTCTGAGTACGCGAAACCGTGGGTCACTCGCTAAAAGCCAAGATTGAGCTTGATGGTGTAGGTTTCGACCGCTGGCGTGCGCAGTCCCTGAAACCCTTGCGTGTTGCTGTTGGCATCGAACTGCCGCGACTCTGGGTCGAACCCGTCGAAGGGCGTCCACAGAAGGATGTTGCTGGCCATGACGCCAATGCTTCCTGTTCGGAGGGGCGTGCGACTCAGCAGCGACGTTGGCAGGCGGTACGTCAGTTGGGCATTGCGCAGCTTGACGAAAGACGCGTCCTCGATAAAGTTCTCCGCGACCCGGCGATACACATTGCGGTAGTAGTCCTGTCCGGGAACGACCGTCTCGCTGTTCACGGTTCCATCCGGCAGCACACCCTCGAAGGTTGTGGGCTGGTCCCGGTTAGCTGTGATGGGGAGCGTACCTTGTGAAGCATGGAAGGCTGCCACCTGGTTGTACAGATCACCGCCCCGCTTCACGTCAATGAGAAAGGAGAGGGAGACGTTTTCGTACGAGAACGTGTTCTGTACACTGCCCGTCCAGTCTGGCTGCACGTTGCCAATAATCTTGAACCCTTCCCCACTGCGACGCGGAAAGCGCGTCTCTGGATCGATGATGATAGGTCGACTTTGGTCAACCACGAAGGGGTCTTCGGCATCGGGGTTCTCGTAATACCGGTCGTACACCGGGCCGTAGAGGTTGCCGTACTCGAGGCCGCGCCGGAGCTGCATCGTGAGGCTGCCGCCGTACGAGAACGAGCTGCCGAAGAGCGTGATCGACTCGATGCCCTCGCGGATGGACACCACCTCGTTATTGTTCTTGGCCCAGTTTACCGTGGCGTCCCACTGAAACGTATTCGTTTCGATGGGCGTGAAGCCGGCCGTGACCTCGATGCCCCGGTTCCGAATCTCACCCGCGTTGGTCACGAACGTATCGAAGCCGCTCGCCTCGGAGATGGGCACCGGGATGATCTGGTCGCGGCTGTTGGACTGATAGGCGGTAACGTCGAGGCGCAGTCGCTCATCCAGAAAGCGCAGGTCGGTTCCGACCTCAAAGGACACTGTGCTCTCCGGCTTCAGGTTGGGATCCCCTAGCTGACCGCCACGTGTTTCGAGCGTCTGCCCTTTAAACGGGAAAGACCCGAACGTAATATTGGTCTCGTACGGGTCGGCGTCTTTACCCACCTCTGAAGCGGAGAAACGTAGCTTGCCGAAGTCAAAGAAGTCCGGCAGGTCTAGCACATCACTGAACACAAAGCCCAGGCTGGCCGACGGGTAGAAGAAGGATCGATTGCCCTCTGGGAGCGTCGACGACCAGTCGTTACGCCCAGTAAGCGTCAGGAAAAGGTAATCCTGGTAGTCGAGGGTCAAATCGCCGTACACGCCGATGACGCGCCGCTCGGCCTGCGCCTCCGACGTCGAGATGTTGGACGTGTTGCTCAGATCGAAGAAGCGCGGCGTCCCGAAGTCGGTGCCCGTCACGGTCACCCGGTCGTAGCTGGAGTTGAAGATGTCATTTCCAACACTGAGCTCGGCATTGAAGCCCTCAGCAAGCGATTGAGAGGCCGTGATGCGGAAGGTGGACGTGAGTTCACGGTTCGTGATGGTTTCGCGGTCCAGCACGCCTTGCGACGAGATCGCGTTCTCATCTTCGCGTACCCCAAGGGGCCCCGGCACCACCTCTTCCCGTGCGTCCTGGTACAGGTCGTTGCCAAAGCGGTAATTGAGCGAAAGCCAGTCGGTTGCCTGATAATCGATTCCAATGTTGCCAATAAACCGGTCCCGGTCGCTCGTCAAGTTGTGGTTCCCTGCCACGAAGATGGGATGATCCAGGAACGGAAGCGGCGAGAACTGCGACCCGTCCTCGTTTTTGAACTTCTCGATGACGCTGACGCTGGTCGGATAGTACATCAGCTGTCCGAGCTGCGCGTCAACGGGAAGTTTCGTAGCCTGTGCATTGGTGTACTGGGCCGACACACGCATCTGCAACCCGTCTATGATTTGAAGCTGCCCGGTAGCGCGGGCCGAAAAGTCTTCGTTGTTGGCCTCCGGGATGACTCCAGTATGATTCCCGTAGTTCAGAGATAGGCGGAACGTGGACTCCTGTGTGCCGCCAGACACAGCAAGCGTGTTGTCAAAGCGGTTGCCCATCCCGCCACGAGCGAAATAGTCTTCATAGTTGTTATAGAACTGGGCCCCCTGGATGGTGTCTGCCTTTGGCCCCCAGGCGTGGAATGAGGGGAAGCTGAAAAAGCCAAACTGGCCGCGCCATCCGTCCATAAACACCCGCTGCTGGGGCGGCTTTTGCCCCACCCGCTGCAACCCGAACGAACTGGAGTACTCAACCCGGGTCTGCCCGGCTTGGCCCCCTTTGGTCTCGATGACGATGGCACCATTCGCTGCGCGCACGCCGTACAGAGCCGCTGCGCTCGGGCCCTTCAGCACAGACACCGACTCGATGTTCTCGGAATTGATGTCGATGGCGCCGTTGGAGAAGGCAAAGCCGCCCGAGCCCCGACTGCCCTGGAACGTTTCGTTGCTGATCGGCACGCCGTCCACGATGAAGAGCGGCTGGTTATCAGCCCCCGGATCGAGCGAGGTCACACCGCGCAGCACGATCCGTGAGGACTGGCCTGGAGAGCCTCCCGTGCTCGTAATCTGAGCCCCAGCAACCTTCCCACGCAGCGCGTCCACGAGATTGTCTTGCTCGGTCTCGGCGAGGTCGGCCCCTGATACTTCTTGCACCGCGTAGCCGAGCGACCGCTCTTGCCGCTCAATGCCGAGTGCCGTCACCACCACGTCACCCAATTGTTGGACCTGAGGCTGGAGGGCTACATCAATCTCCGACCGGCCGCCAATAGCTACTGTCTGCGTTGCATATCCAACGAAGGAGAAGCTCACGGAGTCAACGTTAGCGGGTACGTCCAAACCATACAGGCCTTGTGCATTGGTCGTGGTTCCCACAGTGGTCCCCACAGCCACCACATTTACGCCCGGTAAGGGCCCGCCATCCTGTGCATCCGTGACGCGGCCGCTGATGGACTGACCTTGTGCATAGACGGCGGTCGTGCCCCATCCGGTCGCGCTCGCGATGATGAGAATGACCACCGCCATGCATGCTTTTCGTATCGACGTCATCATAATCCTGCAAGCAAGGGATACGGAAGAGAATCGACCATTCGCCCCAGGTGTAGCCAAGCGCTCCACCGCGGCCCGCTGGGAATCACGAGCCGTGTGGCGAACATTCTGTTACCATGGTATTAAAGAAAGGCCCTCTTCGCAAAGTACCAATTTGCATTTTCGTATGGGTCCAATTCTTTCTGTTGCTTGCTATGACTTGCACGTCGGCGCCAATCGTTCTGCGGGCTGTGTCGCCCCTGCATCGCTCTGCCCCAACGCCTTTGTACCGTCAGTTGTACAATAGTCTGCGGCGGGCTATTCTGTCCCATCAGCTCCTGCCCGGCATGCGCCTCCCCGCCAGTCGATCGTTGGCCCGGGAGCTCGAGGTGTCGCGCAATACGGTGGTTGAAGCCTTTGACCAGCTTCGCGCCGAGGGCTACCTGGAGACTCGCGTCGGTGCTGGGACCTTCGTGACCCATGACTTGCCCGACAGGCTCCTTCGCGTCCGGGGAGCGCCCCACCAGGCCCCCGCTGCCTCATCGGCACCCGAGGGGCCTGCCGACGAGCTTCTGTCTGAGCGCGGTCAATTTCTGACGGGGCTGGAGCTCTCTTCTTTTCAAGACCACGAGCGCCCTCGAGCTTTCCGTCCGGGCATCCCAGCTCTCGACGCCTACCCGATCGAAGTCTGGAGCCGCCTCACTGCACGGCGATGGCGCAGCGTACCCGCGTCCATGTTGAGCTACAGCAACTCGGCCGGCTATCCGCCCCTCCGAGAGGCCATCGCTACGTACCTGCAAGCATCGCGCGGCGTGCAATGTACTCCCGACCAGGTGATCGTTGTATCGGGCACACAGCAAGCCATCATGCTCACGGCCCATGTGCTGCTCGGTGCCGATGATGTCGTCTGGTTTGAAGAACCGGGCTACCCCCGAGCGCGCGGGGCGTTTCGCTGGGCGGGGGCTCGCGTTGTCCCCGTTCCTCTCGACGAGGAAGGGCTCGATATCGAGGCCGGAGCGACGCTCGATGGCACCGCGCGGCTGGCGTACGTGACCCCGTCCCATCAGTATCCCATGGGAATGACCATGAGCCTCCAGCGGCGCCTGGAACTGCTCAACTGGGCCGAGCAGTCCGACACCTGGATTCTCGAAGACGACTACGACAGTGAGTATCGATACGAGGGCCGCCCCATCGCGGCGCTGCAAGGGCTCGACGACGCCGGGCGAACCATCTATGTGGGGACGTTTAGCAAGGTGCTCTTCCCCGCCCTCCGGCTCGGATACGTGGTCGTGCCCAGCCGGCTGGTTGACGCGTTTGTGGCCGCGCGCACGCTGGTGGATCGCTGCCCGCCCCTCATCCAGCAGATGGTCGTGGCCGATTTCATTAACGAGGGCCACTTCGAGCAGCATTTGCGGCGCATGCGCGCCCTCTACGCGGCGCGCCAGGCGGCGCTCGTGGACGCCGTTGAGCACCAGCTGGGCGATACCCTCCGCATTGGCTCTGACAAGGCAGGGCTCCACCTTACCGGCCTCCTCCCTTCCGACGTTGATGACCAAGCCGTCTCTGAGGTTCTGGGGAAGGCAAACATCATCGCCCCGCCTCTCTCGTTTTATAGCACCCACGATCGCAGCCCGGGCGGCCTGGTGCTGGGCTACGCAGCGGTCGACGAGGACGCGATTCGAGCGGGTATAGCTCACATCGCTGATGCCGTGGCCACCGTGCGAGACCGCTCCTGACCCGCCGGGCTGTCTAGCGAGCCGGCATCGTGAGCAGGGCGGCATACAGGTCGACGCCGTACCACAGGTTGGCCAAGCGGATGTTTTCGTCCGGCGCGTGCTGGTTGTTGTCGTGATTGGCGATGGGCACGATGATCGCCGGCGTGCCCAGCACCTGCTCGAACAGGAAGACCGGAAGCGTGCCGCCCAGCGTGGGGACGCGCAACACCTCCTGCTCTGACGCGCGCTCCGCCGCCGCGATGACTTGATTCGCCAGCGGCTGGCCCATCGCGGCACGCGAGGCCGGATAGCCTGCGCCGCGCGTCACCTTGGCGACCCGCGGATGGGCGCGCAACAGGCTGTCGGACGGCGTTTCGCGGACGATGTGGTACCCCTGGTCGCGGATGTGCTGCTCGACGAGGTCCAACATCTGATCGGGGTCGTTTCCCTTCACCAAGCGCACACCGAGCGCCGCCGTGGCCGTTGACGGGATGATGTTGCGCGCCTTGGCACCCACGTTGCCGCTGGCCAGCCCGCGGACGGTCAGGGAGGGGAGCAAGAGGCGCTCCTCCAGCCGCTCGCCGCCGCCCTCGGTACGAGCTAGCACGAGTTCGTCTTCTAGTTGCTCATCGACGAGCGGGAGCGCCTCCAGCGCCGCGCGCTCGGCGTCCGTCAAGGGCTCGACCGTGTCGTAGAAGCCGTCGATCAGCACCTCACCATCGGTGGATTTCATGCTGGCAAGCAGGTTGGCCAACATCTGCCCCGGCACGGGCGCCCAGTTGCCGTAGTGCCCGCTGTGCAGCGGCCGGTTCGCGCCGTACACGGTGACCTCCATCCCCGTCACGCCCCGCACGCCGAACACGATCTGCGGCTGGCGGCTTTGGTGAACCGGGCCGTCGCAGAAGAGCCACAGGTCGACGTCCTCGAACCGATCGCGGTACTGACTCAGGTACTCGTCCAGGTGCGGTGAGCCGCGCTCTTCCTCGCCGTCAAACAGGAAGACGATGTTTGAGGTCAGCGCGATGTCGCGTTCCTGCAGCGCATCAAGCGTCGCGAGCAACGCCGCGATGGGCGCCTTGTCGTCGCCGGCGCCGCGGGCGTAGAGGCGCGCCTCGGGATCGACGGATTCCCCGTCGGCGGGAAGATCACGCGGCGTACCCCCTTGATGCATCGCCGCGGTGTAGAGCGTTGGCATCCACGGGCCGTGCGTCCAGCGGCTTTCGTCCACGGGCTGGCCGTCGTAATGCACGTAGAGGCCGAGCGTACGGGTGGCGCCCGGCCTCTCGATCCGGCCCGTCACGATGGGCGGCGCACCGTCGACGCTCAGCAGATCAAGGTCAACGCCGCGCCCGGCAAATTGCTCTTGGATGTGGCGTGCGTTGCGGCGAATGTTGACCGAGTCGCTCGCCACGTTCGGGATGCGCAGGAAGTCAGCGTAGTCGCGCAGGATCTGCGCTTCGTGCACCTGCCGATGGCTCCGCGCCGCCTCGACGGCCGACTGGGCCTGAGCGAAACCTGGCAGCAGCGCGATGAGGACAACGACGGCAAATGATCGGAGTGCACGCATGTCTACAAACGGTCGGTGGTTGGAGGGAACTGCCCCGAATATAGCGACCGAGGCGCCAAACTGGAAGTCCGCCCCTTACACGTCCAGCTCCTCCACGTCGCCGGCGTGGTTCATGATGAACTCGAAGCGGGCGGACGTGTCGCGGCCCATAAGCTCACTGATCGTCTCCTCCGTCTGGAAGCGCTCCGTGTCGGGAATCGTGACCTCTAGCAGGCGGCGCTTCTCGGGATCGAGCGTCGTCTCTTTCAGCGTCTTCGGCATCATCTCGCCGAGGCCCTTGAACCGCTGGATGTCCGTCTTTAGGTTTCGGCCGTCCTTCCGGATCTCGCCCAGGATGCGCTCCTTATCGGTGTCGTCCAGCGCCCAGTGCGTCTCGTTCTTCACGTCGATCCGGTAGAGCGGCGGCTGGGCGATGTAGACGAACCCGCCCGTGATGAGCGGCCGCATGTAGCGGTAGAAGAACGTGAGCAGCAACGTGGCGATGTGATGGCCATCCGAGTCGGCGTCCATCAGCAGGATCACCTTGTGGTAGCGGAGCTTCGTGAGGTCGAGCGCGTCGCCGAGCCCGCAGCCGAGCGCCTGCACGATGTTGGACAGCTCGTTGTTGTTCTGCACGCGCTGGAGCGTGGCCTGCTCGGCGTTGAGCACCTTCCCGCGCAGCGGCAGCACAGCCTGGTGCGCGCGGTCGCGCCCCTGCTTGGCCGAGCCGCCGGCCGAATCGCCCTCCACAATGAAGAGCTCGCTCTCCGATGGGGAGTTCGATGAGCAGTCGGCCAGCTTGCCGGGCAGGTTGAGCCGCCGCTTGGCGCTGCTGCTACTCCGCGCCCGCGAGGCCGCCGACCGGCTCGCCCGCCGCGCCTTGGCCGCCTGAATCACGCGCGTCGCAATCGCCTCACCCGTCGACGGATGGTCGTTCAAGTACTGCTCCAGCTCCAGCCGGACGGCGCTCGCCACCATCGACCGGGCCGACGGATTGTTCAGCTTGTCTTTCGTCTGCCCCTGAAACTGCGGGTCGACGAGAAACAGGTTGACGATCCCCACGAGCCCTTCGCGGATGTCGTCCGCGACGATGTCGAGCCGGTGCGGGACGAGGTCGTGCGTGTCCATGTACGTCCGCAGTGCGGAGCGGACGGCGCTCTTGAGCCCCTGCTCATGCGTCCCGCCGTCCTGGGTGGGGATGCCGTTCACGAACGTGTGCAGCTGCTCCTTCGGCGCCTCCGTCCACCGCAGCGCCACTTCGAGCCGATTGTCGCCCTCCAGGCTGTCGTCGCGCAGCACGAAGACGTCGTCGTGGATCGTCCGCACCTGCAGCTCGCCGACGAGGTGCTCCAGGTACTCGGCGATGCCGCCTTCATGGTGGAACGTGTGCCGCTCGCCATTGACCTCATCCTTAAAGATGATCTTGAGGTTGCGGTTGAGGTACGTCTTCACCTCCAGGTTCTCCTTGATCCAGCCGACGTCGAACTCGACGCTCTCGAAGATTTCCGGATCGGGCCGGAAGGTGATGGCCGTCCCACTCCCCCGCACGTTCGACCGTTTTTTTTCGACGTCGGACTGCGGGATGCCGCGCGCGTAACGCTGTTCGTACTCCGCCCCGTCGCGTTTGATGGTGGCCGTCATCTCTTCGGAGAGCGCGTTCACGACGGACGCGCCCACGCCATGCAAGCCGCCGGAGGTGATGTAGTTGGTCGCATCGAACTTGCCGCCGGAGTGGAGCGTGGTGAGGATCAACTCAACGGTCGGGATGCCTTTCTCGGGGTGGACGTCCACGGGAATGCCGCGGCCGTTGTC
>CAYFQN010000035.1:0-19398 GCA_964345285.1 uncultured Rhodothermales bacterium
ATCGGCCTGGTCGGTGATGATTTCCTGAGCGGCGAAGGTGCCCGAGCCGTCGTTGCGGTGGAGGAAGATAGTATCATCCAGAAATGATGAAGAGATGACGTCTTGGTCGCCGTCGCCGTCGAGGTCGGCAGCAGCAATTGAAGCAGGTTCAAAAGTGTTCTGATCGGTGATGATTTCCTGCGGACCGAAGGTGCCTGAGCCATTGTTGCGATAGAAGGCTACTTTGTCATCTCCAGCGTTATCCCCAGCAGAGGAAGAGAGGACGTCTTGGTCGCCATCGCCGTCGAGGTCGGCGGCAAAGACAGAACCCGAACTCACTACAGCAGAGGAGATAATTTCTTGAGGCCCGAAATTCCCCGAGCCATCGTTACGGAAAAGGATGATGCTACTGGAGGTGGTAAGAAATCCTTCTAATAGAGTTACTGAGGAAAGTAGGTCGAGGTCACCATCCTCGTCTACATCGGCCGTGTAGAGTGACTCTGCAAAACCAGGGGCAGTGGCGGAAAGGACTGCTTCTCCTGTTCCGAAGGTCCCAGAACCGTCGTTTCGGTACACAACAATCTGGTCTACACTCCCTGAATATGCAGAGATGACGTCTTGGTCTCCGTCCCCGTCGATGTCCGCGGTAATCACATCCCGACTTGTTCCTCCAGCGTCATTTAGGATTTGCGGGAAATCGCTGAAGCGCAGTTGCGCGTGCGCCGTGTTCGCCAGGGGCAGCATGGCGACCAGCAGGAGCACCGCGCCGAGCGCAGCCAGCGCGTGACCGGGTTGGCATAGCGGAGAGGCTGCGGGTTGAGTTGCAATATGTGGGGAGAGGCGTCGTATCAGTAGCGTAAAGCGCGTCATGGGGGTGTCGGTGAGATGTGCGGAAACAACGGATGCGGCGCTGGGCCTGAATGAGCGTCGCACGCTTGAGGAGGCCGTGGCAGCGGGCTCGGCGCCGGGGGACTCCCAGTCTGCCTATCCGCGTGGCGATGTGCAATAGGGCATTTGCCCTATTTGGGGACTCGCGCTGCCAGGAGCATCCAGAAACGATGGAGGCGCTGCGCCCGCTCTGCATCCCGCATCTCATCCAGAGAACCATGGTGTGCGTGCCGGACATCCGCTTCGGGGTCCGCGACCTCTGCCCGAATCAGCGCGCGCCGCGGCATGCGCCGCCTGACGCTCACACAAAAACACCCGCCCCAGCCGAAGCCAGAGCGGGCATTGAAGTCGCTAGCAGCAGATCTGCTTGCTTTGATGTCGTTCCGAGCTAGCGTTCCACCCAGGACGCCGTCAGCCGGATCGTCGCCGCGTACCAACCACGACGAGCCCCGCGCCAATGAGAATGGCACCGCCCGCCGCAATGGGCGTGATGGGGAGGGGGCACTCGTTCTGCCGCTCAATCTCCACGGGACCCACGTCCACCACTTGCTCTTCGGTTGTAAATGAGACGTTGTCCACGATAGACCCGAGGAGGACCCAGAATAATGAGGACAGCACCAACGGGTCGCACGATAGACAGTGGCGCAAATGAGGGAGGCCAAAGAGGGCTGCCTAAAGCGATTGTACCCGAACGGAGGCAGCGGGAGATAGTGCGCCGAGTTATGGCAGCTCGATTTGCGGGTCGTTCGGGTGTGGGCGGTAGAGGATGGCCACGTGACCGATCACCTGGACCACCTGCACGTCGTCGAGGCGGTCGGCCAGCGCATGGCCCACGTCGCGGGCATCTTCCGTCGCGGCATCCAGCACGCGGGCTTTCAGCAGCTCGCGGGTGTTGAACGCTTCCTCGGCTGCATCAACCACCGCGTCGGTCAGGCCGTCTTTGCCGACGCGCACCACGGGGTCGAGGTCGTGCGCAAGGGAGCGCAGGCGCGCCCGTTGTTTCGAAGTCAGGCGTGGCGCAGTGTCTAGAGAGTCAGTCATAAGAGAGGCAAGCAAATCGAGGGGCGATCGGGCTAGCGTAGACCTTATGGCCGCCGGCATGTTTCGGAAAAGCCGATCCGGCCCGATACGGGGGCAATAAAAAAACCCGGCGCCCGTGTGGTTGCGGCGCCGGGCTCCTTCGCCTGAAAGCCCTTTATGACGAAAGGAAATGTGCATATCTATCATACGGAGCAGCCCACCGACACAGATAACGCCAGCATTACCAAACTGCTACGATAGAATTACCCAAGTCGTGCTCTACACGAAAAGCTGTCATTCTGCGGCAGGGAGTGATGCGGCCAAGCCGGTCTGCCGATCGGGCACGACAGGATTACGCGGGCGAAGGGGGACATACCGTTGATCTGTCACTTGGTCAGTACCGAGGTGTGTGGCATCCTTTTCGTTCCAGTACATGATGCATTATTGAACGATGATTCGCAGCGGCGCTGTGAGGCTGCTGCGATCCATTGATCTTCCCCGAAACAAGGCATTGAATATGATCGACAGTCGGCACTTCAAACGGCTTGAGCACATTTACACGTCGAGCGCGTCATCAGAGCATGATCTGCGTGATCTTGCTATCGCACTCGGACGTGCTGAGCTGGTCGCAGACATCAACACCGAGCAGCTCTCGCCCCAGGATGTAGCCAACCACGCGCACTATCACGAGGTGCTGTCAGACGCCGCGTCCCTGGCGGCCGGATCGCTCGTGGAGGATCAGGTCGTGATGGCGGAGCAGTTCGATATGCAGGTGGTGACGCCGGAATTCTCGGGGCCGGTTACCGCCTCGGCTCGGGTTACATTGGCGCAGCCGCCGCGCTATCGCGTGGAGGTGCAGCTCATGACTGAAGACGGCGACCTCTTGGCACAGGGGTCTGGTGTCTTCTCACCGACATCGCAAGAGCTTCCGCCGGATCCGAATCCGGAGCAGGATACCGAACGTACAGCCAAGCCAGCCCCCGCCGTGTACGCGTCGGTTTGGCCCTCTCCGTTCGGGATGTTGCACCTGAACTAGGCTCTGTCTGAAAACCCTCCGCGATCTGCGCACGGCCGGATGAACGCCCGAGCCACGTTATTCTGCACCGACGTAGCAGCCGCTCCGTCTGCTTCGAACGCCTTGCTCGGGCGCTTCCCGCCTCGTGCTCGCTTTACCCGCTGACTTTTCAAACAGAGCCTAATCGGCTGGCAGGGACTCAGCGGAGCGGCCCAGACGCTCTCAGCGTCTGGGCTTGCATCCGGTCAACGGGGTGCCGTTACTAGCGGCTGCCACTGATCTATACCGAGTGCCCCATGCTCTCCGCCCTACTGTTCATGCTCGCTGGTTTCGTGTTGCTCACCGGCGGTGCCGAAGGGCTTGTGCGGGGGAGCGCATCGCTCGCGCGCCGGGCGGGGTTATCGCCCCTCGTCATCGGGCTGACCGTCGTCGCACTGGGTACGAGCGCACCAGAACTCGTGGTTAGTGTAGGGGCAGCCCTGGACGGCAACGGCGCGCTTGCCATCGGCAATGTAGTCGGCTCTAACATCGCCAACATCGGCTTGATCTTGGGCGTGTCAGCCCTTCTGTCAGCCCTCCACGTGCAGGCGCAAGTCATCCGTTTCGACATGCCCATCCTGAGCGCTGTGACGCTAGGGATGGGCGTCCTTTTGGTTGATGGCCAGGTCGTGCAGTGGGAGGGTGCCCTGCTCGTTACAGGGCTGATCGCCTACGTTGCGCTGAGCATCCGATGGGCGCGCGCCGAGCCGGCCACGGCGGTGCAGGCAGAGTTCGACGAAGGGCTGCCCGCGCAACACCGATGGGGGACGGATGCTCTACTCGTCGGGGTCGGACTCGCTGGCCTCGTCGGAGGGGCGCGCCTGCTCGTCGATGGGGCCGTCACGCTGGCGATCTTGCTGGATGTCGACCGCGTTATCATTGGGCTAACCGTGGTGGCTGTAGGGACGAGCCTGCCCGAGCTGGCTACCTCAATGGTAGCAGCCTGGCGGGGCGAGGGGGACATTGCGGTAGGAAATGCCGTCGGGTCGTGCGTCTTCAATCTGCTCGGTATCTTGGGTGTCACGGCCCTCGTACACCCGCTCGGCACCGGGGGGCTCAGCGTAGTCGACGCCGCTGTAATGCTCGGGATGACGCTGTTCTTGCTCCCGCTCATGCGGACGGGCTCCACGCTCAGCCGAGCCGAAGGCGGCGTATTGCTCGTCGTGTATGCTGGCTATATTACCTATCTGGTGGCCTAGTGCGGCAGGCGTACTGTTTCGATCCCGATACAATCGCCAGATTGGAGCCTCTTCCTGTGAACTGTCGGGTGAGCCAGCAAGTTGGCCCCCCGTCGATAAAAGATGACTGACGGGGGTACTCACCCATGACGATCAGCGACGAAGCAAAGGTCGCACTCGAAGAAATCGGCGCTGACCATCAAGATGCTAGTCGGGCGGCAAAGGCCATTGCGCAGCAGATTATCGAGGACAGCGCAGCGGACGAGCAGCCGCTCACTGGGATGGTGTACGACGTGTGGGGGCTCTACAACGAGGGATCGCCGCGATGCCGGTTCACGGCGCCCTACGAAAACCGTGACATCGTCTTCTCCGGCCTCTTCCGGCGTGACGATGACGACGACAACTTCGTGGTCCGTCGCAAAGTTATGTCGCAGAACGCAGTGGCTGAACTGCTGCGCCGAAACACGGCGCCTCCCCAGTAGCGAGCCGGCGTCTCTTAGGGCTGCTGGCGGCGCTCAGCGACGGGCGGCGCTGCTGGCTGCGGGGTCCGGTGGTGCATGAACGCGTCTGCGAATGTCGTTGACTGGCGCATTCGCTGCAGCGTATGCGTCGCCTTGTTTTCGTTGGCAAACGCAACCCCCACACGATAGAGGCCTGTGCGCTGGTCGTGCTGGATGTCGGGCGGCTTAGGGAGCCGGCGGGCGTGGCGGCGGGCGTAGCGCTCAGCACGCTCGGCGTCAGAGAACGCCCCCACCTGCACAAAGTACGGCGCCATGTGCTCATGCTCAGCTGTACCGCCCACGACCACTGTGCGCTGATGGGTAGCTTGCCCGGCCGTGCTAACCACCTGAAGTGTGACGTTGTAGTGGCCTGGGGACTGGTACGTGTAGATGGGCGCTCGCGTGAAGGCTGTTGTCCCATCCCCGAACGTCCATCGATACTCGACGGGCATCCCGCTTCGCAGAACCGGTTCGAAGGCGATGGTGCGTCCCGCTTGGAGCGTGTCTGGGGTCGTCCGAATCGCATCAATATGCAGCGGGGCCGGCGCCGAGCGGACGCGCACCTGAAAGGTATGCAGGGGAGGACCTCCATGGGGGCCATGAACGGCCGCTTGGTATGTGCCGCGCGCATCGAACTGTTTTGTGACCGAGGCCCCCTCCAGCAGACTGCCATCGCTAAATGTCCACTGGTACTCATCGGCAGCGGACGCGTCGGCATCAACGTCGATCTCGAAATGTCCCACTTCGTCAATCGTGAGCGTTAGAGGCGCCTTGGCAACAGGGACGGAGGGGCTCTCGTCGCTTGCAGGCAGAAACCGTTCGGGCAGTGGGGCGCTGTTAATCCGTAAGCCCAGCCCGGCCCAACTGAGCCGGTCCGTGCCGAAGAAGCCGCCCTGCCCGTCCAACGCATCATCGGGGAACGCCACGTTGGTGGCGACCTCGGCGAACACGGCGAAGTGCCGGTTGACAGCTACGTCAACGCCCACACCGAAGGAAGGGCCAAACGCCCAGCGTTCCACCACCCGCATCGGGCCGTTGGCGTGGCGCATGGCTTGGGGGAGCGGTGTGCGCCCTGCTGTCACGTGCACGCCCGCTTGAAGATACGGCGTGAGGCGCGGCATCAGCTCCGCGAAGCGATAGTGCGTGAGGAATTGGAGGGTCTCGCGCACCCGGTAGTTACGGGCATAGTAGGCGGGCGCTGCATCGAACGCCGCCACAGACGGATAGGCGGCGGTCTGGTAAGCCAAGCTGGCGCCAATGGTCGGCGTCCACTGGAGCCCGACTTCCATCGCCACGCCGTACGCGCCGGGGGCGCATGCCGTCCCGCATTGCGTTTGCAGCACGGCGGGACTGTTCTCGCCCGTATACTGTGTAAGGCCGAGCCGCGATTTGACGAACACAGTCGGCGCGTTCTCCGGAGACTGCGCACGGGTAGGCAACGCGGCAAACGCCACGACGACGAACAGCAGGACGGTAGGTAGAGCAACACGACGCATGGGTACGCCCCACGGCCTAGTGAATCCGACAGCGAACGGGGACGCCGTTGAGGGCGCCGCCCTACCTGTATTGATCGGCACATAGGGGGCAAGATTAAGGCGCCGCGCTGCCCTGAACACGGCCCAGCCGTTGATTAAGCCCCGTTCTGATCTGTTGTCGCAGGGGCGGGCTCGCCGGCGTAAACGTCGAACACGGTGCGTTCATCGGGCAGCACCACAGCGACTACGGCCTCCTCCTGTGGGGCGTACGACCGGACCAGCTCGTGCAGCTTCCCGAGTCCACTCTGCGCGATATCCCGCTCCGTGCCGCGGAACGTAAGATAGCGGAGCGGCTCCTGGTCGTTGCTGCCGGGGGCGTCCAGCTTAAACACAACGGCGCCGCGCCCGCGCCGTTGGTATTGCCGCCAGGCCTGTCGCGCGATCGTTGGCCACTGTGCGTCGACGAGGCGTTCAAGGAGGGCGCCGGGGTCATCGAACGATGCCATAGTAGCAAGACGTAGAGTGCAACAGCGTTATGAGTGCAACAGCGTTACGAGCGGTCTGCCGAGGGGACGGCGTTCATCAGTCGGTCGAGCGCGGCCTCTTGCCGCGCCTGCCGCTGCTCGGCATTATAGATCGACGGCGGTGCGGTGCGCTCAGCGCACTCCGACGCAGGGAGCGGGCACCGTTCGCACGTCAAGTTCACATCGAAGTGGGGCACGTCCGGGTCCGCGGCGAACTGCACGTGGTCCATGAACGCATCCGTCATCAGAAAGCCCAGTGATACGCAGGAGTTGGTGCCCTCAGCAAGCGACAGCGGACGGGCCGCCGAGACGACAAAGAAATCGGCTTCGTTATCGATGAAGTGCGACCGCTGAGCACGGACCAGGGGCATGTCTCCGGGCGCACCGTTCGAACGGTGCGCCTGCTGAGCCGCCAGTTCGCGCAGCAGATGCATGGCTGGCCAGCGGCGGCAGTAGTGCTCCTTGGGGCCCAGTCCATGGGGAACCGCGACCTCGGACATATTCAGCACTTTGGTGAGCCGGAAGTCATCGGTCCCTGCCTCGTGATGGAACCGCATGAAGAAGATCTCATCCAGCCCAAATACGTGGGGCACCAACTCGGTAAGTCGATAAAAAAACATTTCGGGCGTGGCCGGATACCGCGCCATGCAGTCCACGAAGCGCTGGCCGCTCCATGTGGGCTGATCGAACAGTGCCGTGAGGTCGTCGATCAAGGCGGCCCGATCGATGAGGAGCGCGCCTGAGAAGTACGACGCCTTAAAGTTGTTGAGCACCTGCTCGAACGATTCCACCTTCAGCCACGACGACGTAGTGGCCCGTGCTTCCGCGTCAAGCTCTTGGTATCCCACCTCGCGGCCGTAAATAAAGGCCTGCTGGATGGGCGTCAGGTCTCCATTGATAAAGAGCGTTGGGCCACCGTCCTCGGCGTATACCGAGCGGAAATCGTTCAAGTCGGGGTCGTTGGGCAACGTCTCCGTGTTGATGTAGTAGCCGTATTCCGATTCGAGCAGCGCGCGGAGGGCTTGGGCCTTGGGGGCGATGCCGCGCGACCAGCCCTGCGCCGCTCGGTAGGCGGCCGCGCGCTCCTCCAACGTTTCGAAGTAGTTGGCGTGCATCTGTTGGTAGGAGCGCAGCGCGGCGAACAGGAAGTGCTCCACCTGCATGTCGTACGTCCGGCCGATCTCCAGAAACGTACGGATCAGCGCGCCAGCCTCTACGGGCTGGTCGGAGACCAGGCCGAACACGTCCTGCGGCGCAAGGCCAAAGAGCTGAAACGGGAATTCCTGGATCAGTGTGGACGTGAACACCTCCTTGAGTGGGTCCAGCTCGTCAGTCACGTTGAGCGACACAAGCTCGTCGTACGGCACATCGAAGGCCTGGGCGAGGTCAATCAACTTGTCGGGCTTGGGGTACTTCTTTCCCTTCTCGATCTCGCTCAGATACGAAACGGAGAGGCCCGACGCAGCCGCGACGTCTTTCAGCGATTGACCGCGCTCCTGGCGCAGCGTGCGCAGCTTGAGGCCGAGAATAAAGCGCAGGTTGTCGGTGCGGGCAGCCATGCAAGTGGAGAGTTGATCCCATGCCGTACGGTGATGGGACGTAGCACTGCGCCCGCCTCGAAAAGTTCACGTGCGGCGGCACGCCCGGCCACGTCCATGAAGGTTTGGATGAGTCGGGTCGTGACTTCAAGTGCCTAATTCATCTATCAGCGAAATTTCGCTTGCATTGATATTTCGCGTTGCATACTGTGAAAGGCACCATCACATTTTAGTCTGATTGAGAAAGGCATCATGGATACTGAACGAGCGATGGCCCACCCGGCGTCCACACGCGGAACCACCACATGGGTACAGCCGGCGGATGGGGTCGAGGTCAACGAGGCGGCATGGACGGAGCAGGCGCAGCGCCTGCTCCCGCCCGACGCGCTGGCGCTCATCGCCGCGTTGCACCGCACGCTGGAGCCTATGCGGCAGGATCTGCTGGCCACCCGGCGCACGCGCCAGGCCGAGTGGGACGCCGGCGCCGTGCCGGGCTACTTGGCCAAGGACGCCCACCCGGAGGCACACACCGACTGGCAGGTGGCTCCGCTTCCGGATGATCTGCTGCAGCGGCGTGTCGAGATCACGGGGCCGATCAACGACCCGAAGATGGTCATCAACATGCTCAGCCGTACCGACGATGGGCACCGCGCCGACGCGGCCATGCTCGACTTCGAAGACTCCATGAAGCCGGCGTGGGCCAACGTCATGCAGGGCGTCGAGAACCTCATCGGAGCCGCCGATGGCACGCTCACCTACACGAAGCCGGCGCGCAACGGCCAGCCCGAAAAGCACTACGCCATCGATCCGGACGACATGCCGCTCCTGATGGTGCGCGTCCGCGGGCTGCATCTCGACGAATCCAACGTGCTCGTCGACGGGACGCCGGTTTCTGGTGGGCTGCTCGATCTCGCGCTCAGCGCGTTCCATACGGCGCAGGCGCTCATCGACCAGGGCAAGACGCCGAAGTACTACGTGCCTAAGGTCGAGCATTTTAAAGAGGCCCGCTGGTGGAACACGCTTTTTGTCGAGCTGCAGGAAGCGCTTTCCATCCCCACGGGCACTTTCAAGGCCACCTTTCTGATTGAGACGCTGCCGGCGGCCTTCCAGATGGAAGAGATCCTGTACGAGATCCGTGAGCACGCAGCCGGTCTCAACGGCGGACGCTGGGATAAGATATTTAGCGACATCAAGGTGCTCAAGACGCACTCTGGCCGCATCATTGCCGACCGCAACAGCGTGGGCATGAATCGGGATTGGATGGCGATGTACGTGAAGCAGCTCATCAAGGTATGCCACCGGCACGGCGCCTTTGGCATGGGCGGCATGGCCCCGCAGACGCCGGGCCGCACCGCTGAACTCCGCAAGAAACAGGTCGCCGGCGTGGTGGCTGACAAGGAGTTCGAGGCGTCCATTGGGCACGATGGCTGTTGGGTATCGCATCCATACTTCATTGCCCCGGCCATGGAGCCGTTCGCGGAGAAACTCGACGCCGAGGGCAAACAGAATCAACGCGACGTCATCCCCGACATCCCCGAGCAGCCCGACCTGCTGCCGAAAAAGACGGGGCCGCGCACGCTCGATGGCATCCGCGTCAACGTACGCGTGTCCATCGGCTACATGAAGGGGTGGCTGCAGGACATCGGCGCGGTGGCGTGGGACAACCGGATGGAGGACTTGGCGACGTTCGAGATCTCCCGCGCGCAGATCTGGCAGTGGCTCCACCACGGCGTGGCGCTGGACGACGGCACCCCCGTCACGCCCGATCTGGTCCGCCGCATCTTCGACGAAGAATTGGCCGTCATTCAGGACGAAGCCCGCGATTTCTTCGCGGATCGGCCCGGCGACGTCATCGAGCAGCAGGTACAGCGATTCGCTGTGGCGAAGGACGTAGCCGAACACATCTTCTTGGAGGAGACCTTCCGTCCGTTCCTATGCTGCCAGTCCAACCGCGTGGGCGACGATCAACACAACGAGGCGCTGCTCCGCACCGATTCATGCGCTTGAGCGCCACCCGCTGGCTCATCCGGAGGGATAGGCTGGCAATGCATCATATCACCAACATATCAAGAGCAAAAGGAAGGAGGTTATGAGTACATCCACCAATGGACGACGAGCGGCTGAGCAGGCCAATGCACTGAACACGCAGTGGGCGGAGTCGCCGCGCTGGGCAGGCATCGAGCGGCCCTACGCGGCAGACGACGTGCTGCGGCTCCGCGGATCGTTTGACATCGACTACACACTGGCCACGCGCGGCGCCGAGCGGCTCTGGGCACTGCTGCATGAGGAGGATTACGTGAACGCCCTGGGGGCCCTCACGGGGAACCAAGCCATGCAGCAGGTCAAAGCCGGCCTGAAGGCCATCTACCTGAGCGGATGGCAAGTGGCTGCCGATGCCAACCTGAGCCGGCAGATGTACCCTGACCAGAGCCTGTACGCATCGAACAGCGTGCCGGACGTGGTGCGGCGCATCAACAACACGCTGCTCCGCGCCGACCAAATTCACCATTCGGAAGGTGATGATAGCGTGCACTGGATGGCGCCCATCGTGGCCGATGCCGAGGCCGGGCACGGGGGCGTGCTGCACGCCTACGAGCTAATGAAGGCCCTCATCGAGGCGGGGGCGGCGGGCGTGCACTTTGAGGATCAACTGGCCGCCGAGAAGAAGTGCGGGCACCTCGGCGGCAAAGTGCTCGTGCCCACGAAGCAGTTCGAGCAGGTCCTCATCGCTGCACGCTTAGCGGCTGACGTGATGGGCGTACCGACGCTCCTCATCGCCCGCACCGATGCAGATAGCGCCCAGCTCCTCACGAGCGACATCGACCCGCGCGACCGGCCGTTCATTGCGGACGAGGCGCGTACCGATGAAGGCTTCTATCGCATCACGGGCGGCCCGGAGATGGCCATCGACCGCAGCCTGTCATACGCCCCGCACGCCGATCTGCTCTGGTTCGAGACCTCGACGCCGAATCTGGAGGAGGCGCGAGCCTTTGCCGAGGCCATTCATGCTGAGTACCCTGACAAGATGCTGGCGTACAACTGCTCGCCCTCGTTCAACTGGAAGGCGCACCTTACCGACGCCGAAATCGCCACGTTCCAGCGCGAGCTGGGGGCAATGGGCTTTGCATTCCAGTTCGTGACACTGGCTGGCTTCCATGCGCTGAACCACAGCATGTTCGAGTTGGCAAACGGCTACCGCGAGGAAGGGATGGCGGCCTACTCGGCGCTGCAGCAGGCCGAGTTTGCCTCCGAGGCCGACGGCTACACGGCCACCAAGCACCAGCGCGAGGTGGGCACCGGTTACTTCGACGCCGTGAAAAACGCCATCACCGGCGGCACCGCAAGTACCGGAGCGATGGAGGGGTCCACCGAGCAGTCGCAGTTCGCGTAGACCACCGGCCCACCGACAGTTGGGTGGATCCACAAGCGGGAATCGGGTACCCCCCGGTTCCCGTTTTTTGAATGGGGGCGTGTTGTTCGGCATTCATACAAACACAAGAGGCTCCGCCGGCCGGGCAGCGGAGCCTCTTGGTTAGCGTGCCAAAGAGCGCGTCTATCGTCCGCCTCCATCGTCGCCCGAGCCATCGCCTCCGGTACTATCTTGCTGCATCTGCGCCTGAGCGGCCGACTGCACGGCTTGGCTGATGCGCTGGGCGAGGGTGCTATCGGCCTGGGCCGCGCGCATGATGTTGCTGAAGCGCTGCTGCGTGATGTCTTCTTCGGCGTTGATGGTCTGCGTTACTTCCTGCTGAAACTCCTGACGCAGCTGCATGGCCTCCTGCTGGTTGCCGGCCTGCTGGGCGCGCTGCGCGAACGACTGTTGCAGCTGTTGGATATCAAGAAAGACGCTGGCAACCGTTTCCAGCTCCGCGTCGCTGACGTCCACGTCAGGCGGCGGCTGCTGACCCATGTTACCCTGGGCAAAGGCCGCTGGTGCAAGAAACAGCGCAGCGAGCAGAAATATTCCGATACGGCGAGTTATACGTGTCATAAGAAATCCCTGTGCAATGAGCAACGAGTGTACGTGCTAGGGCGGCCTCGTCCCGCGAAAAGAGGTGCTAAGCACACTGTACGTACGGGGCTCGTCACAAAGTGTGTCCGCAGCAATCGAAGAAGGAGTTAAGAACAGGGGGCAGGGTGCAAGGGAGATGGCCGGGTTGTGCCTTCCCGGTGCCGTTGCTACGTTGCATCACCACCCCTCACGGGGTGGGCTAATCTCGCAGCCGTGCCACCAGCTCGATCTCGTCAGCGCATGACTACACAGCCCATGCAGCCTCCCGCGCGCACCCTCATGGGGCCCGGCCCTTCGGACGTCCCGCCCTCCGTGTTGGAAGCCATGGCCAAGCGGACCGTCGGCCACCTCGATCCGGCATTTATCGAGGTGATGGATGCCATTAAAAATCTCCTGCGGTATGCGTTTCAGACGGGCAACCGCCTCACCATGCCGGTCTCGGGGCCTGGGACGGCCGGCATGGAAACGTGTATTTCCAACCTCGTTGAGCCGGGAGACACGGTCGTCATTGTAGCAAACGGCGTATTTGGGCAGCGGATGAAGGCGATGGCCGAGCGCTGCCGCGCGAACGTCGTGTATGTGGAGGAGCCGTGGGGCCGCGCCATCCGCCCGGAGGTGCTGGACGAGACGTTGGGCACACATCCCAAAGCAAGCATCGTTGCCTTCGTCCATGCCGAGACCTCGACGGGTGCGCTGTCGGACGCCGAGACGCTGGTCGATATCGCACATCAACACGACGCCCTCGCCATCACCATGAAGCATTGAAAGCAGGATTGGCCGAACTGGGACTTGAGTACATCGTGCCGGAGGGCGAGCGCATCCCACAGCTCAACGCAGTCACCGTGCCCGAGGGCGTCGACGAAGCGGCCGTGCGCCACACGCTGCTCCACGACCACCAGCTGGAAATCGGCGCGGGACTGGGTGACATGGCCGGCGTCATCTGGCGGATCGGGCTCATGGGCTACAGCTGCCGCGCCGTAAACGTACGACGGTGCCTGCAGGCCATTGGGGAAACGCTGCAGGCGCAAGGTCTCGACGTCGAGCCGGACGCGTCCGTCGCCGCGGCGGACGAGCAGCTATCCGCGCGGCAGGCCGCCTCGGCGTAGTATCTACGATGCGGCCTCTTGGGCGATGGTATACGCGGCCTGCGCGGTGACAGGCACGAGCTGGTTGAGGTGGGCAAAGCGCTCGTCTTGCGTTTGGCCGCGCTTGTACCGGATGTAGATCTGCGCGATGATGACGGTGAGCCGGTACAAGCCGAGGGCGTGGTAGAACGTGATATCGGACACGTCGCGTCCGCTCCGGGCAGCGTAGCGAGCGACGAGCTCGTCCCGCGGCGGGAAGCGGGCGTCAATGGGCATCATGGCCATTCGGCGGAGCGGCTCGGGGTCGTCGGGCTGGATCCAGTACGTGAGCAGCGCGCCGAGGTCGGAGAGCGGATCGCCGAGCGTACACATGTCCCAGTCGAAGACGGCCACGGCTGTGCCCGGGTCGTCAGCTGATAGCATCAGGTTGTCGAGCTTGTAGTCGTTGTGGACGAGCGCGGAGCTGGGGGACTCGGGGACGTGTTCCTTCAGCCAGTGGTACACGCCGTCCATCGGCGCCAGGTCGTCCGTCTTCGCGGCTTGCCAGCGCCGGTACCAGCCCTCGACCTGCCGCTCGATGAAGCCGTCGGGTTGCCCGAGATCGCCCAACCCAATGGCGTCGTACTCGACGGCGTGGAGGGCAGCCAGCGCATCGACGAGGGCGCGGCTCATCCGCTGCGGCGCATCGTCGATATCGGTAAAGACGTCCGGCATTGCAGTACGCACGACGACCCCGTGGCGGCGCTCCATCACGAAAAAGTCGCTCCCGATGACGTCCTCGTCCGGGCAGTAGAGAAACGCCTCGGGGGCGAGCGGATAGGCGGTGTGCAAGTGCGACAGTACGGCGTACTCGCGCTGCATGTCGTGCGCCTTGTCGGCGACGGGCCCGAGGGGTGGGCGGCGCAGCACGTACTGATGCGATCCGAAATCGAGCAGGTACGTCAGGTTAGCCTTTCCCCCACCAAACTGCCGTATAGTGAGGGACTGATCGGCGCCCGGCAGCCGCTCGCGCAGATAATCCGCAAGCCGATCCTCATCGAATCCTTCGTCGGGGCGGACCGGAATGGTGTCAGGCGGGGGAGAGGCCATGGGCGCAACGGACCGCTGAAATAGAAAAACGCCGGATGGCCAAGATAGCCATCCGGCGCGGGAGATGCAGCCCGAGGGCGGTGAACGCTAAGCGCCCGGCTCGAGCACGACGCGGAAGCGGGCCTCGTTGTTGATCATCCGGTCGTACGCTTCATTGGCTTGCGAGAGCGGGAACGTCTCGATCATCGGCGTGATGCCCGTGAGTGCGCTGAAGTCGAGCGTGTCCTCCGAGTCGTCTGCCGTGCCGCTGGGCCAGCCTTTCACCGAGCGGCGGCCCATGATCAGGTTCATCGGCGCGACTTCAATCGGTTCGCCGGTGGCGGCCACGACCATCAGGGTGCCGTCGCGGCCCAGCCCACCGGTCAGTTGCGAAATGGCCTTCGAGTTCGGCGCCGTGGCCAGGATGACTTTCGCGCCGCCCAGCTCTTGCAGCGCCTCGGCCGGGTCGTCCGCCGTGGTATCGATGTAGTAGTCGGCGCCGAGGTCTAAGGCCAGCTCGTGCTTATCGGTGCCACGGGAGAGAGCAGCCACTTCAAAGCCAAACGAGACGGCGTATTGTACGGCAAGGTGGCCGAGTCCGCCGATGCCTTGCACAGCGACGAGATTGCCCGGCTCGGCACCCGCGTTACGGAGCGCGTTGTACGTGGTGATGCCGGCGCAGAGGAGTGGAGCAGCTTCCGCGAAGTCGAGGTCATCGGGAAGGGCGGCCACGGCTTCCTGCGGCGCGCACATGTACTCGGCGTAGCCGCCATCGAACGAGATACCCGTCACCTGAGCGTTTTCGCAGTTGATGAAGTCACCTGCACGGCAGGCGGCGCACGTGAAGCAGTGCCCCCCGTGCCAGCCGACGCCCACGCGCTGGCCGGCGTCCCACGCGCTTACATTGGATCCAACCTTGTCCACAACGCCGGCCACCTCATGGCCGGGCACGCGCGGGAGCTCCAGGCCAGGAAAGGCGGCCTCTTTCACGAACGCATCGCTGTGGCAGATGCCGCATGCCTCGACCTTGACGCGCACCTCATTCGGGCCAGGCTCGGGGATGGGGAGGTCGACAAGTTCAAAGTCGGTACCCGCGGAGGGCACGCGAGCTGCTTGCATCGTAGCCATGAATCGATAAGAGGTTGGTGGTGCGGAGACAGGTAAACAAGGCAGGGAAACGTACAACAGCGGATGCCGAGAGGTGCACGTGAGCCGCGCCCAACTCGGGCAGTTACGTAGATAGTACATCCTGGCGGTCAGCGGTGGTCACCTATGCGGCCAATCACGCAGTGGATCCGCTCATGGTTGGCAGGGCGTCGTCGTTGGCTAGGGCGAAGGCGGCTTCGGCGTTCGTCATCGCAATGTGGTCGATGCGGTGGGTGGCCAAGCGCTCGGCGGCGGCTAGGGCGCGGGCGTCTCCTTCGTGCTCGTACGACCACTGCGCATGCCGGGCGAGCAGCGCCAGCTCTAGCGCATGCCCGAGCGTGAGCGCAAACCGCCGGGTTCCGGCCTGCACGGTGGGGGCACCCTCGGCCATGGCTTCTTGCAACCACTGTTCGGCATGATCCACCGCGCGCTGGGCCACCTGCACCACGTCGGGCAGATCCACGGCCGACACGGCATCGGCGCAGCGCTGCACCTCGGCATGAACCGGATCGAGGCCGCCGGTTCGTTCGAGCGCGCGCAGCACGTCAAGCGACAGCACGTTCGTCGTGCCTTCCCAGATGGGCAGCACCTGTGCGTCGCGGAGCAGGACGGGAATGCCCGTGTCCTCCACGTAGCCTGCGCCCCCGAAGGCCTCGACGACTTCGCTCGTCACGTCGACCACCTGCTTCCCAGTCGTGAGCTTGGCGATGGGCGTAAGGAGGCGGAGCAGTGCGCGGCCTGCGTCGTCGAGGCCGGTGGTTTCGTGCTGGCCCAGCAGTTCGGTGAGGCGGAAGCTGAGATGGAAGGCCCCCTCGAAGGTCACCTGCAGATCCGCCAGCGTATCGACGTGGAGCGGCTGCTCGGCGAGCGGGGTGCCGAACGCCTGGCGCTTTCGGGCATAGTCGCGCGCCAGGGCGATGCCACGCCGCATGAGCGCGAGGGCGGTGATGGCGTTCCACGTGCGGGTGATGTTGAGCATCGGCGTGATGGCGCGCGTGCCATGCTGCAACTCGCCTACGGGCACGGCCTCGGCGCCGTCCAGGTCGAGTTCAGCAGTGGGCAGTTTGCGGGTGCCCAGCTTGTCCTTCAGCCGGTTCACGCGGATGCCGTTGCGAATTGCGCCGTCGCTCGTACGGATGGGCACGTAGAAGAGCGCGAGGCCGCTGCCGCCCTCGGGGTTGCCATCCGGGCGGGCGAGCGCCAGGGCCATATTCGCTGTGATGGCGGAGGTAAACCATTTCCGTCCTGTGAGGCGCCACGTGCCGTCGGCATCCTGCCGCGCCGTGGTGCGGGAGCGACCCACGTCCGAGCCGCCGGCGAGCTCTGTCATCCACTGGCCGCTCGTCCAGAACCGGTCGGGGGTGCGGCTCGTGAGGTGCGGCACGGCGCGGTCGATCAGCGCCTCGTTGCCGCTGTCGAGCAGCGTGCGCGCGGCGCCGTCTGTCATCGCGAGCGGGCAGCCGTAGATGTCGGTCGACGGGATGAAGAGGTACGCCAGCGCGAACTGGTGCACGCGGCTCCACCGGCCGTGCGCCTGCTCGTAGGCGGTGGCGACGACGCCATGCTCGGCGGCGATGCGCCTGGCTTCCTTCCACACCGCCGTGACTTCGATGGCGTCGATGCGCTCGCCCCAGGCGCTCCACGGCGTGAAGCGCGGCTCGTCCGGCAGGTCGTCGAGGTGCAGGTCGTACAGCGGGCCGCCTGCGAGGGCGCCCATCGTCTTCAGTTCGCCACGGATGGCGTCGTATACATCTTCCGGGAGCACGCGCGTCAGGTAGTTCCGCAGCACGCGGTCGTCATCAAACTGATTGCCGAGGGTCGGACCGGGTTGCTGGAAGTACGTCATGGTTGGTTCTTTTCCGTATGATGTCATGAAGCGGGAACGGCCGCGTGGGCAGCGAGAAAAGATGTCAGCCGCTTGGTGACCGTTCCGGGCTGCTCGATGGGCGACGAGTGGCCGGCCGCGGGGATGATGGCGAGCTCCGCATCCGGGATCGCCTGCTGGGCCCGGCGGGCAGTCTCCACGGGCGTGGGCATGTCGTCTGCGCCGGTCATCAGCAGCGTGGGGGTGCGGACCGCGCCGAGGAGCGGCAACACGTTGGGGCGGCGGAAGATTGCCTGCCCGGCCCGGTAGACCCCGACCCGACTGTTGGATGTAATGATGCCGCGCCAGCGCTTAATCAGCCGTTCGTTATCTGGATTGTTCCGGAACGCTGGGCCGAACATCATTCGCATCGTGCGGTCGATCACCGGTTCGTAGCCGATGGTGCGGGCGACGAGCAGCATGGCCTCGTAGCGAAGGCGCGCGCTGCCGTCTTCGGCGCCGGCCTGGGTGTCGATGAGTGTGGCCGAGCGCAGCCAGTCCGGATGGCGTAGCAGGAGCCGGAAGCCCACGAAGCCGCCCATCGAGAGGCCGACGTAGTGGACCGGCCCCGGGTCGAGCTGTTCGACGAGCTGGATCAGGTCTTCGCACAATTCGAGCACGCTATACCCGCCTTTGGTCACCTCGCTCCAGCCCTGCCCGCGCCAGTCAAGCGCGATGCAGCGATAGCGGTCGCGCAACGCGTCGATCTGGTGCTCCCACAGGCGGTGCGTCATGAGAAAGCCGTGGCCGAACACGATGGTTTCGGGGCCGGAGCCGACATCCTCATAGAAATACTGACAGCCATTGATGGTGAGGCGCGGCATAACAACTCCGTGTGGAAGGATAGAAGTGTGGGAGTGTGGACGGATGGATATCGTACATTCATCCATCCATCCCGTACTGGTTCAGAACGCGCCGGGCAACGACCGACTTGTGTACCTCGTCGGGGCCGTCGTAGATGCGCGCGCCGCGCTCGTGGCGGTACCAGAAGGAGAGCAGGGTGTCGTCGGTGACACCGAGCGCGCCGTGTGTCTGGATGGCCCGGTCGAGCGCGCGCTGCAGCACGTCGGCCACGTAAAACTTGATCTGTGAGACCTTCGTGCGGGCTGCCTTCGCCCCCTCCGCATCGATGGTGCGGGCGGCGTCGAGCACCAGCAGCCGGCTCGCATCGATCTCCGTGCGGCACTCCGCGATCCAGTGCTGGATGGTCTGCTTCGAGCCGAGCGGCGTGCCGGGCGACAGCTCGCGTGTGGCGGCCCGCTCGCACATCATCTCGAACGCCCGCTCGCAGATCCCGATCCATCGCATGCAGTGGTGGATGCGTCCCGGCCCCAGCCGTTCCTGCGCGATGCGGAAACCCTCGCCCTCGGCACCGAGTCGGTGGGCTTGCGGCACGCGGCAGTCCTCGAAGCGCAGCTCGGAGTGGCTGAGCCAGCCCGCGCCCTCCTCGCCCATGATGGGAATGCGACGCACGTGGGTTACGCCGTCCGCGTCGAGCGGCACGACGAGCTGGCTGGCGCGGGCGTATGGGTTGTCCACGTCGGGATTCGTGACGGCCATCACGATGGTGAACGCCGCGCCGTCGGCGCCGGTCGTGAACCACTTCGTCCCGTTGATGACGTAGTCGCCGCCCTCCTTTTCGGCGGTCGTGCTCATGTGCTTGGGGTTCGAGCCGGCATGCTCGGGCTCCGTCATCGCGAAGCAGCTGCGGATCGTGCCGTCGCGGAGCGGGGCAAAGAAGCGGGTGCGCTGCGCGGGCGAGGCGTGATCGGCCAGGATCTCCATGTTGCCCGCGTCCGGCGCCTGGCAGTTAAAGACGTAGTGCCCCAGCGGACTGCGCCCCAGCACTTCGCTCACGCGCCCAAAGGCTTCCAGCGACAGGCCCATCCCGCCGTGCTCGGCCGGCAGCTGCGGACACCACCAGCCGCGCTCCTTTACGGCGCGGCGGGTGTTGTCCAGCGCCGGCTCGATGGCGTGGAAGCCGTCCCGCATCAGGTCCGGCTCCAGCGGGTGCACCGTCTCGTTCAGGAAGGTGCGGAGGTCGTCGAGCAGCGCGTCGAGGTCGAT
>CAYFQN010000036.1:0-19103 GCA_964345285.1 uncultured Rhodothermales bacterium
CGAGCGCGTCGAGGAGGGCCTCGGCGGGCGCCGCCCAGGGCGCCTCCAGCGCGCGATCGGTATCGGGCCGGTCGGGAAGCACGCCGGTACAATCGGTCATCGGCGCTGTGAGTTGGCGGAGAAGGGCATGATCATCGACGACCTGCTCAGTCGAGCGCGCGGCGCAGGTGTGCGGCGTCGTCCTCGGGGCTGGCGGGGTTGATGCGCAGGCCGGTGCTGACCTCGAAGCCGGCCTGCACCTTGGTGCGCGGCAGGACGCGCAGGTACCAGTGCCGGTACGGCGTCTCGGCGTCGGCCGGGCGGGGCGTACGCAGGTAGAAGTTGTAGGCCGGATGGCCGCAGGCCCTCCGCAGCGCCTTGAGCGCGCGGTGCAGCAGGCGCGCGAAGGCCCGGCGGGGGGCGTCGGCCATCGCGGTGAAATGCACCCGGTGATCGGTGGGAAGGATCATCATCTCACAGGGCACCTCGGCAGCAAACGGCACGAAGGCGAGGAAGCCGTCGGTAGCCGCCACGGTGCGCGGCCCCTCGGCCTCGCGCTGCGCGACGTCGCAGTAGAGGCACCGGCCCGTGTCGGCCTGGTACGCGCGGGCGCGCTGCTCCTCGGCCACCACGTCGGGCGGCAGCTGGCGCGTGGCGATGAGCTGACTGTGCGGATGCTCCAGCGAGGCGCCGGCCTCCGCGCCGAAGTTGCGAAACAGAAAGGGCGTCAGCGCCTCGTCGCCCGCGCCCACGGCCCGGCACCGTGCCTGATACATCGCCACCACCCGCGCCATGGCATCCTCCGAGAGGTCGGTCAGGTCGTATCCGTGCATGGGCGATTCGATGATGACCTCCTGATGCCCTTTGGCCGCGGCACGCCGGAAGAGCGCATCGGACCGGCCCGGCGCAGGCGGCGACGGGACGAGCGCCGAGTACTTGTTCGGCACGGCGCGCGTCTGCCACGGGGCGTCGTCCGGGGCGGGCTGTTCGTCGATGATGTACGGCAATGCGTCTTCATGGCCCGGACAGAAGGGGCAATCCGGATGGTGCGCGGCAGGCGGCGCGTTGGAGGTCGTGTCGGTCTGCTTCGGGCGGCCGCCCCGCGCGGGCGCCACAATCACGTCGCGGCCCGTGACCGGGTTGTGGCGGATCGCGCGGCGCGTGGTGTCCGCGTCGGGCGTAGCCGGCTGGGCCTCGGGGCCAGGCTTTCGGCCGCGGATGACGACGAAGGCGCCCGCGCCGTAGCCCTCGGTGACGGGCGGCGGGGCGTCGAGGCCGTTGAGGTCGCCAACAAGCGTCTGGCGGAAGGCAAAGCCCTCGAAGCCAGTCCGCCGCATAGCGCGCACGACCTCGCCGGTCGTCCAGAAGCGGGCGGACCGGTAGAACGGGTTGGCGTCCTGCTGCTGCCGGTAGCGCTGGCCGAGCGGGCTGTCGCGGTCGACCAGGCCGATGACGAGCGCGCCCGCCGGCCGGAGGATGCGGTACGCCTCGGCGAGGGCGCGGTCGAGGTCGTCGACGAAGCAGACCGTAGTGACCAGCAGCGCGACGTCGAACGTAGCGTCGTCGTAGGGCAGCTTCTCGGCCGTGCCGTCTTTCACATGGAGGTCGCGTGCGCGGGCGCGACGGCGCATCGCAGGGGCGGGGTCGACGCCCTCCTCCATGCCGAGGGCTGCGGCGAAGCGCCCGGTACCGACGCCGATCTCGAGGCCGCGGCCGCCTTCGGGCACGAGCGCCCGCAGTGCGTTCCGCTCGGCGGCAAAGGCGTGCGGGTGCTCCTCGAACCAGGCGTCGTAGCGCTCCGGGTGTTCTTCGAACGGCTCCGTGACGGGCATGGGGGAAGACATTGAACAAGGGGCTGATGGAATGATCACGTACGCCAGTCAGCCTCGCGTTGTCCCTGGAGCTTAGATCTTTGCCACCCCTTCCTCTCAAGCGTTGTCGCCCGGGTGCAGCGAACGGGTCGCCCCCCCAGTTTAGTGCCCGTGCAGCCTCTGCTCTTCCTGCGCAACCCGACGAATCACGTCTACTGCCGTGTCCGGAATGACGGAGATGGAGTCGATGCAAGCCTGCACCAGAAACGCGGCAAAGTCGGGATGGTCGCTCGGCGCTTGGCCGCAGATCCCAACCGGCCGGTTAGCAACATGGGCACGATGAATCAGGTCGGTGATCATCCGTTTCACCGCCGGATTGCGCTCGTCAAACAGGTGCGACAGTTGCTCTGCATCCCGCCCCACGCCCAGCACAAGTTGTGTGAGATCGTTGGAGCCGACCGAGAAGCCGTCAAATCGATGGGCGAATTCTTCAGCCAGAACCACGTTAGAGGGGATCTCGGCCATGACATACACCTTGAGGCCGTTCCGCTCGCGGCGCAATCCATTGTCAGCCAGCACGTCGATGACCTTGTCGGCCTCCTCGAGCGTGCGGCAGAATGGCACCATCACGATCACGTTGTCAAAGCCCATCGTGTCGCGCACGCGGCGGATGGCTTGGCACTCCAGGGCGAAGCCGTCGCGGTACCCTTCGCTGTAGTAACGCGAGGCCCCGCGCCATCCGAGCATGGGATTTTCCTCGTTAGGCTCGAAGCCTCGTCCCCCCAGCAGATCAGCGTACTCGTTCGTCTTAAAATCGCTCAGCCGGACGATGACTGGGTCCGGGTATTGCGTGGCCGCAATGGTGCCGATGCCATGAGCCAGGTTATCTACGAAGTACTCAGTCTTCTGGTCGTAGCCCCGGGTCAGTTCGTCGATACGAGCCTTGAGGTCATCATCGTCCAGCGTGCTGTACCGGACGAGGGCCATCGGGTGTATCTTGATGACGTTGTTAATGATGTACTCCATTCGGGCAAGGCCCACGCCACGCACGGGGAGCTCCCACCATTGCATCGCGGCATGTGGGCTCGCGATGTTAATCATAATACGCGTCTTCGTGCTCGGCAGGTCGTCCAGATTGATTTCCTCGGACTCAAACGCCAGCGAGCCGGCGTACACGTATCCTTCTTCGCCTTCGGCACAGGACAGCGTGACCTCTTCGCCGTCTTGTAGTACCTCGGTGGCATCGCTGGTGCCCACGATGGCTGGAATGCCCATCTCACGGCTCACGATGGCCGCATGCGAGGTGCGACCCCCGTGGTTTGTGATCACGCCAGCCGCCTGCTTCAGAATCGGACCCCAATCCGGATCGGTCATCTCTGTGACCAGGATTGCTCCCTCCTTGAACTGGTCGATCTGCTCGGCGCTGTGGATTACGCAGACCTCGCCAGTGGCAATAGCCTTGCCGACGCTGAGCCCCGTCACCAACCGCTCGCCCGTTTCGGTAAGACGGTAGTGGTGCAGGCGTCCCGTTACACGCTGCGACTGTACGGTTTCTGGGCGGGCCTGCAGGATGTATAGCTCCTCGGTTTCACCATCGCGCGCCCACTCGATATCCATCGCCCGGCCGTAGTGGTCCTCGATCAGCGCCCCCCAACGGGCGAGCTTCAAGATCTCTGGCTCGCTCAACACGAACGCGTCGCGCTCTGCCGGCGTCGTCTCTACGTTGACGGTAGGAGCCTCGTCGCCGTCAGCGTACACCATCTTTTGCTTCTTCGACCCCCTTCGCTTGCTGAGGATGGGCACCGTTTGGCCGTGCGACAAGAACGGCTTATAGACAGTGTACTGATCTGGATTAATGGCTCCTTTGACGACGTTCTCACCCAACCCCCATCCTGCATTGATGATGGCTGCGTCAGGGAAGCCGGTCTCGGTGTCGATCGTGAACAGCACCCCAGCCTTGTCGGCCCGAACCATCTTCTGGATGCCAACCGAGAGGGCCACATCCATGTGGTCAAACTCCTTTTCCGTACGGTACGCGATGGCGCGATCGGTAAAGAGGGATGCGTAGCACTTGCGGCACGCGTCCAGTACCTCCTCTACGCCTCGCACGTTCAGGTAGGTCTCCTGCTGCCCAGCAAAACTCGCCTCGGGGAGGTCCTCGGCCGTCGCACTGCTGCGCGCGGCTACGTCGACGGCGTCCGACTGGTACTCGGCACTGAGCGTCTCGTACGCGGATCGGATGGCGTCGGCGATGGCGTCGGGCATGGCCCCATCGAGGATGCGGGCACGGATGGCCGCCCCCACTTCGCTCAAAGGAGCATCGCCACTCACGAGCCGCTCCAGATGCTCTCGGATAGGCGTCTCCAGGGCGTTGGCGTCGATAAATGCGCGGTATGCGGTTGCGGTGGTGGCAAACCCACTGGGCACGCGCACACCGGACTCTTTCAGGGCGCCAATCATCTCACCCAGCGAGGCATTCTTGCCGCCTACCACGGCGACGTCCTCATTGGTGAGCGTATCAAATGTACGAACGAACGTCTGCTGTTCTGTTACTGCAACGTCTGGCATGGTGGGTCGCGTCGGTTGAACGTAAGCGAGAAGGGAGCGTCGTGTCAGGTTGAGTGGCAATGTCGGGAGAGAATTAGTGAAGGCCTCATCGCGCAGTGTACCCGCCATCGATTACTAGCTCGGAGCCTGTGACGAATTTCGATTCATCGGAGGCGAGATACACGATAGCGTACGCGACGTCGTCCGGCTCGCCAATATGGCCGAGAGGATGGGCCGCATCAGCCGCTTTCCGGGCAGCCTCTGGATCCTCCTGCTCGTCCAGATAGGCCTCAACCATCGGGGTCCAGATGAATCCGGGATGGATCGAGTTGACCCGAATTTGGTCATCAGCGTACAGCAGGGCCTCCGTCTTGGTCATCAGGCGCACGGCGCCCTTCGATGCATGGTACGGAGGCACGTCAGCGCCTCCCACTAAGCCGTAGATGGATGACAGGTTGATGATACTAGCGCGGGCCCGCTGCTTCAAATGCGGGACGGCGTGCTTGGTGCAGAAGAAGACGCCCTTGACGTTGATATTCATGACGGCATCCCACTCGTCCTCACTGATCTCATGGGTGGGTTTGTTGGCACCGGAAATGCCCGCGTTATTGACGAGCACATCGAGCCCGCCAAACTGATCGGCCACCTCATTAATTACGCGCCGAACGTCTGCCTCCCGGCTCACGTCCATGTGCCAGTACTGCGCCCTATCGCCCGCTTGGGTAATGGCACTGACAACCGCTTGGCCTTCATCGTCATTTACATCGGTGACGGCCACGCTGGCGCCCTCTTGCGCCAGCCGTTCAGCCGCTGCCTTCCCCAGCCCGAGTGCCCCACCGGTCACGATGACAACCTTTCCGTCTACACGTCCCATCCGCTTTTAGTCTGTCGGTGTATGCGTCAGACACACGAGCCGGTCACATCCTGCAACGAAATGTAAAACACGTCATTGCGGGCTGATGTGGGATGATTACTTGCCAGCGTGTGGGCGAATCTTGCACACGGGCCGGCAGCATACCCAAACACAAACGACTCGCTCCCGAAGGAACGAGCCGTGAAACGCGCTACGTAGCGGGTGTGGCATGTGGGGACTGACTTAAAACTGACTTAAAAGTAGGCCTTCAGCACATACTGCTGTACCATGCGCTGCGTGTTGAAGAACGATCCGTTCAGCGCGATGGCGTTGCGCATCGCATCGATGTAGCGCGAGCGGTCGGTGTAGTAGCGGGGCACGATGACGTGCGCGAGCTTGCCGTAGAGTGAGGCTGCGTCGTCTTCCCGGTTAGAGCGCTCGGGGTCCGAGGTGCCAATGGCCCAGCCGGTGGTGCCTTCGATCCACCCTTCGAGCCACCACCCATCGAGGATACTGAGATGCGGCACGCCGTTGAGCGCCGCTTTCATTCCGCTCGTTCCGGAAGCTTCATTGGGCGGCTTGGGCGTGTTGAGCCACACATCGGACCCAGAGATCATCAGGCGCGTCGTCCGCTTGTTGTAGTCCGGGATGTACGCGATCGTGACATCCCCTTCCAGTGCCTCCTTGGCCTGATAGATACGCTGGATGATGCGCTTACCTTCTTCATCCTTGGGATGTGCCTTACCCGCGTAGACAATCTGGATCGGGCCGGAACGGCGCGCGATCTTACGGAGGCGCTCCAAGTCACTGATGAGGAGGTCGGCCCGCTTGTACGCCGTCATGCGGCGCGCAAATCCGATGGTAAACGCATGCGGGTCGAGTTGCGTGTCGGTTGTCTGGGCCACCTCGTCTACCAGCGCCTCCTTGGCGGTTTGGTGCGCCTCCCAGATCTCTTCCCGTGAGATCTTGAGCGCATACCGTAAGCTGAAGTTGTCCTCTTCCCACCCTGGGATGTGGGTGTCGAACAACTCGCGGAAGGGCTCCGAGACCCATGTGCTGGCATGTACGCCGTTCGTGATGGAGTCGACTGGGTAATCGCCAAACATGAGGCGCGACACTTCGCCGTGCTTCTTGGCAACACCGTTTACGTAATCGCTTAGGTTCAGCGCGAGGTACGTCATGTTGAGCTGGTTGCCCCCCATCGTCACCTCGTGGAGATCCTGCAACTCACCATTGAGCCCGAGCACGCGGCGTAGCGTTTCCACGCTATACGGATCGGCCGCGTCGACGAACTCCTCAGAGGAGCGCGCCAGCACATTTTCGACTAAGTCGAGCGAGAACTTATCGTGCCCCGCGGGCACCGGCGTGTGCGTCGTAAATACGCACTGCTTCCGCACCGCCTCGATGTCGGCCCGCGAGACGGCCGACCGGCCGTGCTGGTGGGCCGATTGATCAAGCAAGGCGAGGGTCAGCAAGCTGGCGTGGCCTTCGTTCATGTGGTAGCGCTCCACGCTGTGGTACCCCATGGCGTGGAGCATGCGCACCCCGCCGATACCCAACACCGCTTCCTGGCAGATCCGGTAGTGGTCGCCCCCGCCGTACAGCGTACCGGTCAGGTCGCGGTCGTGCTGCTCGTTCGCTGGCAGGTCGGTATCGAGGAAAAAGACGGGCACGGTGTGTCCGGTGAGCCCCTCCACGTCGAATCGCCAGGCGCGGATCTCCACCTCGCGCCCCTCGATGGTGACGGTAGCACGTTGGGGCATCTCGTCGAGATAGTCAGCGGGGTCCCACTCGATGGGCGACTCCGTTTGCCATCCATTTTCGTCGAGATGTTGCGAGAAGTACCCGTTGCGATAGAGGAGTGAAACGGCCACCATGGGCAGTTCCAGGTCAGCGGCCGAGCGGATCGTATCTCCGGCCAATGCGCCGAGCCCGCCACTGTAGGTGGGCATATCGGGCTCCAACGCGATTTCCATGGAGAAGTAAGCGACTGATTGAGACACAGCTTGCGTGGGATATGTGAGGAGGGAAAACCAATCAGCCGGCCATGATACGGACGCCTAGCGCCGCCAACGGCTGGGTGGTAAACATAGCAGTTATGAATGTGCTTTTCGAGAGCTAGTTTCCAACCATCGCTCTGCGCGTAGCTCAGCTTTCGCCACCGTTCGGGCTGCGCCACTGGGCATGCCCTCAAAACGCTTCGAGGAGCGTGATGTACAGCGCCCCACCCTCCGGCCCAATGGCATAGTCGACCCGGCCATGCACGCCCTCCTCGTTGAGTTGGAGGCGCAGCCCGCCTCCCACGGCGTACTTCAGGGTCGAAAGGCCGAAGCGCTCCAGCTGTGGGGCGACGTTGCCGGCATTGGCGAACAGAGCGCCCTTAAACCGCCATACGAGCGGGAAGCGGTATGCGCCTTGCGCGAGGCCAAGCACGTTATCGCGGTACCGCCCCTCTCGGTACCCTCGCATCCGGTCGGCTCCGCCGAGTAGCGGCAGCAGTTGGAACGGCGTGGCCCCTGAGACGGCCTCCACGAACCCGTTCACCGCCAGAACATGATCATCCCGCACGGACCAGTAGTAGCGCGCATCTATCACGAACCGGCCGAAGGTGTGCTGCTGGACGGCATCGGTGCGATGCAGCAGACCACGTGCCTCGACATAGTACCCCTGACGCGGAAAATAGAGATTATCGCGCCGATCCCACGTGGTGACCAGTCCAAGCCCCACCGTGGTCCCCCCGGTTTGCCCGACGATCGAGCGGGTGTCGAGCAGCCCGCCGGTCGCGACGTCGGTCACGTCTTCGCCGCGCAGACGGAGCCGCATGCCAGCCCGCCACCCCGGGCGCATGTGCCGTTGGATGCTGCCCTGAATATCGGCGATGCGCGCCGTATACTCTTCCTCTTGCGCAGCCGCAGCTGATGGGCCGATGCCGTAGTACGCATTCGGGTAGCGGCTCAGCCAGACCTCGCTGTTGATCCACCACCGCCCCCGGTCCCAGAACGCCTCGGGCTGAAGTTGGATGTAGAACTGCTGACGCTGTGTGTAGATGGCTGCAAGTTGAACGCTGGACGGCGGGCTCTGCGCATCCAACGGCCGATAGTACCCGAGCACCAGCCCGCCGGCGATCTTAGTCTCGGGCGTGTAGAACACGTTGGGCAGCACCAACACGCTGCCTGATAATGTGCTGGTCGACGAATCGGGCGCCGGCTGGGCACCGGGCGCCGGCTGGGCAAGCGTGAGGTGCGGCAGGCAAAGGCTTATGGCCATCGCCACGACGGCCCATGTGGTGGCACGTTGGACCCGGTTTAGCCGGTGCCAGTCCATAGGGCCACACAAGGATGGGTTGGTCATAGAGCCCACGGCGCACGCCGGTTCCAACAGATCGATAACGGGCGGGCCGTTCAGGAATGCGTGGTGGTGTCCTCCGCGGTGGGAGGCGGCTCGGGGCGCTCCTCCGGCTCCACACGTGCCACAAACACGGGACAGTGGGCGCGCCGGGCCACGCGGGCTGTCACGCTGCCCAGCAAAAAGCCCTCGATGCCAGACAGGCCGTGCGACGCCATCATGATCAGATCACTATCCAGGTCGTCGGCTTGTTGAATGATGCTCTGGGCCGCATGCCCTTCCGTCACGTGGGGCGTAACCGACACGTCCGGGTGACGCACCGTTTCTACCAACCGTTTCAGTTGTTGGGTGGATCGCTCGGTCGGGTCGGCCACGAGATCGTGGATGGTGATGGCGCCAACCAGGGGTACGGGGAAAGGAAGCGGCTCAATGACGTGTAACAGGTCAATGCGTGCGCTGTAGGTAGCGGCCACGTCCAGGGCGGCGCGGTACAGTGGCACCGTGAACTCCGAGAGGTCGACCGGTACCAACACGCGATCTACGGTAGGCGGCGGCGCGTCGGCGTCCTCGGCGCGTACGGTCATGACCGAGCAGGGCGCCTGACGCACCACTTCTTCGGCCACACTGCCCAGCACAAAGCGGCCCACGCCTCGCCGTCCGTGTGTGCCCATTACGATGAGGTCGACGTCCCGATCATTTGCATAGTCATTGATCACAGGCCCTGGAGCGATACCTCGGCGATGCTCGACGAGTACGTCCAGGTCGTCGGCCCCAGCCGCCTGGGCCAGTTGCCTCATCCGGGCTCTGGCCTGCTCCGCGAGCGCTTCATAGTCTGCATCCTCACCCGCACTGAGGGAATACGCCGTGCGCACCGGATCGTCGCCCATGCTGGGTGCTACGTGGAGCAGGTGCAAGGCTGCATGGTGCCGGCGTGCCATACGCACGGCATGTGCTAGAGCATGCTTCGAGCACTCAGAAAAGTCGGTCGGGTGGAGAATCGTGTGGACTGCAAACATAGCGTTGAAATAGGCGAGGGGAGAGAGATCAACCCGTAACCTTATGCCGGTTCTGCCTCGGGCCGGTCGTGAGAGGTTACGAGGGATTTGCCGAAACTCTTGACGGTGAAGACTGGGCATGATGCCATGCGCACCACCTTTTCGGCGACGCTACCCATCAGGAGTCGCTTGAGGCTGGTGCGGCCATGGGTGGCGATCGTCACGAGGTCGATCGGCTCGTGGTCCACCCGATCGAGGATAACCGCAGCAGGATGCCCATGGTGAACCGTGCCCGCAGCCTCCACGCCGTCCGATGCGGCCTGTTGCACATACGCGTCGAGAGCGGTCTGCACCCGCTTTTCCACCGCGACCTCGTCCATCGCTGGATCAACCTCATACACTGAGGGAAGCGACGATGGCTTGATGACATGAATGAGGTCGAGTTGCGCGCCGTACGTTGCGGCAATGGCCATCGCGTGGTCAAACAGGGCGTCCGTGTGCGTAGAGAGCCCCATGGGCACGAGGACTCGGTTGATGTCTCGGTTGGGCTCGGGCTGCCTGGTGCCACACACCGTTAGCGTGGGGCAGACGCTAAGGCGCACGACCTCCTCGGCCACACTGCCCATTAGCATTCTGTCCATACCGCGCCGGCCGTGCGTGCCCATCACAATCAGGTCGACATCGTGATCCGCAGCATACCCCATTACGCCCTCTGCAACGGAGGGGTCAGTTAACGTTTTGCGGTGGACCCGGCCGTCGGACGACTCCTTGACAGCCTTTGGCAGCGGCAAACGCAGCTGTTCCAATATATCGGCCTCATCGATATCGACGAGCTCCGAAAGGTTGGCCAGCGTGTTGATCTGGTCCTCCACCACATGCACAACATGGAGGTCGGCATCAAACTGCTCGGCCAGAAAGTGGGCGTGGGCGTGGGCGTATTCCGCGCAGGTAGACCCATCGGTTGGGAACAGGATCGAACGGATGTCAAGCATAGGAGAATGAAGAAAGCCAGCGGGAGAAACGATTAGGACGTCGCCGTGTCGGCCGATTCAGAAGCCGGGAGGAGCGAGTGGCCGAAGGCTTTAACCGTGAGGACCGGCGCAGCGACGTGCCGCACCACTTTTTCGGCGACACTGCCCATCATGAAATGCTCAAGGCCAGTCAGGCCGTGCGTCGACATCACCAGGAGGTTGCTGCGGCTGCGCTCCGCAAATCGAACGATTTTTCGCGCGGCCCGCCCGGTTTCGACGTGCAGTTCGGCGTGAACGCTGTCGGCACCCGTAAGGTCGTCCAGCATCTCGCGCATGCGTTGTTTCGACGTTGCATCGATGTCGGGCTGCACGTCGTAGATAGACTGTACGCCCCCCACATAAAACGCCGGGTGGAGGGTTTCCTCGACAACGTGTAAGAGATCCAGGCGCGCATCATACAAGCGCGCGAGTTCAATGGCATGCCGCAGGGCATCGCGCGAGTACGTCGAGAAGTCGATGGGTACAAGCAAGCGCTCCATCGCCGGCAGGCCGTTGTGGCCGTCCTTGCGCACCGTGAGCACCGGGCGGTCCGCGCGGCGAACGACCTCCTGGGCTACGCTGCCCAACAACAGGCGGCGCACCCCCCGCCGGCCGTGCGTGCCCATCACGATGAGGTCGACGCCTTCGTCTTCAGCATATTCCATGATGGCTGGCGCCGCTGCCACATCGCGCCGCACGTCGATCACCGTATCGAGCTCGGGGTATCGCTTAACGAGGGGCGTTTGGTCAACATCCTGGGCAAGCCGTTCCCGGATTTGTGCACTCAGGGTGTCGCCTGCGCCGGCGGTGTCCGCGCCAAAGGGGTCCTTGTGCAACACCTCAGCGTACAGTAGGTGGAGCGGCGCATCGAACCGCCGAGCGAGGTCCACGGCATAGCGAAGAGCCTGGTCGGAGACGTCCGAGAAGTCGCGTGCAAGCAGGATGCGGTTTACGGTAAGCATGATGCCAAGTCGTCACTGATTAAGAAAGACACGAAAACAGGCTCCGCCGTGGGTGCGGGTGCCTCGCTTAAGGTATGCACCGCCTGCCCCTGCTATCGCCCCCGTTTAGCGTATTACGCCGTAAGGGAGATCCCCACGGGGTTAGGCGTTATTGGGCGGTATACCCGCCATCGACCGTCAGCGTCTGGCCGGTGACAAACGCTGCTTCGTCGGCGCAAAGCCAGCAGACGGCGTTGGCGATCTCCTGTGCTTCGGCAAACCGCTTCATCGGGTGAGCCTCCACGATTTCACGGCGGCGCTCCGGATGGATAAGGGCCCCAGTATCCATCTGCAGGTCCGTTTCCACAAACGACGGGCAGACGGCGTTAACCCGGATATGGTGCCCGGCATAATCAAGCGCGGCGGCTTTGGTCAGCCCCACCACACCGTGATCGGCAGCCACCCGCGCGGGCGCCTTATGAAGGGCCACCTGCCCAAGTACGGATGCCATGTTGACGATGGCCCCGCCCCGCTCCATCATGTGGTTGATTTCGTGCTTCATGCAGAGCCACACGCCACGCAGGTTGATGCTCATCACGCGGTCCCAATCGGCCTCGTCATACGTGGCCGAGAGCGCCCGCGGGCCGGCGATGCCCGCAATGTTGCACGCGCAATCGATCGGGCCCAGCGCATCAACGACCTCATCCATGAGAGCCGCGACGGCGTCGCTGTCCGAGACGTCGACCGAAAAGGCGTGAGCCGTGCCCCCTGCCTCTTCGATCTGTACGACGGTGTCCTGACCGGCGTCGGTGTCTAAGTCCGCGACAGCCACGTGGGCGCCCGCCTCGGCGAGTGTCGTTGCTGTGGCGCGGCCAATACCCGCTCCGCCTCCGGTGACGAGCGCGATCTTTCCGTTGAGTGATTCCATCCTTGGAGGTGCGTTGCAAAGAAAACGTACGGTCGTGCCGTGTCGTAAATCATCAACGGCGGGGATAATGTCAACTGCTGCTCGCCCCCGAGTCGTTGCGGCGCCTCTAAAAGGGCGCTTGGGCTGCAAGGTGTACAAGGGCCGCCGGACCCTGCAATCGAGGGCCCTCTGCGAGGGTAGCATCGACCGCCTGGCAGGTCCCCACCGTGAAGGCGTCGAAGTGACTGTGCAATGCCTGGACGGCCACCATGCGGTCGGCCGCACTGGGCCCGATGCGGGCGTACGTGCCCGCGAGGTGGTCGGGCCGAAACCACGTCCCAAGCACCCACCCGCCCGGGCGTACCGCCCGCCGCATGAGCCGGAAAAGGCCTGGCTGTTCCGGCGTGAGCAGCTGCACGAACGTAACGAGCACCACGTCCCAACGCCGATCGGGCTGCCACGTGCGGAGATCTGCCTGCACCGTTTCGAGTGTGATGCCGTGCTTGTCAGCCAGGGCTTCGGCCTGCTGCAACGCGCTTGGGGCGAAGTCGACCGCGGTGCCGTGGCAGCCGCGCGTTTCTGCCAGATGGATCAGATTGCGCCCCTCTCCGGCCCCGAACTCAACTACGTCGGCGCCGTGGGGAATCCGCTCGGCCTGCGAGGCAATGAATGCGTTCGGCCCCGTGCCGAACAGATGCTCTTCCCGTTCATATCGGACGTCCCAAAAGTCGGGTCGGCTACTGGCGCGTGCGTGACCGGGACTGCTCATCGCTGTGCCCGCTTGGTTTACGGCAGGGAGGACTACGATACCTCGGCCGTTGTGGCAGCCAGCTCCTCAGCCTGTTCGATGAGGTCCTCGATGGCGCCCAGGCCTTGCGTCCAGAACGTGAGGTCCGTGAGGTCGATGCCGAGCTCGCCCACAAGTTCATGCGGCCAGTCGGAGCCGCCGGCCGAGAGCAGGTCCACGTACTGGTCGGCGAAGGCGTCGCCCGCCTCCCGGTAGCGGGCATAGAGCGCGAGGACGAGCAGTTCACCGAACGCATAGGCGTATACGTATCCCGGCGAGTGAATGAAGTGAGGGATGTAGCTCCACCAGTGCCGGTAGTGCTCGCCCAGCGTGACACTGTCTTCGAACATCTTTTCTTGCGTCTCTATCCAGAGCGCGCTAAAGCGGTCGGGGGATAGTTCGCCCTCCTGGCGCCGGGTCGTGTGAATCCGGTCCTCGAACCGGTTCATCGCGATTTGGCGGAAGACCGTCGCCAAGGTGTCATCGATCTTACCAACGAGCATGGCAAGCTTATTCTTGGGGTCGTCTTCATGGCGCATGAGTCGCTGAAAAACCAGCATTTCGCCAAAGACGGATGCCATCTCGGCGGTAGTGAGGGGCGTGCCGGCCTGCAACGGCCCCTGCTGGCGCGCGAGGTATTGGTGCACGCCGTGCCCCAGTTCGTGAGCCAGCGTCTGCACATCGCGCGTTTTGCCGGTGTAGTTGAGCAGCACGTACGGATGCGCGCTCGGCACGGCCCCGTGGCTGAAGGCTCCACTCCGCTTCCCGTCGGCCAATGCCGCGTCGATCCAATTGTCGGTAAAGAATTGCTCGGCCACCTCCGCCATCTGGCGGTGGAAGTCGCCGTACGCGGTGAGCACGAGGTCCTGCGCCGTCGACCATTCGTAGCGCGTGTCGGCCTCGCCAATGGGCGCGTAGCGATCGTAGTCGTACAGTTCGTCGAGGCCGAGAAGCTGTTTTTTGAGCCGGTAGAAACGCGCGACGAGGTCATACCGCGAAGTCACGGCTTCGATCAGCGCGTCGACCGTGTCGTCGTCTACTTCATTGTCGAGGTTGCGGCTGGCGAGCCAGTGGTCGTAGTTGCGCAGCCGGTCGTCCGAGGCCTTATCGGCCAGCACCGTGTTAAACACGAACGTGAGTTCGCGCAGGTTGCCCTGCAGCCCATCTGTAAAGGCGAGGGCCGCGCGGCGGCGCAGGTCGCGATCCGGCTCGTACAGCTTCGATAGGATCTGTTGCTGGGTCATCGTCTCGCCATCGAGCTCGAAGCGAGCCGCCCCCATGGTCTCGTCGAAGAACCGATTCCAGGCACTGCGGCCGGTCACCGATTTTTCAGACAGGATTTTCTCCTCGGGCTCAGAGAGGAGGTGGTCTTTCCGGAGCTGCTCCAACTCAAGGTAGTGCCGGTAGTCAGCCAGCGCCTTGTGCTCCATGAGCTGCTGGGCCCGGTCGGCGTCCACATTGGCCCACTCCAGTTCGAAGAAGATGAGCTGCTGGTTGATCTGGTTGTACTGCTCGCGGACCTGCTGCAGCAGCGCGCCGCGGTCGGTGTCGTTCGTGTCGGTAGCCCAGTGGAGGTAGGCGTAGGTGAAGGCGCGCCCAGCGCGGTCAGACAGCGCTTCGTACGCGGCCAGCGCCTCGGCCAAGGCCTCGGGGGCCAGCGCATCGACGCGCCCGCGGTACGTCTCTGCAAAATCCTCGGCCTCTTCGGCCGCGGTCTGTAGGTCGTCCTCCAAGGCGGAACGGTCGGCGTACAGGTCAGTCAGGTCCCAGCGGACGGATTCGGCGCCAGTGCTCGGTACTTCCATGGATTGTGGGGGCAGATTGGTCGGTAGTGCGCGATCATACCTTCCAACGCCAGACCTGGTTGTTTGTTGACAATCTGCACGGACCTTTCATTGCGTCAGGCGTATCATTTACCCCGCCATTGACACACACGTCCGAGTTCGTCCCCCGCTATATTCCATCGATCATGGCTTCTGCCTCCTTTTCCCCCCTGACGTCCATCGATGATTTCCAGACTGCCTTGCAGCGCGCACAGGATCAGCCTATCGTGCTGTACAAGCACAGCGCCATCTGCCCGATCAGTGCACGCATGCAGAAGGAAGTGGCCACGCTAACCGAGCCCGGCGATCCGCCCCTGTACCGCGTAGTGGTGCAAGATGCGCGCGACGTGTCCGACGCCATCGAAGAGCAACTTGGCGTGCGCCATGAATCTCCCCAAGCCCTGCTTGTGTATCAGAGCACGGTACTGCTCGACGCATCCCACGGCCGCATCTCCGCCGATGACCTCCGCACTGCTGCTACGCAAACCGCCCATGACTAACCGCCGCTGGCTCCTTACCGCGCTGCTTACCGGCTTGCTGCTGATCGTTGGCTGCAGCTCAGACGAACCCGCACCAATCAACGCGACATCGCAGGCTCCACCGTCCAACGCTCCGCGGCCGACATCGGACTTGATCCAGTCCCCCGGTGACCCCGAGCCCGCGCCCGATGTGACGCTGCAAACGATGAACGGTGAATCTATTGCACTGGCTGACCGACCTGGCGAGGTGCTCCTCGTCAACTTCTGGGCGACATGGTGCACGCCGTGCCGCAAGGAAATTCCCGACTTGGTTGATTTGCAGGAGGCACTGGGGCCCGCGGGCCTCACCGTGATCGGGGTATCGCTCGACCAGCAGGGCGAGGAGGCCGTCGCGCCATTCTTGGATACCTACACGGGTGACGAGGCCATCAACTACCCCATCGTGTTAGATCCGCAGGGTGAGGTGGAACAGGCCTTCGGGGGCGTCTACGGGCTGCCCATGACCTATGTGGTTGGACCCGACGGGCGGGTTCACCATCGCGTCCTGGGCTTATTTCCTGTGGACGACATGCACCCTAAACTGACGGCTTTACTGGAAGATGGAAGCCCGCGAGGGTCGACAGGTTGAGCGCTCTGCCCGATGTCACACTGAATCAACACGACGGAGCGCCCGACACGTTGATGACATATCGGGCGCTTCAATTTGAGCCGGCTAAGCGGGCCGCTCACAGTGGTGGCCACTACCGTGAGCCGTTCGGTGGGCTACTCGTCACCCTCGCGTGACATCAAATAGTCCTCGATGCTTCCCACGACAATGCGCGTTTCTTCGTCGACCTCAACGTCTTCGATATCACCGGCGCGGATCAGCTTCTTAATTTTCTTGCGGTCAATCTGCTTGAGGATGCGGCGGGCTTCGGTGCGGCTCACCACGTCATCACGGTACTTGGCCGCGAACCGCTTGAGGTAGTCCATCGACTGATCGGTGAGTTCAATCATGCGCACTTCCTCGTTCTCCTCGGAAAGCGCCCAATACAATGTGGCATCGATCAGGTGGCGATCGACCCAGTGTACGAGGGATTGTTTGGAGACCTGGACCTCGTCAGACAGTTCGTCGAGAGGAAGTGCAATCGATTCGCGAGACGCGGTGGCCATCGGATCAGGGATGACGGGTTAGCAGTATGGGAAAGATTGAAACCGTATTATATCATGTGCGCGTGCCGTTTTTGTTCCTGCTGGAATCCGTACCCTCCACGGCCACGTAGCCCACAGCCAGCCATTCACAATTCGCCTCACACGCTCTCCTCCCTAGCCCACGATGGCTCCCTCTTCGCTGTCAAAAGACGAATGGGTGGACCGACTGCGCCCCCTTCTTACCGAGTCGCTGGATGAGCTGAGCGAGCGCCTCACGAGCCACCCTAGCATCCAGTCGTGGCTGCACGATGCTACGTTTGTGGCAGCCCAAGGGCTGCAAGGGATGGCCGACATGCAAGCCCAAGCGCAGGCTCATGGCCGCATGCTGGATAGCCTGACCGATCGCTTCCCTGCCCTGGTCGACGCCGTCGAAGCCATGACGCACGGATGCGGGTCGCTCGATATTCACTGGCGCCCGCTGGAGCCGAACTACAGCCGCGTTTACATCACATTCAACCGCTCCTTCGATGTCGACCTCTGCTATCCTATCGACGACCTATCCGAAGCAGCTATCAGCCAAGCGTTGGAAGCGGTGGAGCATGCACTGCCTTCGGGCACCCCGTTTCCCAACCGCCCCAACACCGCAACCGGGCTCGTCGTTCACCATGGAACGGGAGTGGGTGTTCGCTATTCGGATCGCGTGGCGGAGAATGACCGACGCTTCCGCCGCGTCACACTGCTAGCCACTGACCGAGAGCCGCTAGAGAATGCGGTCCCTGCCGATGCAGCCGCGGCGTTGCTCCGCTACCTGGAGGCGAAGGCTTCGGCAGCGTAGTCACTTGGATAGCTCGGCCTGTGTTGTATCGTCTGCCGCGCTTGACCGGTCCACCTCATCCTCGCCCTTGATCCGCCACGTCTCCGTTTCGCCATCGGTGGTGAACGACAGGCGAGCGCCCGGCCTCACAAACTCACTGAGCACCCGGACGAACACGTCCGGATCCTCCACAGGAACGGCGTCGCTAGTGGCCTCCACCACCTCGCCGTTAAGGCGCAAATACCCCAGTCCGAAAGGGAGCGGGCCAGTGGTCTTCTCACTCAACGCCTTGTACACTGTGCTTTGCCGCCGGAGGGACTGAATCAGTTCGACGGTGAGCCATGTGCGGTCTTTCGGCGGGATATACGGCAGATTGCGCCGATTGAATAACTGCTGGATCAGGCCCGACAGGGCATCGGCCCGCTCAGGGCGTATTCGTGCATCGTTGACCTGAACGAGAACAAAGGATGACATGATCGTATCGGCCGAGTACGGAACGAATGGTGGGACGACGTATCACACTTGAGGCTCTTCGTTGCGTTTCGTGTTCCTTCTCCTCCCCACTGACTTGTTGCATTACCCATGGATTCGATCACACAAGCTGCTCTTGGCGCGGCTGTCGGAGAAGCGGTACTGGGATCGCAAGTCGGCAAGAAGGCGCCGCTATGGGGCGCGGCCCTGGGCACGCTGCCCGACCTCGATGTGCTGGCCAACCCGTTCGTCTCAGACATGACCGCGCTCGCCATCCATCGTGGCTTTACACATTCGCTTCTTTTCATCGCGTTGGCCACCCCCCTGTTCGGCATACTGCTTCATCGCGTGCATGCCCGACCAGGTGCCTCGGCTCGTAGCTGGGGCCTCCTCGTCGGCTTAACCCTTTCGACGCATGTCTTGATCGACTGCCTTACGTCGTATGGGACGCAGGTCTTCTATCCGTTCAGCGACTACCCGGTCATTCTGGGGACCATTTTCGTGATCGATCCGCTGTACACCGTGCCCCTGTCGCTGGGCCTCATCGTGGCCCTTTTTTACGCACCAGGCCGTCGGCCGCGTCGCGTCGCAAACTACGTAGGCCTGGGGCTGAGCAGCATGTACCTCCTTCTCACGATGGTCAACAAGGTGCATGTGAACGACGTGTTTGCGCAAGCTCTCGACCGTCAGGGGCACGCAGTGGAGCGCATCTTCACGAAACCTATGCCGCTCAACAACCTGTTTTGGAGTGCGATTGCTGAGGACAGCACCGGCTTTTGGATTGGCTACTACTCCCTGCTAGACCGGTCCGACCGCATCGATTTCCACCGCGTCCCGAAAAACCATGACGCGCTAGGCGACGCTCAGGACACAAAGGCCATGGCGCGCCTCCGGTGGTTCTCGCGCGGCTACTATACGGTCTCGCAACGGGACGACCGACTCTACGTGCATGATCTCCGGTTTGGCCGAAGCGACTTCGGCGTGGGCACTGGCACGGCGCCGTACGTCTTCACCTTCCGCCTCACCGAAAATGCACGGAGCCAGGTCAGCGGATTTCGGCAGACGGACCCCGCCTTTCAGCTAGATGCTGAAACCGTGCGCCGGTACGTCGCACGCGTTGCTGGCTCCGATGAACGCCCTACTGCCCGTCGGTTGCGTCCGCGCCCTCCCACGGATGGCCACTAGCCCTTTTCTGTGGCCCCGCGGCCAC
>CAYFQN010000037.1:0-1447 GCA_964345285.1 uncultured Rhodothermales bacterium
ACGATGACTCCTAGCGGGACTGCGCCGTAGCCCGTCGCCCTCGCCATAGCCGGCTTACGCGCCCTGCACCGTCACCACGATGGTGCGGGAGCGCGGCTTGACGTCGCACTCCAAGTGGAAGACCTGCTGCCACGTGCCAAGGATCGGCGCGCCCTCACCGACCGGCACCGTGATCGAGGGGCCCAGCGTGGTAGCTTGCAAGTGGGAATGGCCGTTGCCGTCGTGCCAGCGCTGCTCATGGCCGTACTCGCGGCTTGGCGGCATGAGGCGATCCAAGATGTCGGGCAGGTCCTCCTGCAGGCCCGGCTCGAACTCGATCGTACCGACCGCGCCGGTGCTGCCCACGTTATGTACGTTGACAAACCCCGTCTGCACGCCGGACGTAGCCACGATGCGTCGCACCGCGTCCGTGAGGTTGTGCATGTCGCGATGTCCACTGGTGGACAGCTCAATCTGCTCTTGGTGCACCATGGCGGCGCTATTGGTTGACTGCTTCAGGGGGACGTTCGGCTTAGCGCTCGGCTGGCGAGGGCGCTGACCAGTCCCAGTCACGGAGATCGTTCAGATGCTGATGCGCTGTAAGGTCGTGCTGGAGCGGCGTGATCGACACGTAATCCTGCTCGATGGCGGCCAGATCGGTGTTGTCGCCTTCGTCGAGGTTGACGAAATCGCCCGACAGCCAGTAGTATGTGCGGTCGAACGGATCTGTGCGCTCTTTGAAGCTCTCCTCCCAGCGCGAGCGCGCCTGGCGCGTCACCATCATGCCGCGGATCTGGTCGGCGGATTTGGCGGGGATATTCACGTTCAGGAGAATACCAGGCGGTAGTCCGCCCTGTAGCACCCGCTCAGCGATGCGCGCTGCGATGCGCCCGGCCACCTCGAAGTCGCCCCCGTCCCAGCTGCACAAGGAGAAGGCGATGGCGTCGATCCCCAGGATGGATGCCTCCGTTGCGGCACTGACGGTGCCCGAGTACATTACGTTCACCGCCGTATTCGGCCCGTGATTGATGCCGCTCACGACGAGGTCGGGGCGGCGCGGCACCAGTTGGTTCACGGCCAGCTTGATGCAGTCCGCCGGCGTGCCAGCTACGCCGTAGGCCGAGATCGGGCCCGAGGGCACCTCGAACTCGTGCTGGTGCGCCCGGACGGGATCGCGAACTGTGATGGCGTGTCCGACGGCGCTTTGCTCATCTTGGGGCGCCACCACCCACAGCTCCCCCAGCCCGTCGAGCGCCGATGCCAGCGCGATGATCCCTCGAGCGCGGATACCGTCGTCGTTGCAAATGAGAATTAGGGGAGGCGGTTGCTGAGCCGGTTGGCTCGGAGACGTAGGGGTCTCGGACGGGGTGTTCATCCAGGAAACGGGGTGTGCTTCGCAAATAGAATGGGGGGTGGCAATCAGCCCTGCGACGCCGCATCAGTGGCTTTCGGCTCAGTGGCTTTCGGC
>CAYFQN010000037.1:1547-18933 GCA_964345285.1 uncultured Rhodothermales bacterium
TGGCAATCAGCCCTGCGACGCCGCATCAGTGGCTTTCGGCTCAGTGGCTTTCGGCGCCGGCGGGACATCAGTAGCTTTCGGCGTCGGCAGGAAACGACCGGTCGCGCACGTCACGGATGTAGTGCTGCACGGCCTCGGTGATGGTCTCCGCCAGGCTCGCGTAGCGGCGGACGAAACGTGGATTGAAGTCGGTTGTGAGGCCAAGGGCATCGTGGCTGACGAGCACCTGCCCGTCACACTCCCCCCCCGCTCCAATACCGATCGTAGGGATGGTGAGCGACGCCGTGACCTCGGCCGCGAGAGCTGCCGGGATTTTCTCGAGCACGACAGCGAAACAGCCTGCCTCCTCGAGCCGCTTGGCATCGCGCTTAAGCGCCTTGGCCTCTTCCTCTTCACGCGCTCGCACCTTGTACGTCCCGAAGTTGTAAATGCTCTGCGGGGTAAGCCCGAGATGACCCATCACCGGAATGCCCGCTGTCACAATGCGCTCAACGGTGTCCACAACCGGTGCGCCGCCTTCCAGCTTGATCGCGTGCGCACCGGCTTCCTTCATCACTCGGATTGCCGAGACGAGCGCTTCTTTGGAGTCGCCCTGGTACGTGCCGAACGGCAGGTCGACCACTACAAGCGAGCGGTCGATGCCGCTCACTACGCACTGCGCGTGGTAGATCATGTGATCCAGCGTCATGGGCAGCGTGGTCTCGTTGCCAGCCATCACGTTTGACGCCGAGTCGCCGACCAACAGCACGTCGGTGCCTGCGTGGTCGAGGATGCGGGCCGACGTGTAGTCGTACGCTGTGAGCATGGCAATGGGTACGCCCGCGTCCTTCATTTCTTGGAGCGTTTGCGTGGTAACCCGCGGGACATCGGCCGCTTCAGGAGGGGAGAGCTGCGTGCTCATGGGCAATTGGAGATCGGGGCGAGTGGGCGAGGTAGATGGGACCGGTGAATGCGCCCCACAGCCACCTGCAACCAAAAGCGGACAGCTGCCAAACGCAACTGCCCGCCCGGGGTGTGAACGCGCGGCATGCAACCCCGTGCCGGTCCCGCGGAGAGGCTATCTCCAGAGGGTCCGGCGGTTGGGTTAGCCTCCGATGCCTGTTGTATCGGCCGAGGAGCTGACCGCGTCGACGGACGGGCCCGCCTCCGCGCCGCCGCTTACATCGATGCCCAACGCCTGCGCAACCTGCGGCGTGACATCGGCCACGGAGCTCTCGTTCACATAGAGCAGCGCCTGCGTCCGCATGATGATGTCAAGATCCTGACGCTCGGCCACCTGATTGATCGCAGACTGCAGCTTCTCGAGTAGCGGCTGCATCAGCTCGGCTTCGCGCTGGGCCAGTTGCTGCTGGCGCTGCTGCACGGACTGCTGTAGCTCCTGCTGGCGCTGCCGGATGGCCTGCTCGCGCTCGGCCCGGCGCTGGTCCGACAGGAGCGCTTGTTGCTTCTGGTACTCGGCCAGCATCTCTTGCAGCTCCTGCTCCTCGGCTTGCATCTCTTGACGCATCGTCTGCGCTTCTTGCTCCAGCTGCTGCTGCACCTGCTGCATCTCGGGCATGTTGCTCAGGAGCAACTCTTGGTTGGTAAAGCCGATCTGCGCGTCCTGCGCGTGGGCAGCCGGCGCGGTAAGTAACAGCGCCGCGGCCAGCAGCATGGCCAGGCCAGCGGGTCGCGTCCACATCGTTTGTACTCGGTGTATCACGTGCGTGGTCATTCAATTATGAAAGGTAGTGAGGGGGTTAAGTCGGGGGAGGCGCGAGCGACTAAGGGCGTCGTTCATCGCTTCCGGTGTCGATGCCCATTTCCAGCAGCACGTCATTGCTCAGGTCGTACTGGTCGCGGGCAAACATGAAAAGAACATCACTTTTATCGAAGACGTAGTCGAACCCTTCGGAGGTCGCCACTTCTTCCACCGCTGCCAAGATGCGCTCCTGCAGAGGGCGCATCAGCTCGCGCTGCTGCTGGAACAGCTCGCCCTCTGGCCCGAAGTAGCGCTGGCGAAGGTTCTCCAGCTCTTGCTCGGCTTGAGCGATCTCGCGCTGCTTCTGCTGGCGTTCTTCCTCGGTGTACAGCAGTTCACGGGCGTCAAACTCGCGGTACAGCTTCTGAACGGTGTCGCGCCGTTGTCGGAGTTCAGCGCGCCACTGGTCCTCCAGCCGATCAAGCTTCTGCTGGATGGCCGCGTACTCCGGCGTCTGATCCAAAATGTATTCGTTGTCCACATACGCGATGCGCTGCTGGGCAGACGCAATGCACGGTAACACGGCCACCGCTAGCAGGATGCCCATTACGCTCCCTACAGAGCGCGCAACAGCAAAACGGGGAGTGGCGGACAGCGTCATGCGGCAAACCTGGTCGTGTAGAACCGATCCGGAGATCGCATTAGTTGCCAAAGCCCTGTCCCAGCGAGAACTGGAAGCGCCAACCGGGCTCGCCGGTCTCGCCCGAATCCAGCGGGCTGAAGCTGTCGAAGTTGTAGCCGTAATTGAATTCAATCATGCCGACGATCGGCAGGAAGAGCTTCACGCCCACCCCGGCTGAGCGGTACAGCTGCGATGGGTTGAACGTCTGGAAGCTATCCCACGTGTTGCCGGCGTCGAGAAACAAATACGGCGCTGCCTGCAATTGCTGGGACGAGACGGCTTTCCACCGAAACTCGGTCGTGTACTTGTTGAGGATGCGGCCGCCGACCGGCTGGAAATCGCCACCGCGCTGCTCACGCGGGCCGAGGGTGCGGGCCGGGTAGCCGCGCATAAAGACGGGATCCGTTCCGTAGTTGTACCCTCCGTAGTCAAACGGCGAGCCGCCGAGTTCAAAGCGCTGGAACCGGACGTCCTCACCGGTCAGCGACCCAATGTATCCGTAGTCGGTGCTAACGCCGATCGAGAATTTGCCGCCCAGCGGCACGTTCCAGTTCGACTTAAAACGCCACTTGTGGTACTGCACGAGGTCGCCAAAGGGCGGCGCCACCTCCACGGAAAGCTGCAGCCTGGAGCCGCTCGTCGGGAATAGCGGGTTATCCAGCGAGTTACGCGTCAGCGCTTGCCGCACCGTCACCTGCTGGCTGACGCCTGTCGGCAGGTAGCGGATGAGGGTGTTTCCTTCGGGACTGGGGGCGTTGTTGTAGTACTGGTAGCCGAGCGCCGTCGACCAGTTGAACTTATCGTCGGGCCACTGCAGGCGCCGCTCCGAAAACACCTCGGAGGAGATGCGGGTGTAGGTACCGGCGTCGCCGCGCGTCTCAATGCGTCCCGTCTGGAAGTTGCGCCGGGGGAAGCGGCTAAAGCGCGAATACGATATCGAGCCGCCTACCGGGTTGGGCTTGCCGCGGAACCATGGCTCCGTGAACGAGAGTGAATAGCTTTGGAAGTAGCTGCCGTTGGTGCGCACGTTCACGCCTAGCTTCTGGCCGTCGCCCGAGGGCAGAGGGCGCCAGGCGCTGCCGTCGAAGAGGTTCTGCGCAGAGAAGTTGTTGAACTTGAAGCCAAGCTGCAGCACCAGACCGTAAATCCCCCACGTGCCGGAGAGCTCTAGCTGGTCGCTGCCGACTTCCTCAACCGTGTAGGTGAGGTCGACCTCCTGCTCCTGCTCGTCGATGCTTACGTCCGGCCCCGCTCCCAGCGACTCCTGGCTGAAGTAGCTAAGTTGCATGAGGCGCCGGATCGACTCCTGGATGGCGCTCCGGCTGAAGGTTTCGCCGGGCACAGTGTACAGCTCGCGCCGGATCACGTGCTCCTTGGTCTTGTTGTTGCCGGCGATCTGGATCTGACCGAAGTCGTACACGTCGCCTTCCTGCACGTCAAACGTGATATCGAGCGAGTCGCCGCCAACCACGCGCACCTTAGGAACGACGTTGAAGCGCATGTACCCGCGGTCCATGTACAGGCTAGACACGTCACTGCTGCGCCGGTTGCTGAAGAGGTTTTCCTCCAGCCGCTTGCCGTTGTACGGGTCGCCTTCTTGGAGCCCAAGGGTTTCAGTCAGCACGCGGTCGGGGAAGACGGTGTTGCCTTCCCAGGTCAGGTCGCGGATGTGATACTTCTGCCCTTCCTCTACGGTGATGTCGAGATGAAGCGCGTCGTCAGACGCGAGATACACCGAGTCCTTGACGATCTGGGCGTCGTAATACCCCTTCTCGCGGTAGTAGTCGATGATGAGCTGCAGGTCCTCCTCGTACTCGTCTTCTTTGTACGTCTCGCCTTTCCAGAAGCGCCACCACCGGTTCTCTTTGGTGGCGTCCATCTTGCGACCGAGGCGGTCATCGGAAAAGACCTCGTTCCCGTGGAACGTGATCTCTTCGACTTCCACCTTCTCTTTCCGATCGACGTTAAAGGTGAGCTGTAGGTAGTTCTGCTCGGTGACTTGCCGCTGCACGCTGACCTCGGTGTTGAGATAGCCCTTTTCGCGGTAAAAGTTCTTGATGACTTGCGCGGTGCGCTCGATGTCGCCGGGCCGCACGGGGCTGCCTGTAAGAAGCGGGGCCTGGTCTTTCAAATCGTCGCGATGACGCCCGCGGATGCCGGTAAATTCGTACGACTGCAGGCGCGGTTCGGGCTTCACCATGATAACGAGGTCGATGCTGCCGTTCGACACGCTCTCCCGCATGATCTTTACATCGGAGAACATCCGGAGGTCATAAATCGACCGGATTGCGGTGGCAATAGCCTCGCCGCCTGGTAAGGTGACCTGCTGCCCCGCCTCAAGCCCGCTTGTTCGGATGACGAAGTTGCGAACGCTCTCGCTTTCTTCTCCCTCTACTCGAATGTCGTTGATCGTATACGTCTGTGGCTGCATAGCGAGCGGGGGCGACGCGGCCGGTGGGCCCCCGTTGGGAGGTGGGCCGGTCTGCTGCGCCGCGGCCGGCGTGACGCAGAGGAGGGTCGCGACGAAGACAGTAAGGAGTCGAAACAGGCGCATTGAGACAAAAGAAACGGTGGGAAAACCTGTCGCGGCACAGTGAGGCATCTAAACCAGCGGATTACAGTGGGGTTTCGGGGATTGGCCCGGGGTCACGGTAGCTTCAACGGCCCGCGTGAGCGCATTATTGTGTTGGGTGGCGTGGCAAAGGCAGTAACGGCGGGGATGCTTATGGCGGTTGGCGCGGCCCAGCCGCGAGCTTTGCCTTGGCAGCGGCGCCGTATGGCCCCTTCACGGGCCGGCGCGTGGGCTCGCCATAGTTACGACGCGCCCTCATCGACGCGACCGAACCGCCGGTCGCGGTCTTGGAACTCGCGAATGGCGGCGTAGAGTTCGTCGCGCCGAAAGTCGGGCCAGAACTGCTCGGTAATATAGAGCTCGGTGTACGCCGACTGCCATAGCAAAAAGTTCGACAGCCGGTACTCGCCGCCGGTGCGGATCAGGAGGTCGGGGTCTGGCATGTCGGCGGTGGCTAGGTGCCGGGCAATGACGGCCTCGTCTATGGCCTCGGGCTCGAGCCGACCGGCCTGCACGTCGCGGGCGATGGCACGCATGGCCTGCACGAGGTCCCACTGCCCGCTGTAGGAGAGCGCCAGCGTGAGCGTGAGGCGCTCATTGCCTTCGGTGCGGGCCTGCGTCTCGTCCAGTTCGCGCTGACACGCGTCCGGCAGCATCGAGATGTCGCCAATCGTGCGCAGGCGGACATCGTTCTCCAAGAGGGTCTGCCGCTCCCGCTCAATCGTGCGGATGAGCAGCTTCATGAGGGCATTGACTTCGGTGGACGGGCGGTTCCAGTTTTCGGTGCTAAACGTGTACAGCGTCAGGTATCGCACGCCCAACTGCGCGCAGGCTTCCGTGACGTCGCGCACTGAGTTCACGCCCTCCCGATGGCCGACGAAGCGCGGGCGATTCCGCTGCTGCGCCCATCGCCCGTTGCCGTCCATGATGGCAGCCACGTGCGTGGGAAGCTGACCGCGAGACTGCAGCGCGGTCTGTACGGCCCGATCTTCATCGGTTTGTGCATTTCCGGTGATCGTGTCTGGCACCGTGGTGGGACTCTGCTTCAACAAAAGAACGTTGGGAATATGGAATCCATCCTGTTAAGCTAGGCGGCGGCACCCCGAACGTCAACGACCAACACCACACAACGAGACAGGTTCGTGCGAAGAGTCCGCGAATCAAGCGGTACACGCGGGGTGAGGCGGCACCCCGGATGCCGTTACAGGCGAAGGATGTCGTTGAAGATGAGAAAGGCCATGAACCCAATAATCAGGATCATGCCAATCTGCTGGGCCGCCATGCGCACCCGGGTCGATGGCTTCCGGCGGGTCACTCCCTCGTAAATCAGAAACATGAGTTGGCCACCATCGAGCGCCGGAATCGGCAGGATGTTCATGATGGCCAACGTGATGGACAGAATGGCTACGATGCGCCAGAAATAGAAGGCGCCCATCTCAGCCGCCTGCTGCGTGACCTGCGCCACCATAACGGGTCCGCCCAGGTTCTCGCGCAGGTTTTCCCGGCCGATGAAGATCCGCTGCAGGCTCACGACGATCCCCTTGGTGTTGCTCCACGTGTCGTTAACGCCTGCCACGAGGGCCGCCCCCGGCCCGTATGTTTGACGGCGGATCCCGAATTCACGCTCCAACATCGGCAGCGAGGGGCCGAGCACCCCCACAACGTAGCGACCGCTCTCAGCGTCCCGTTCGGGCGTGAGGGTTGCCTGAAATGCCAGCCCGCGCGGCGTGCGCTGCACACGCTGCGCGGCACTACCGGCGGGGGACGCTGCCGCGGGGGACGCTGCCGCCGCCGAATCAGTGACCAGCGAGTCCGGACGGAGCCACTGCACCGTGAGTGGCTCGCCTTCGGCCTCCTCAATAACGTCCGTCATTTCGAGCCAAAAGCGGATCGAGTCGCCATTGATAGATACGATGCGGTCGCCGCCCCGCAGCCCGGCTTCCGCTGCTGGGAAGTCCTCTCTCACCCCGCTGATGAGCGGCGGCCAGTAGCTTTCCCGCGAGATCCCGATGCCCCCCGACCGGTTCATCTGGGTCATAATGTCGGGCGGCCCGGTAAAGGTCAGGCGTTCTCCATCACGCTCCACCGTGAGGCGCAGCGTATCGGCCAGCAGCGTATTGAGGTCTGTGATTTCACCGAAGCGTTCCAGTTCCTCCCCGTTAGCAGCCACGATGCGGTCGCCCGTGCGCAGGCCCATGTTGTGAACGACCGTACTGTCAGCCACGTAAACACCGCCGATGTTCTCAGCCGGGATGTACGTTTCACCGTAGGAAAACTTGAGACCCGTGAAGATGATGGCGGCCAGGATGACGTTAAAGATCACACCGGCTGTGATCACGACGGTGCGCTGCCACACCGGTTTGGACCGGAACTCCCACGACTCGGGCTCGCTCTGTAGATGCTCCGTATCGAAGCTCTCATCGATCATCCCACTGATTTTGACATAGCCGCCCAGCGGTGTAGCGCCGACGACGTACTCAGTGTCCCCAAATTTGCGGCCTAGGATCTTGGGCGGAAACCCAACCGAAAAGCGCTCGACGCGCATCCCAAACCACTTGGCCGTGAGGAAATGGCCCATCTCATGGACGAACACCAAAATGGTGATCGCCAGGATAATCCAGAAGGCCGATGAAAGGATGTCGATGATCAGTTCCATGAGGTCTATAATCCGTGACACCCGGCTGCGAGGCGGCCTGTTCGTGAGCGCGCGCTTCCATCCGGGCTAGCTAGTGATTCCGCAGTGCCGATCGTTCAATTTGGGGCCGGCTGAACGAGTTCCTGAACGTGCCGCCGCGCCTCCTCGTCAGCAGCATGAAGCGCGTCGAGGGACGCCGCCGCGTTGGGGGTGTGATGCGATAGCGCGCTCTCGATGGCGCGCGGGATGTCCATAAACCCAATTTGCTCATCTAGAAAGAGTGCAACGGCTTCTTCATTGGCCGCGTTGAGGACGGCCGGCGCGGTGCCGCCTTGCTCCAGCGCCTCAAACGCAAGCCGAAGGCTGGGAAATTTGTCCGTATCGGGCGGCTCAAAATCGAGGCGCGAGAGGGCGTCCCAGTCCAGCCGCTCATGCGGGGCAGCCCATCGGGCCGGATGCGTGAGCGCGTACTGGATGGGCACCTTCATGTCGGGCACGCCGAGCTGCGCCTTGACGGAGCCGTCGGCGAAGGCGACCATGGAGTGGACGATGGACTGCGGATGGACCAGCACGCGAAGCCGATCGGCCTTCATGTCGAAGAGCCACCGCGCTTCGATCACCTCCAGCCCTTTGTTCATCATCGTGGCCGAGTCGATCGTGATCTTGGCGCCCATCGACCAGTTGGGATGGTCGAGCGCCTCATCGCGGGTGATCTGCGAAAACGTCTCCGCGGGGCGCGCGCGGAACGGCCCGCCCGATGCCGTGAGGATAAGCGTTTCAACGCTGCGCTCCGACTCACCCACCAGGCACTGAAAGATCGCCGAGTGCTCGCTGTCGACGGGGACGAGTGTGCCGCCGTGCGCATCGATGGCCTGATTAACCAGCGCGCCCGCCACAACGAGCGTTTCCTTGTTCGCGAGGGCGACTGTCTTTCCCTGCTCCAGCGCCGCCAGCACCGGCTCAAGTCCGGCAAAGCCTACGACAGCGCCAACGACCACGTCCGCCGCCTCGTGAGCCGCCACCGCACGCACCCCCTCTGCCCCAGCGTGTATGGTAACATCGGTTCCCGCCATCATCTCGCGGAGCGCGTCAACCTGAGCGTCGTCAGCGATGGCTACATGGTCGGGGTGGAAGGCGTGGGCCTGCTCAGCGAGCAAAGCCGCGTTGGAACCCGCCGTCAGCGCGTGGACGCGAAACTGATCGGGAAAAAGACGCAGCACGTCGAGCGTTTGCGTGCCGATAGAGCCGGTCGAGCCCAAGATCGTGATCGCGCGGGGCCGGCCATTGGAGGGGGGCTGAGGAGACGGTCGTCTCATGCGGACCGATATTTGATGAAACGGAGATGAAGGGAGGGAAACGGATCGCTCCTTCCCAACGTACTGACTCAACGGATGGAACGCCGTTTTGCTTCGTTGACGACTCGCCAAGCTACAAGATTTGCCCGTGAAAGGTAATGCGTCCCCCGCCGGAGGATCCGCTCTCTTCGTGTTCTTCACGCAGTTCCGGCTCCGCCTGCTCCGCCTAACTGTTCTCGGCGCCCTCCTCGCAGCCGGGGGCATTGCCTCGCCCGTTCAGGCCCAACCTGCCGATGCGGACAGCATGCAGGTTCGCCGCTTCCAACTGGCTGACAGCTACCTGCGCGCCGGCCAAACGGATCGGGCCATTTCGCTGTTGGAAGACTTATACGCCGACAGCCCGGGCACCTATGCCTTCTACAGCAAGCTGAAAGAGGCCTACGAGAGCGTGAAGCGCTACGACGATGCCATCGCACTGGTGGAAGACCGCCTGGCGCAGAATCGCACCGCTGTCCGGATCTCGGAAAAGGCGCGCCTGATCTACCTCAGTGGCGACGAAGAGGCGGCATTTACCACCTGGGACGAGGCGCTTGCCACGGCGCCCGATCAAGCCACCACCTACCGGATCGTTTACCAAGCGCTCGTCGACGCCCGCCGGTTCGAGCGGGCGATTGAGGTGCTCCAACGAGGCCGCGAGCAGCTGGGCCGCCCCGACGAGTTTCGCACCCAGGTCGCTTACCTGTACAGCCTGACCGGCCAGCATACCAACGCCATCGATGAATACTTGTCACTGCTAGCCGATAGCGAACGGCGCCTTGGGTTCGTGCGGAGCCGGCTCAATACGTTTATCCAGCAGGATGATGCGCTCACTGCGAGCATTGAGGGCGTTGAGGCCGCCGTGCGGGCCGCCCCCATGAACCTAGCCTACCGCGAGCTGCTGGCCTGGCTGTACATGGAGTCCGAGGATTACCGCGCGGCCTTCGACGTCTACCGCGCCATCGACCGCCTGCGACAGGAGAATGGCCGCCGGCTGCTCGGCTTTGCCCGGCAGACCGCTGACGCCGAAGCGTACGACGTTGCGCTGGACGCCTACGACGAGCTGCTCACTCGATACCCGGATGCGCCGGTCGCGCCTGAGGCCCAACACAGCCTCGGCGACATGCATCGCCGCTGGGCGGAGACGACCGGCGAGCGCGTCTTCGATGACCGGGGTAACCGCGTCGCCGCGCCGCACTACGAGGCCGCTGCCGAGGCGTACCGCACCTACCTCCAGCAGTACCCCCATCGCGACGCGTATCCCATCGTCCTGCGGAAGCTAGGTCGCCTGCAGCAAGATGTGTTTTTGCGCCTGAACGAAGCCGAGTCGGCTCTCCGCGCGGTCGTCACCCGCTACCCCGAGTCCGAGGCCGCGGATGAGGCGCGGTACGACCTGGGGCGCCTCGCCCTCCTACGCAACGACTTGAGCGAGGCGCAGCTCGCCTTTTCTCGACTCGTTGAGCGGCTCCGCACGGGCGACCTCGCCGAGCAGGCTCGGTATGAATTGGCTCTCCTCCAGTTTTACGAGGGGGGCTTCGAAACCGCCCTGACGCGTCTGCGCACGACCAACACCAACACGTCGACCGACGTGGCCAACGACGCGATCGAGCTCAAGGTGCTGATTCTGCAGAATAAGGGGCCCGACTCGCTCAATGTGCCGCTGCAGCAGTTTGCCAAAGCGCGGCTGGAGCACCGCCAACGCCGGTTCCAGCGGGCGCTCTCCACGCTCGATTCGCTCCTCGCGTCCCACGCCCAGCATCCGCTGAATGACGAGGCGCGCTTCTTGCGCGCTTCCGTACTGCGCGACCAAGGCCGTGCCGACTCGGCAGAAGCGGCCTTTGCCGAGCTTCCGCTGCTCTTTCCCCAGAGCCCGCTGGCCGATCGCAGCTTGTTTGAGGCTGCCCGCTTGCAAGAAGAAGCGCTCGGCCAGCCGGAATCCGCCCTCGTCACCTACACCAAGCTGTTGGAAGCGTATCCGAGCTCGCTGCTCGCCTCGCGGGCCCGAGAGCGGATTCGTGCGCTGCAGACGGCCGTCAACAGTTAAGTTATCCTCACGCTTTGTGCCCCCTGTTATGCCCTCTTTTGCGTCCCGCCTCTTCTGCGCCTTGTTTCTTATCGGCAGTTGGTGTGCCGCCACGCCGTCCGCTGCGCAGGATGTGCTCATCTCCATGAACGCGCAGCAGACGAACCACCTGAAAGCCTATGGCGCCGCGTTTTGGGCGCTGGAGCGGGGGCAGAATGTCGACTGGCTGCTCAACTACGAGGGGGGGTCGTTCTTGCTTTCAGCCTCGCCGGCGCTGGAGCAGGAGCTCCGAGTGCGCGGCGTGTCGTACCAGACGCTCGGCGGCGGGGCGGCCTCGCAGCTCATTGCGCGCATCGAAAGCGACGGTAGCAACATGAGCGTCGTCCGGCTGGAGAAAGCGCCCAACATCGCCGTGTACGCGCCTGGCCACGCCCAGCCGTGGGACGACGCCGTACGCCTCGCCCTCGAATATGCCGAGGTGCCGCATGACCTCATTTACGACCGCGAGGTACTCAATGGCGAGCTGAGCAAATACGACTGGGTTCACCTCCACCATGAGGACTTCACGGGGCAGTTTGGCAAGTTCCTGCGCTATCGCAATACATCGTGGTACATCGAGCAGCAGCGTCAGGCCGAGGCCCTCGCCCGTGCGAACGGGTACCGCAAGGTGAGCGAACTGAAGCTGGCCGTGGCCGAGCGCTTCCGCAGCTACGTGCAAGGGGGCGGCTTCCTGTTCTCCATGTGCTCGGGCACTGACACGTTCGACCTCGCCCTGGCTGCGCACCAGACCGACATTGTGCCGCAGGAATACGACGGCGACCCCGTCGACCCCAATGCGATGGAAAAACTGGATTACAGCCACACGATGGCGTTCACCGATTTTCGGCCCGTCTTCAACCCCCATGAGTACGAGCACTCAAACATCGACACTGGCCCGCCCCCGCCCCAAATGGCCGACCCCACACTCGACTACTTTACGCTGTTCGATTTCAGCGCGAAGTGGGACCCCGTGCCCACCATGCTGACGCAAAACCACGTGGCCACTGTGAAGGGCTTCGTGGGCCAGTCGACAAGCTTCCGGAAGCAGTACATCAAGGAGGGCGTGGTCATACTCGCTGAAGCGCCCAACCGCGATCAGGCGCGCTACATCCACGGTTCCTTCGGGCAGGGCACGTTCACCTTCTATGCGGGCCACGACCCGGAAGACTACCAGCACTACGTGGGCGATCCGCCCACCGACCTCTCACTGCACAAGCGTTCCCCGGGCTACCGGCTCATCCTGAACAACATTCTCTTCCCGGCGGCGCGGAAGCAGAAACAGAAAACATGAATTCGCGCCGGGCGGTCGTCTTTATCCACAGCGTCTCGTTCTTTGAGGGTGCATTGCCGCTGAGCGCGCGTTGCCATACCCCCCTCACCGCCGCCCCGTCCGATGGCTCCTCCCGATGCCAAAACGGTCCAGCAATCGACCTGCGTGATGAACGAGATCGTGCTGCCCAACGACACGAATAGTCTGGGCAACATGATGGGCGGGCGCTTATTGTATCTGATGGACAAGTGTGCGGCGATTTCGGCGCAGCGCCACGCAAACCGCGTGTGCGTCACCGCCTCCGTGGACAGTGTCGAGTTTCAAGGCCCGATTCGAGAGGCCGAGGTGGTCATCATCGAAAGCCAAGTCAACCGCGCGTTCACCACGTCGATGGAGGTCGAACTGAACGTGTGGGCCGAGAACCCGCGGACGCAGACCCGCCGGAAGTGCAACCGCGCCTACTACACGTTCGTCGCGCTCTCGGACGATGGCACGCCCACCGCCGTGCCTCCCATCCAGCCAGAGACCGGGGACGAGCAGCGCCGGTATGCCGCGGCGGCCAAACGGCGCGACATCCGCCTCGTCCTAGCTGGGCGCATGGACCTGGAAGACGCTGCGTCCATTCGCGAAGACATGTTGGACGCGCTGGCCCGCTCCGATGACGACGCCTCGCCGTGACCACACGATGAGATGGTCCCCCATGCTCCTCGCGCTACTGGTTTTGTGTGCGGGGTTGCCGGCTGTCGTCGCGGCGCCCCAACCGGCTCATGCTCAGCGATCGCCAGACCGCATTGGCGTCGGCGCGCAGGCCGGCCGGCCTAGTGGCCTCACAGCGAAACTATACCGCCACGCACAGCTCGCGTACGACCTGTCACTCGGCTGGAACGTGCGAGACTTCATGTTTGTGGAGGCGCATCGCACGCATGAGTGGCCCCTCCCGGATTCACCGCTCCACCTGTTCGTGGGCCCCGGCCTGTTCGCTGGGTTGGACGAGGCGCCGCGCCGCAATCGCGCCACGCTTGGCATTAGTGGTGCGCTAGGGCTTAACTTTTTCCGTGAGCGCTTTGAAGTATTCATGCAAGCCACCCCACGCATGCGGCTGTACCCCGCCACCCAGGCCGGCTTGGGCGGCGGGGTGGGTCTTCGCTACTTCTTCTAGCCCGATATTTGCGTTACATGGTGGCTGACTACTGGGCCATCCTGTAGCTTATTGATCGCGCCGCCGCGCGTCTTTCCAATTAGGTTAGTGTCATGCTGTATAACCGGATCCTCATTACTGGTGCCAACGGCCTGCTCGGCCAGGCGCTCGTCCGCCGGATGAGTCGCTTTCCCGAGTACGACGTGCTTGCCACCGGGCGCGATGATGCGCCCCGGTACGAGGGAGGGTCGTGCGGATATGCCCCACTCGACGTGACCGATCCGGAGGCGATCCGCGACTTGTTCCAGGACTTTGCGCCCAATGTGGTGATCAATTGCGCAGCGATGACGCAGGTCGATCGGTGCGAGCAGGATCGCGAGGCATGCTGGGCCGTCAATGCTGACGCCGTTGAATCGCTGGCCGAGGCGTGCAAGACGATTGGGGCACGCCTGGTGCAGGTCTCGACGGACTTCGTGTTTGACGGCGAGGAGGGCCCGTACCGTGAGGATGCCCGTCCCGAGCCCATCAACTACTACGGCCGGTCGAAGCTGGCCGCCGAGAATGCCGTGCGCGCGGCAGGGATGTCCAAGTGGGCTATCGTGCGCACCGTGCTGGTGTACGGCACCGGCCACGAGCTCAGCCGGTCGAACTTCGTGCTGTGGCTGCTGAACGAGTTGCAACACGGTCGCTCGGTCCACATCGTCGACGATCAGTGGCGCACCCCCACGTATGTGGATGATCTCGCCCTCGGCATCGAGCGGCTCGTCCACTTCGAGAAGACAGGGCTCTACCACGTGTCTGGGCGCGAGTTGCTCTCGGTGCATGACTTCGCCCTGACCGTCGCCGACGTGTTTGGCCAAGATCCCGGCCTCATCCACCCCGTGTCGAGCGATTACTTCGACAGTGCCGCCGCGCGCCCCCCGCGCACGGGGTTCATCGTCCTCAAGGCGGAGACTGAACTGGGCTACAAGCCCCGCTCCACCCGTGATGCGCTAATCCATCTCGGCAACAAACTGGACCTGCCGGTCGCCTCCCGTTGACGGCCCCCTTGGCTGGGATCTGGCTCTTAATCCTGAATTCACGGCGGATCCCCTCGCTTTCAGGGCGCCGGTTGTTTGCTTTATAGCGGCCGTTTCCCTCTGCAACCTGCCCCGATTGTTCTATGCTTGATCTCCATGTCATCCGTGACGAGCCCGGTCGCGTGCGAGAAGCCATGCGCGCCAAAGGCCATGACACCGTCGATGTCGTGGACCACCTGCTCGACGTCGACGAGTCGCGGCGGGCCAAGATCACGGCCTTGCAAGAGGCCCAAGAGCGGTCGAACACCATTTCCCGGAAAATCGGCACGCTGAAGCGCGAGGGCAAGGAGGAGGAAGCGCAGGCCGCCATCGAAGAGACCGGCGCGCTGAAGCAGCGCATTAAAACGCTGCAGGACGAGGTGGATGCCCTCAATGAGAAGCAGGACGCGTTGCTCTTGGAGATTCCGAATCTCCCCCATCCCAGCGTGCCCGTTGGCCAGACGGAAGGCGACAACGAGGTGGTGGACACTGTCGGCGCGACGCCGACCTTCGACTTTGAGCCCAAGCCGCACTGGGAGCTCGCCGAGCAGCACGGCCTCATCGACTTTGAACGCGGCGCGAAAGTCACGGGCGCGGGCTTCCCGTTTTACGTCGGCCAGGGCGCCCGGCTGCAGCGGGCGCTCATCAACTTTTTCCTCGACCGTGCGGGTGATGCCGGCTACACGGAGATGCAACCGCCCTTCTTCATCAACGCGGAGAGCGCGAAGGGCACCGGCCAACTCCCGGACAAGGAAGACCTGATGTACGAAATCCCGCGCGATAGCCTCTACCCGATCCCTACCGCCGAGGTGCCCGTCACCAACTACTGGCGCGACGACATTCTGGACGACGATGCGCTCCCCCTCAAGGTGTGCGCGTACACGCCCTGCTGGCGGCGCGAGGCCGGCTCGTATGGCAAGGACGTGCGCGGCCTGAACCGCCTCCACCAGTTCGACAAGGTGGAGCTCGTGCACGTGGTCCATCCCGACGAGAGCTATCGCGCCCTCGAAACGCTGCGCGAAGACGCCGAGCGGCCGATGCGGCAGCTCGGCCTTCCGTTCCGCCGCCTCCTTATGTGCACGGGCGATATGGGCTTTACGCAGGCTAAGAAGTACGACCTGGAGGTATGGAGCGCCGGCCAGGAGCGCTGGCTGGAGGTTTCCTCGATCTCTAACTTCGAGGCCTTCCAAGCGCGCCGCATGCAGATCCGCTTCCGCCCAGAGCCGGAGGCCCGCCCCGAGCTGGTGCACACGCTAAACGGCAGCGGCCTGGCCCTCCCCCGCATCGTGGCCGCGCTGCTGGAGCACTACCAGCAAGCCGACGGCACCATCCGGATTCCCGAAGCCCTGCAGCCCTACACCGGCTTCGACGCCATCGGGTAGCCCATCGAGCATGCGCTACACGCCCGGCGCGGTGGGCTCTAACGGGGGCAAGGCAGCCTCAATGGATTCACGACGCGACTCCAGCCATGGCGGCAGGATGAGCCGTTCGCCAAGTCGGTCCATCTCCTCGTCGCGGTCGAATCCGGGTCCATCGGTGGCCAGTTCAAACAGCGCACCGCCCGGCTCTTTGAAGTACACCGAGCGGAACCAGAACCGGTCGATCTGCTCGGTGGGCTGCAGGCCGGCGCGCTGCACTGTCTCGCGCATCGCCATCTCTTCCTCGTCGTCGCGCATGCGCCAGGCAACGTGGTGTACAGCGCCAGGGCCCCACCGGCTGCGCGACTCGTCCGGCCGCACCTGAATCTCGGCGAGGGTGCCGGACCGGCCGCCGTCGAGGCCGTAGCGATGCCAGCCGTCTTCCTCGCCAACTTTTTCGAAGCCCATCACGCGGGTCAGCAAGGCCTCAGTCGGCTGTAGGTCGCGCTCCCAGAGCCGGACGGCGTGCATGCCGCGCAGCTGGTGCGCCTCGGGCACCGGGCTCTCGTTCCACGGCGTGAAGTCGCGGGCGTCATCCGTTTCCACGAGGGCGAACCGGAAGCCGTGCGGATCGGTGACCGGCAGCGTCGTCTCGCCGAAGCGCGTCTCTACCTCGCCCGTCGTCACATTGTGGTCGATGAGCCGCTCTTGCCAGTAGCTGAGGCTGCCGGTCGGGATCGCAAACGGCACCTCCACGACCTGGCCCACACCGCGCCGAGCCGCATGCATATCCGGCCACGGGAAAAACGTCAGGTCCGTCCCCGGCGTCCCGGCACCGTCGGCAAAGAAGAGGTGGTACGTGTCCGGGGCATCCTGATTGACGGACTTCTTGACGAGCCGCAGCCCTATCACCTGCGTGTAGAACGCGTAGTTTTCCTGCGGATCGCCTGCGATGGCGGTGAGGTGGTGGATGCCGTAGACGGAAGCAGCATTCAGGTCGGCCATGAGTCGAGAAGGTCGATGGAAGAAATCCGGCTGCTCGTTACAAGCCGACGCGCCGACCGCCGTTCCAAGCGAGCCGCGCCGTCACCATCTCGTTCCGAGTGGGGCCGCCTCGCTCGCGGCGCATAAAAAACGCCCAGCGCCCGTTGCCTGACGCCGGGCGTTTGGTCTGCAGCCTACCGATCGGTGGCGCATAACCACTCACCTTACGAATGTAACCGTTTTTGTCGCACTGAATGACGGCACTGCCATACGCACGAAGTAGAGCCCGCTAGTGAGCTGCGCACCGTCGAGTTGTAGCGAGCGAGACGTCTCAGCCGGCAGCGTTCCGTCAAACAGCGTGCGGACCCGTTGGCCGAGCGCGTTATAAAGCGTCACCGTCACTGGCTGGGCCTCCCGCACGGCGATGTCTATGGTGGCCTGGTTGTGCGCCGGGTTCGGATAGGGGGGCTTCAGCACGTAAGCTTCCTCCATCGTGAGGGCCACCTCGACTTCCTCGCTGTACGACGCCGCCTCCGCGGAAGCGAAGCGTCATCCCGGGCGCGACCGGCTGCGGCGTGGCGAAGCGCTTCACCTCTCGCCCCATCGCGTCCATTT
>CAYFQN010000038.1:0-4024 GCA_964345285.1 uncultured Rhodothermales bacterium
AGCGAACGGGGCAGCGCCTGTTGCGTAAGTGCTGTGGCCTTTTCGGATGGCCCCACGTCTCTCATTGTTTTCCCCCTGCTGCCTCTTGGCCCTGATGACCAATAAAGAGATCGCTCGCGCTCTTCGTGAAACCGCCCAGCTCATCGAGCTGACCGGCGGCAATCCCTACCGGGCCCGCGCCCTGAGCGGTGCCGCTCGCACGCTCCGCAGCCTCGACGAGTCCGTGGCGGACCGCGCCGCAAACGGCACCCTCACCGACATCGATGGCATTGGTGATGGGCTGGCTGCACAGATCAATGAGCTACTGGATCGCGGATCGTTCGAACTGCGCGATGACCTGCTGAACGCGGTGCCCGCCGGCTTGCTCGATGTGCTGCGCGTCAAAGGCCTCGGCACCAAAAAGGTACGCACGCTGTGGGACGAGCTTGGCATCACGACGCTCGACGAACTGGACGACGCTGCGTCGGCTGGCACCATCGAGCAGCTCGATGGCTTTGGAGCCAAAACACAGTCCAAGATCTTGCGCAACGTGAAGCTGCTCCGGCAGTACAGCACGCGCCGCCGCTTCGCCGACGTGTATCACGACGTCCAGCCCCTGCTCTCCGCCCTGCGCGCTCACGATGCGGTGGAGCAGGCGGCGCTCACCGGTGCCCTCCGCCGCAGGTTGGAAACCGTCGACGCCGCCACCCTGATTGTGGCGAGCCATGCCCCCGATGCCGTGCAAACCGCACTGGCTGGGCAGGAGATCGAGACGACGCTTGACGATACGGGCCCGACGCCTTGCCTCAACGGCTCGCTGCCGGACGGCCTGCCGCTGCGCGTCTGGGTCGCCCCTCCCGAGCGCTTCGGCACGGCGCAGTGGCACGCCACGGGCAGCACGGCGCACCGCGACGCGTTCACCGACGCGCACGGCGAGCCGGATGCGCACGGCGACGAGACTGACCTCTATGAAACTGCCGGCCTGCCATTTATCGAGCCCGAACTCCGCGAGGGGCAGGGCGAGCTCGATGCCGCAACCAACGATGCGCTTCCCCCGCTCATCACGGAAGATGACTTGCGCGGCTCGCTCCACAACCACTCGACATATAGCGACGGTGCTCACTCGCTTCGCCAGATGGCCCGCGCCGCCCGCAGCATGGGGCTGTCGTACTTCGGCATCTGCGATCACAGTCAGTCGCTCACCATCGCTGATGGCCTGCCGCCCGAGCGCGTCCGCGAGCAGCAGGCTGAAATCGAGGCGCTGAACGAGGAGTTCGCCGCCGAGGACGGGCCGCCGTTCCGCCTCTTTAGCGGCATCGAGAGCGACATCCTAAAAAACGGCGCGCTCGACTACAGCGACGACGTGCTCGCCTCGTTTGACTTCGTCGTGGCGAGTGTCCATTCGGGCTTCAACATGAGCACCGAGGAAGCGACCGGGCGTCTCGTCCGTGCAATCGAGAATCCGTACACAACCATTCTGGGCCACGCAACGGGCCGGCTGCTGCTCGTGCGCGAAGGGTACACCATCGACCACGAGCGCGTCATTGCGGCCTGCGCCAAGCATAATGTGGCCATCGAGCTCAACGCCAATCCGCATCGGCTGGATATGGACTGGCGCTGGATCCGGACGGCCACCGAGCAGGGCGTGCTCATATCGATCAATCCCGATGCGCATGCGACCGACGAGTTGCAGAACGTGCGGTGGGGCGTAGAGGTGGCGCGCAAAGGATGGCTCACCGCCGAGCAATGCTTGAACGCGAAGTCGCTCGACGACTTTGCGGATTGGCTGGATGCGCGGCACGTCCCACATGCGGCGTGATGCTTCGCTATCTCCTTCACGCGCCGCTCTCGATCCTGTGCGCCGCCTCCTGATCATCGGTCTACTCCTCCTCGCTCTACTGGTCGGCGGAGGCGTGCTAATCTGGTACTTTGCCTACGAGGCCGAAACCTCGCCGCCTCAGACGTCCACCGTCGCGGTTCTCGATCAGCCGGCCACCATCCACTGGCAAGCGAATGGCACCCCGCGCATCGCGGCAGCCTCTCGCGCAGACGCGATCGTCGCGCTCGGATACGCGCACGGCCTGCAGCGCACATGGACCCTAGCGCTCTGGCGGCAGACGGCCCTCGGCCAGCTGGGCGAGTGGTTCGGGCGTGGCGTCGCTCCCCTCGACGAACACGCCCGTCAGCTCGGATTGGCATCGCGTGCGGAGATGGCGTACGAACAGCTTCCGCAGGCGACTCAGCAACAGCTGCGGGCCTACGCCGCCGGCGTGAACGCCGCCTGGGCTGATGGCGCCGCCGCTCGCCACGACGAGCTCGTCCTGCTTGACGTGCCGCTCGCCGGCTGGAAACCGTGGCACAGCATCGCGATCGAACGCCTCGTCGGCTGGCTGGCCACCACGCCACCGGCTGACTCAACGGGTGCCTCGCTGCCGGATTCTACGCAGCGCTTCTTTCGGGCCGACGATCGATTCCGGCAATGGCTGCCCCTGTACGGACTGGATCGCAGCGTAGCGTGGGGCCTCTCTACCGCCGATGGACCGTCCCTCTTTCAGCGGCATGTGTTCGGCACGTCGACGCTGCCGTTGCTCCAATCGGTCATCCTGGACGATGACGCCGGCGCCTCGCTGCTGGGCGCCTCGATTCCGGGCACGCCGTTTTTCCCCGCCGGGCGGACGGGCGACGCTGCGTGGTCGATCCTGCTGCACAGCCCCATGTCACTCCATTTCGCCCCGGTCGATTCGTCGACCCTGCGTACGGAGTATGATCGCATCCGTTTTCGGGACGGGGGCGAGACGCTACTCACCACCATGCGCACGCCGGACCGGCTCCCCCTCAGCGCGCCCGACCCGCGCCCCATCCGTGCCGATACGTTGCCGGATACGCTCTCCCCGGCCGACTCTGCTGCGGCGATGGATTCCATCCGTACGCAGCGCCGCTCTGTGTGGCAGATCCGTTGGCCCGGCCTTGAGGCCGTGTCCGATGCCCGCGCCTGGCTGTCGCTGTCTCGCGGGGACGCGGACGCGTTCCGGTTGCTAAGCGGGAACGGCCTGCGGCTCCAGCCGAGCGGCGAGTGGACGGTATTGGGCGACCCGCCCGTCGTCGCACGCTCTAACAACGGGGTGTTAGTGGGCCAAACCAATTGGGCCCGGGCGCAAGCGCGCAGCTTGGACGCCCGACTAGCCGCAACGCAGCTTCCCTCTGTCGAGATGTTGAGTGAGAGCGACTCCAGCACGTGGGCCGCGCGTGGCATGCGAAGCGCCATGCCGTTCCTGCTGATGCCCCCACCAGAGGATTCGCTCGTGCGCGAGGCGACGACATATCTCCGCAATTGGGACTACGCGTACGACCGCGCGAGCATCGGTGCCTCTGTGTTTGAGACGTGGCTCCGCGTGCATCGCGCCGAAACCGACTCGCTACCGTTCATCCCGCCGCGCCCCTTGCCCACGCCCCCCGACGACTCGCTGGCGCGGGTACAGTGGGCCGACTCACTCCGCGCCGACTCGTTACGCCGCGGTGAACCCTTGTACTCCACATTGGCCCAGGCTGTGCAGTCGCTGTCCGAGCAGTATGGACGCGACCTGCGCCGGTGGCGGTGGGAGCGCGTGAATGCCATGCCTCGCTACTTCCCCGTCTGGTCGGCCGACTCAATCATTGCACGCAACCTCCGCGGCCTGTCGGAGACGCGCTACGCCGCCCTCGAACGTCCAGGGCGCGGCCATCCATCCACGCTATCGGGCGGCACCTCGTTGCTTGAGGCCGCCCCCCGCCCTGGCGCGGCCTGGGAGGGCTGGACGACACTCGCTGCCGGCGCGCCGTTCATGGTTCGCCGCCCGGAGGTGCGCACCGATGTATTTCTCGGCCGATACACGGCGCCAAGCCGCCGCCAGCCGGCCGGCCGTCTCCGCAGTGATACGACCGCGTCGGCCCGAACGCAGCTTCGCCCCGCGCAGTAGGCCGCCGCCCCACGAAATGAGGCACGCCGACAGGAGCCGGCGTACCCTGCTTGTTGTGCCCTACTGGGCTTGTTGTGCCCTACTGGGCT
>CAYFQN010000038.1:4124-17361 GCA_964345285.1 uncultured Rhodothermales bacterium
GCTTGTTGTGCCCTACTGGGCTTGTTGTGCCCTACTGGGCTGAGCTACACCAACTCGAGCGCGAGGGCCGTGCCGCCACCGGTACCGTGGCAGATAGATGCTAGGCCGCGCTCACCATCGTGCTGCCGGAGCGCGTGGATCAGCGTCACCATAATGCGGGCGCCAGAGCAGCCGATCGGGTGACCGAGGGCGATGGCGCCACCGTGAACGTTCAGCTTGTCGTACGGCACGCCGAGCTTGCGCTCCATGAGCACGCTGTTAATAGCGAACGCCTCATTGTTCTCTACGAGATCGAAGTCCTCAACGGCCATCGCTAGTTTGTCGACCACGCGCCGCACAGCGGGGAGCGGTGCCTCGGGGAAGCGCCATGGCTCGCCCGCAGCCCACGAGCTGCCCAGGATCTTGGCAACGGGCGCCAAACCGTACTCGTCGATGGCCTCCTTGCTGGCGAGCAAGAGCGCAGCGCCACCGTCGCTAATCTGGCTGCTGTTGCCCGCCGTCAGCACGCCGTCTTTGGTGAATGCCGAGCGCAGGTTCGCTAGCCCCTCCGCCGTCGTATCGGCACGGATGCCTTCGTCGTGTTCGAGGGTCTTCGTCTCACGGCGGTCACGGTACTCCACGGGCACGATCTCGTCGCCAAAATGGCCTTCTTCCGTGGCCTTCGCGGCGCGCTGGTGCGACATGGCCGCCACTTCGTCCAGCTCCTCGCGGGTCACGCTTTCCTCTTCCGCGAGGCGTTCGGTCTGCTCACCCATGGCCTCGCCGCTCATCGGGTCGGACAGCCCGTCGCGAAACATGATGTCCTGCACGTTGGCGCCATCACCCATCACGAACTTGTAGCCCCACCGGGCTCCAGCGTCCAGGTAAAAGCCGGCATTCGACATCGCCTCGACGCCGCCCGCCAGGATGATCTCAGCCTCACCGGCTTTAATCATGGTGGCGCCGTTCATCGTGCTCATCATGCCCGACGAGCACACCATGTCAACGGCCATCGCGTCGATTTCCTTCGGAATACCGGCTTTGATGGCCGCTTGGCGCGGGATGAGCTGACCCTGCCCCGCACGCAGTACGTTGCCGAACACGATAAAGTCCAGTGCGTCCTTCGGCAGATTAGCGCGCTCGATGGCCGCCTCCATGACCGGTGCAGCGATATCGACTGGGGAGTGCTTCTTGAACGCACCGCCAAATCGACCGATGGCCGACCGGACGGCGGATACCACGTAAACGTCTCGCATAACGGTTTTTCTAGCTAGTGGGATACGTCAATTATCGATCGGTGAAGCGAGGCGGCGCTATGAACGCTCGGTTTTTTCGTCCGGCGCGGCATCGTCGTCATCATTACCGCCGGACTCTGCCTTACCGCCGGACTCTGCCTCTTCGCTCGACGCTTCGGTGAAGGCCCGCATCCACTCGGACTGTGCCTCCACGGTTTTGCCGAGCGTGTCTGTCCACAGGTTCATGATCTGCTCGGCAGCCGCCTGTTGCTCTGTGCTTTCGAACGAGCCGCCGAGCTGCTCGATCTTCTTCCGGGCCGCCTCCAGGTCCTGGTGTAGCTTTTCGTGGCGCTCCAGCAGCTTCAGGTAGCGCGCCCGCGGCACGACGCCCATCATCTTGTACCACTGGTCCAACCATTCGTCGGGGACATCTTCGGGCTTGGGCGGCGCATCCGCATCGCCGTGCTGCTTCATCCACCGGGCGACCCATTCCGCGGGTTGCTGCCCTTTGGCGTAGGAGTCGAAGAAGGCCTCTGCGTTGGACGTCTCGCGCGCCGCTTCCGCCAGGAAGCGATACCACGCCTCAATCAAATCAGGGTTTGCCATAGCCGGAGGATCGTTGGTGAAAAGCACTTCGATAAGCGGCCCAATCAGGTGTGATGGCCCCCGTTGACGGCCACCGTCTCGCCGGTGGTGAACCCACCGGCCTCAGGCGAGAGCAGAAATGTGACGGCCCAAGCGATCTCGTCCGGCTTCCCGAAGCGGCGTAGCGGGATCTGTGCACGGATCTTGTCCTTCACCTTGTCAGGAATGGGCTTGAGCATGTCTGTCTCGACAAACCCGGGGGCCACGACGTTGGAGCGCACGCCGTAGCGCGCGCCTTCGAGCGCGAGCGTCTTGGACAGCGACAGCAGCCCGCCCTTGGCCGCGGCGTAATTCGCCTGCCCAATGTTGCCTCGCTCGCCTACGATGGAGCTAATAAACACAAGAGCGCCTTCATTGCGCTCATACATGTTGGGCAGCGCCGGCCGCACCGTATTCCACGCCCCCGTCAGGTTAATGTCGACGACCCGGTCCCAATCCGCGTAGTCCATCTTCGAGGCGAGCGCGTCACGCGTGATGCCCGCGTTGCAGACGACGCCAAAGATGGGGCCCAGCTCGTCCTCGACCCGCTCGATGGCTGCTTCCATCTCGTCGCGGTTCGTCACGTTCGCCTGAATAGGCAGCGAACCGGCCTCGCCCGGGCTGCTTCGGTAGTTGTACGCCACCTGTGCGCCGAGGTCTTCCAATCGCTCTACGATGGCCGCCCCGATGCCTCTGTTGCCGCCGCTCACGAATACGACCTTATCGTCAAATCCGAGCATGTATCTCTCCTCCCTATGTAGTTGATATGCGTAGTGGGCAGCCCGTGCGGGCCTGTGATGCTGCGTATTTCTGTGGTGTGCGAGCTGGGCGAGCCAGGATCGCCCGAAGCGATCATCCGCGCGCCGTCACCCAGTCGGCGATGAGCGGCGGGAGCGTCTGCTGCACCTTGCCGCTCACGTACATGCCGATGTGGCCCGTCGGGAAAGACTCTACCGTGTAGTCGTCAGTGCCCACGTAGTGGGCCAGCGCCTCGGACGAGGCGGGTGGGACGAGGTGGTCGTACTCCGCAAACAGGTTCAGCACCGGCATCGTGACACGGCCCAGGTCCACGTTCCGATCGCCGATCTCGACTGTGCCTTCGATGAGTTTGTTGCCCTGGTAGCAGTCTTTCATGAACTGCTTCCACGCGCGGCCGGCCTGGTCTGGGCTGTCGAAGATCCACTTTTCCATTCGCAGGAAGTTGGTCAACTTCTCCTCGTCGTCGAGGATGTCGACCATGTTGACGTACTTCTGGAAGCTAAGCGAGAACGGCTTCAGGAGCAGATAGCCGAAGTTCATAAAGTCGCCCGGGATGTTGCCGAAGGCGTCGACCATGGCGTCCACGTCCATGTTCTGCGCCCACGTGTTGAGCAGCCCCGTGTCGTTGGTGGCCTCCACGTGGAAGTCGACGGGTGCCACCATCGTGATCAGGTTCTTGACCTTCTCGGGATGCAGGCTGCTGTAGCACAGGCTGAACACGCCGCCCTGGCAGATGCCGAGCACATTGACGGCGTCGACGCCATGCCGCTCGCGCACCGTATCGACGCAGTTGTTGATGTATCCGTTGATGTAGTCGTCGAGCGTCAGGAATTGATCGACGCGCGACGGGTAGCCCCAGTCGATGAGATACAGGTCGATGCCACGATCGAGCAGCTTCTGCACGATCGACAGGTTGTCCTGCAGGTCGACCATATACGGCCGGTTCACGAGCGCATACACAATGATGACCGGCACGGGGTGCGGGTCGTCGACGGTCGGCTCGTAGTGGTAGAGCGTGAGGTTATCTTCCTCATAGACGGCCTCTTTCGGCGTTGGGCCGATCTCGATGTCGTCGCTCTCGATGCGCTGAAACAGCTCCACGCCGCGCATCATCTTCTTGTTGAGCGCGGTCATTTCTTCGAGCGCCTCATCCGGTGTGATGCCTAGGTTGCTTGTTTCCATGGAAGAAAAAGGTTCGAGGGATGGTTGGAGCGGTGTCGCTACGTGTGGTGTTTCGCGGCGCGCTTCCAGGCTTGGATCTGATCGTCGCCGATGGGCCGGCCGAGGGCGCTGCGCACGGCGCTTGGGGTCGCGTTGGCCAGCGCGGCGAACGTGCCGAATCCGGCATCGTGCAGCTGCTCTGCCGTTGCCGCCCCAATGCCGCTGATCGTCGTCAGATCGTCGGATGGCGCCGCAGCGTCCGCGGCGGCCCGCAGGGTGTTGACTTCTTTCTTTAGCGTGTCGAGCTCTTTGCGGAGCGCCTTATTTTCCTTGCGGAGACGGTACAGCAGCTCGTGCACCTCATCGAGTTCGGACCGCGTCGGCTGGTCGAGGGCGCGCTGGTACTCCTCCAGGATGTCGCGACGTCGAACGCGGAAACGCATCGCCGCGCTCAGCATGTCGCGCTGCGCGTCGAGGTAGTCCTCCGAACGGAAGGCGGTGATGAACACGTCGTCCGCCGCCTTCGTCCAGATCGTCGTCAGGTCACGCAGGCCATCGAGTTCTTTGCCCGACTGCATTCGCTCGCCGACCTCGTACAGGAACCGCTGCAGCGCCTGCGTCCAGATGCTTGCGACGATCGACTGGTAGCGCGTGCTGGCCCGCTGGTATTCCTGGAAGGCCTTGAAGCCGCGCTGCACCTTTTCATTGAACTCGCGCGAGAGACCGAGGCCTGGGCTGTCGAGCATGCGCTCCATGAAGTGCTCAACCTCCGTTGCCTTGTACATCCGGTCGAACAGGGCCCGGAGTGGCGTTTCCTGATCGCCCTCCGCCAGCCCGCTCATCATGCCGGGCATGTGGCGCAACACGTCGAACGGCAGTCCCGCGCCTTGCAGGGCCTCGGCGTACTGATGCCACATCGACTGCATGTCCTGCGTGGTCGTGCTCCATGTACTGATGGCGCGGCGAACCTGCTCGTCCAGGCCTTCAACCTGCTCTTCGATGATCCGTGACAGGTCACCGCCTTCCGCCGCCTGCTGGCTGATCTGCGGCCAGGCCTTGGCGACAAGCTGAAACAGCTCCATCATGGCAGACTGGCTCTGGGCCATCCGCTCCATGGCGGCCTTCATGGCGGGCTCTGCATCGCCGGCGCCCCTGCTCAGGCCGGCCATCACTGCCTCGTTCCACTGCGTCATCATGCGCGCGAACGGCACGGAGGCCTCGGTGCTGCCTGACAGAGGCGGCATCATGGCGTCTATCCACTGCTGCTGCGCATCGAACAGGGCCTCCATGACTGAGGCCGTGCTCTTCGTGCCCGACGTTGATGTTCCGTTGGTCGACATACCGGTTGCTCGTTCAAATTAATTGGACGCCTCATCAGAGCCTGAGTCGCTGGCCAGGTCGGCTATCTCGTCGCTGAGGTCTTGGATTCTCTGCGCATACGCGCGCCACACCGAAACGGAGTGTTTAGTCATCTCCTGCCAGTTCGACTCGTACTTGGCCGGATCCATCTGGCGCATCGTCTCGAACCACTTCTCCCAGAGATCATTCTGCGTTTCGGTCCACCGCTTCATGATGGCCCGGCCCTCCTCGATGCGCTCCTTTGCTTCGTCGGGCATGCTCTCGGCGTCTTGCACCTGGCTCATCCAGGAGCTCATGGTGGCGTTTTGGGCCTCCATGGCTCGCTTTACGGATGACTCCCAGACCGACAGCGTCTGTCGCCACATCTGGCCGCCCTGCGACCCGCCGGTCTGTTCCACAATGTCTAACCACTGCTCAATCATTTGCTGCTGCGTCGACGACCACGAGGTCATCATCTGGCGCATCATCTCTTGTGTTTCTTTCATGGTCTCTTCCATGGATGTCATAACGGGACCTCTCTAGTCAGATGCCAATCAGGTATGTGTACATCACCGCGCCTTGACCGGCCCGGTGGATCGGAGATTCAACATATCGGACGAGCAAACCGGATGTCGACGGCCGCATTCTGAATGTGGTGACACGCGGCTGCCGGTTCGTTACCGCGCGGCTACCGAAGGATTACTGAGCTGCGTGCGAACGGTTTGGAAGAAGGCATCATCGGTAAGGAGCTGCAGATAGAACCCGCGGTCGAGGCCGGTCTGCATTAGATGGTAGAACAGGCCGATGGGCACGTCTTCCATGAGCAGGGCCACAACGCGCGGTGGGCGCCCATCGCTGTGTCGCACGTACCCGGCGAAGCTGATGATACCCGGTACAGCGCCCGCCTTCGAGCCGATTGTCAGCGTCGAAGGTGCCCCCTCCGCCTGCAACGAATCCGCATGCACGGTTTGCTCCAGGTGGCGCTGCACAAACGCTGAGGCGCTATCCGACGGGGCCGGGTCCTGCGCCAGGCGGCTCATCCATCGCGCGTAGGTGGCAGCGGTGCCCTGTGGATACGTGACTTGCGCGAGCGCGCGCTGCTGGCGTAGGCTGATGTCGGTACCACGCTGACGCAGCCGTTCCTGCTCACGCTCACGAAACGTGGCGTCGTGGCGGAGTCGGCCCGTCAGCTCATATACGCGGTCGGTATACGCATCGGCCGGCATGGTGCGGTACGACGCCACCCGTGCTTCAACAGGCTGAGCCGCAGCGTGGTGGTTCCAGCTCAGGTGCATGCCGCTCGATGGATGGGGCGGAGCGGCGCCCTCTAGCCCGAAACGCTCCGGCAGCATCTCGACCTGTGCTCGGCCCAGGCGGTCCATGAACCAGTCGGTGGCGGCGCGGTCGCCCTGCTGAGCAATGGCCTGGATCACATGCCGCAGGGCGACGGTGCTATCTGCACCAATCAGATCGCGCGTGCGCCACTGGGCACGCGCACCGTCGTGCTGTGCTGCGCCGGCCCCAGGCAAGGCGTAGGGCGCCATCGCGCGCAGCGGCACGCGCTCCTCCGGATGGAGTTGGCCCGCTGCGGCGCGGCGCGCATACTCGGCGACCACCATCAGGTTGGGCAGGCTCGCGGTGGGCCGGGGCTGCTCGGCCTGGAAGAAGACCCCCGCACCGGCCTGCCCAGCATCGTACGCCACGAGCGACACGCGCTCCGGATGCGCCTTGATGTACGCGAGCAAGTCGCTCGGGTAGCGCACCTGCTGGGCCACCTGCTGGCCTTCGTTCATCGCCGTCGCATTGTCGTAGACCAGCGCGAACGTTCCCCAGTTGCGCACCACGATGAACGCGAGCGCAGCGGCTAGGAGAGCACCTGCAACCAGAAGGTGTCGCTTGAAGGTCATAGTGGCATTCGGGGACTAAGAGGCACACGCGCGGCTGTGTGCTACGGGGTGACGACCGCTTCCTCCAGCTCTTCCGGCGTGAGTTCGCGTGGGTAACGCACCTGCTCCACGAGGTCCTGTACCTCCTGCGGCGGCGCCTCGCCGCGGAGCGACAGGGCGATCGTGATGGCAAAATTCAGCAGCATACCCACGATGCCGATCCCCTGCGCGTTGATGCCGAGGAACGAGTCGATGAGTGGCTCGGCGATGGCGCCCTCCGTGATGACGTGAATGCGCATGAGTACGATCATGATGAACGTGAACGCAAGGCCCACGATCATGCCCGCGACGGCGCCCCGGCGGTTGCACTTCTTCCAGAAGATGCCGAGCACGAGGATCGGGAAGAAGCTGGCCGCGGCCAAGCCAAACGCGAAGGCCACCACCTCTGCGACAAACCCTGGTGGGAAGATGCCCGCGAGGCCTGCCACGATCACGCCAACGAAGATGGCGATGCGCCCCACGCGCAGCCGGCGCTGCTCCGACGCATCCGGGTTGATGATCTCGCCGTAGATGTCGTGCGCGAGCGAAGAGCTGATCACAATCATTAGGCCCGAGGCTGTCGAGAGCGCAGCCGCGAGACCGCCCGCTGCGACAAGACCTACGACCCAGTTCGACAGTCCGGCGAGCTCAGGCGTGGCCAGCACGATGATGTCGCGGTCGATGCTGCCCAGCATGTCGTTGACGCTCGTGTCGGCCGTCCATCCGGCGGACTCGATGAGGCCGGCCTGCGCCCAGTTCTGCACCCAACCGAGCTGCTGCGCCATGCCCTGTGCGCCGAGTTCGCTGAACGACTGCAGGATTTCGAGGCGCGAGAACATGGCGATGGCAGGCGCCACCGTGTACAGGATGCCGATGAAGAGGATCGCCCACACGGCCGACCAGCGCGCGTCTTTCACGGTGCGGACGGTGTAGAAGCGTACGATGACGTGCGGCAGGCCCGCCGTGCCCACCATCAGCACAAGCGTAATGCAAAAAACGTTGAGCATGCTCAATTCAGCAAACGGCCCGGTGTACATGTTCAGCCCGAGGTCTGTTTGCAGCTGGTTCAGCATGGGCGCAACCTCGCCGATGGCGCCCTGGGGAATCGGGTTGCCTGTCAGTTCGGTGGCGATGGCAATGGCCGGGATCAGGTACGCGACGATAAGCACGCAGTACTGCGTCACCTGCGTCCATGTGACCCCCTTCATACCACCCAGGACGGCGTAGAGCGCCACAATCGCCATCCCGACGATCACACCGACGGTGATCACTTCTACGCCCAGACCACTTGCAATGGGCTCGAAAAAGTCGCCGAGAAATCGGCTGAAGACGACGCCTACGCCGCGCATCTGCCCGGCGACGTAGGTGAAGGAGACGAAGAGCGCCGCCACGGCGGCCACTACGCGCGCCGTGTTTGAGTAGTAACGCCGCGCCACGAAGTCGGGCACCGTGTACTCGCCGAACTTGCGAAGATAGGGCGCGAGAAGCAGCGCCAAGAGCACGTAGCCGCCCGTCCACCCCATCAGGTAGACCGACCCGTCGAAACCCATGAATGAGACGAGGCCCGCGAGTGAGATGAACGAGGCCGCGCTCATCCAGTCGGCCCCTACGGCCATGCCGTTGGCCACAGCAGGAATGCCCTGGCCCGCCACATAGAAGCCCTTGGTGTCGACCACGCGACTCCAGACAGCAATGCCGATATAGACTGAGAACGTGATGGCCACCCAGATGGCGGTCCAGGCAAGAATGCTCATGGAATTAGAGGTCGGATTGAGGGGGCGAGGGGTCAGGGGGGCGAAGGACGACCGGGCCGAGGCGCTAGTGGGCCTCCCCAGCAGCTGATGTGGTGTCCTCCGTCTCCTCGACGCCGGCCTCACGGTCGAGCGCGTTGGAGGCGAGGGTGTAGATGAGGACGAGGCTAACAAAGACGAAGATGCTGCCTTGCTGCGCCATCCAGAACCCGAACGGCACGCCACCGAAGCTGAAGTTATTTAGCGGCTCCGCGAGGAAAATACTCATTACATAGCCGGCGATGAACCACACGCTGAGAAGGATGAGCGTCCGGCGGATTTGGGTTTGCCAGTAGGTGACGCGATCGATGTTCGGTTGTGCAGCCATGGCGGAGTGGAGTAATGATACCGAAGGGTGGATGGTAGAGGGCGCCCCGCAGCGACGCTTAGAAAAACAAGAAGACGGAGAAGTCGCCGCGGACGTTGGTTACGGAGTTGGTGTTGCCCGAGGGCGCGTAGTTGGCGTCAAAGCCTTCGGCGAACGTGGCGTTGGTGACCTGCACTTCTAGCGCAAAGCGCAGTGGCCCGTAGTTCAAAACGAGGCGAGGCGCCACCTCCCACAACGTTTCGATGTTATTGCCGCGCCCGTTGGCCACCGCCCTAGCCGACACCTCATCGGCTGCGCCTAGGTTGGTCAGATATCCGGCCATGATGCCCGGAGCCACCGCCCCGGTGCCTTCGAGCTCGATCCAAGCCGAGAACGAGTCCAGCGTCTGAAAGGCGTCGGCCACAAATTCTCTGTTGGGATCTTCGGCCGGATCGTAGACGATACCACCCGTCTTGACGTGGTCATGCAAGTCGCCGCCGTACACGCCCTTTCCACGGACGATAACGGAGCGACCGGTAAAGGTCACGTAGCCGAGCACGGCGCCGGTAAAGATGCGATCGCCGGTAGCCACGGGCCGGAGCGACTTCGCATATCCCCCGACGCCCAGCGTGGCGTTCTCGCTGACGTACTGCAGGTGCCCGTGCCAGCCGGGCAGGGCCGCTTGCTGCTGCTGGTCAATGCCGCTGGTTCCCTGAAAGCCGTCGCTCTGGAAGGCGTCGAACTGCCAGGCGGCGGCGCCGATGAACCGCAGGTTACCCGGCTTCAGCGTTAGCTGGATCATGGGCTGGCGCGCGAACGGGTTGAACGGCGTGCCCGCCTCCGATGCCACGGTGTGCGGGAACGCGGCCAGTGTGAACATGGGCGACCACTCGACGCCGAACAGCACTTCACGGTCTTCCCATGCCATCTTCGCAAAGGCGCGCCGGATGCGTAGCGTGTTCGTCTCGTCTCCGGTAGGGCCAAAGAAATCCGTTTCGATGTATCCCGTGACGTCTCCCCCCATCACTTGAGGCAGCTCACCGATGGACAGCCCAAGCCGGGAGAAGATTTGGTACGACGACAGATTGCTCACATCGTTCGTGTCCTCTCCGCCTTCGTTTAGGCTTTCGTTGGCCGGCCACAGCAAATACTCGGCGTTGCGGGCGGCAACGACTTGCCGGGTGTCGTAGTAATACGAGGACTTGACGAATCCGCTCAGGTCGAAGCTTTGCGCCTCGGCGGACCGAGAGAGCGGCAGCGCCAAAATGCTAAGCAGCACCAACAAGCATCCGTTTCGAATAACTGTTCGCGCGGTCCCGTTGTGCATAGTTTATCTTTTACGTGGTGGAGGTGCATGGTTGAGAGCGGTCTTTCAGTGCGGTGCCACCGCAAGCAATGGCACGCGCACCGGTAAGCCGCTTCGCATCCCAGGACGTTCAGCCTCCACGCCAAGCGAGTAGAACGTCTTTTTTATTCCGCCTGAGGGAGCAACAGCGCCGGACCAGCGAGACCGCTCGTCATAAACCCTTGCGCTCCTGAATCAGCTCCTCCACCACACCCGGGTCAGCCAGCGTGCTGGTGTCGCCCAGGTCGTCGTACTCGCCGGCCGCAATCTTACGCACGATGCGTCGCATAATTTTGCCGGAGCGCGTCTTCGGCAGCGACGGCGTAAACATGAGCAGGTCGGGCTTCACAATCGGCCCCACTTGATTGCCCACGTGCTTGATGAGCTCGTCGTGCAGCGCATCGCTCGGATCCACGTCTTTGATGAGCGTGACATAGACGAAGATGCCCTGCCCTTTCACCTCATGGGGATAGCCGACCACGGCGGCCTCGGCCACCGACTCGTGCGAGACGAGCGCGCTCTCCAGCTCCGCCGTGCCGATGCGGTGACCACTTACATTCAATACATCGTCGATGCGGCCCGTAATCCAGTAATAGCCGTCCTCGTCACGGCGGCACCCGTCGCCCGTAAAGTACGTGCCGGGCACCTGCGAGAAGTAGGTCTGCTCGAACCGGTCGTGGTTTTTGTATACCGTGCGCATCTGGCCGGGCCACGAATCGGCGATGACGAGGCGGCCTTCGGTAGCGCCTTCCTGCACGTTGCCTACTGCGTCTACGATCTGCGGCTGAATGCCGAAGAAGGGCGTCGAGGCAGAGCCGGGCTTCTGTGGTACAGCCCCCGGGAGCGGCGTGATCATGATGCCGCCCGTCTCCGTCTGCCACCACGTGTCGATGATCGGGCAGTTGCCTTTCCCGATCTTGTTGTAGTACCAGCGCCACGCCTCGGGGTTGATAGGCTCACCCACCGTGCCGAGGAGCCGAAGCGAGTCGCGGCTCGACGTTTCGACGTGTTCGTTCCCTTGCCGCATGAGCGCCCGGATAGCGGTCGGCGCCGTGTAGAACTGCGTCACCTCATGCTTGTCGACAACGTTCCACAGCCGGGAGGCATCGGGGTAGGTGGGCGTGCCCTCAAAGAAGACCTGCGTGCCGCCGCTGACGAGCGGGCTGTACACGATGTAGCTGTGGCCGGTAATCCAGCCGACGTCGGCCGTACACCAAAAGACGTCGCCCTCGTGATGGTCGAATACGTAGTGAAAGGTGGTAGCCGTGTACACGAGGTAGCCGCCCGTCGTGTGCATTACGCCTTTCGGCTTGCCGGTCGAGCCCGACGTGTACAGGATGAACAGCGGATCCTCGGCGTCCATGTGCTCAACCGGACACTCGTCGCTTACGGTCTCGAGTTCTTCGTGCACCCACACATCGAGCCCGTCCTTCCAGTTAACCTCGCCCCCGGTATTTTGCACGACAAATACGCGCTCGACATCGGGCGTGCGCTTGAGAGCCTCATCGGCATTGGCCTTGAGCGGGACGCGCTTCCCGCCGCGTCGCCCCTCATCGGCCGTAATCAGATAGGCCGAGTCGCAATCCAGAATGCGGTCTGCGAGCGAGTCGGGCGAGAAGCCGGCAAAAACGACCGAATGGATGGCGCCGATCCGCGCGCAGGCAAGCATAGCATATGCGGCCTCGGGGATCATGGGTAGGTAGATGGTGACGCGGTCTCCCTTTTCGACGCCATGCTTTTTAAGCACGTTAGCAAACCGCGATACGCGCCCGTGCAGGTCGCTGTACGTGATATGCTCTACGTCCTGCTCGCGCGGGTCATCGGGCTCGAAGATGAGCGCGGTCTGATCACCTCGCGTCTCCAGGTGCCGATCAACGGCATTGTAGCATGCATTCGTGGTGCCGCCCTCATACCACTTGATGGACACGTGGTGCGGATCATACGATACGTTTTTTACCGTGTCATACGGCTCGAACCAGTCGACACGGCTGGCCTGCTCATCCCAAAATGCTTCTGGGTCTTCAACGGAGCGATTGTACATCTCCTGGTACTCGTCCATCGACCCGATATGGGCCGTCTCGCGAAACGTCTCGGGGGGATCGTACACCTCTGAAGCGCCCGAGTATGCAGCGGTAACTTGTACGTCTTGGTCGGCCATGGCGTTGTGCGGTTGAGTGCGAGTCAGTGGGAAAGCAGCGGGAGCCCGCGGGGACCATGCAGTGGTCTAGAGAGAAGGTTAGTGCAGGTCTACGAAAACAATGGAGGCATTAGAAGCGCTTCCTTGAAGAATCCACTAATACGATAAGGACCCGTAACGTTCTTGTCAACTGGGGATTGGTGGATCACTCTGGTTTCCCTGCCATCTTGTGCGGGTTTCGCCCACACCCGATACCGGAAGGCCTCTCCCGATCTTGACTGAAGCGCCGTACGCCGTTCCCGCACTCATCACGCGCCAACACTTATCACGCCCTGACAGGCGTCTTTGATTGCTGGCGTATCATCGAGGTTTCTCGCTGAAAGGCGAATGCAACGCAGCGTCCGCGTGTGCAGCAAGGAAGCGTTACCTCATTGCTTCGTTGCCATGCGTCGATGCGGTACACTACGGCTATTTACGAGACGTGCAGCGCCACAAGACGTGCAGCGCCCATGCGAGACGGGTAGATGGGCTGCCCCTCCCCCGCGTGACACCTTGTCTTGTAGCCGCGTGGCCGTGCCCGACATGAGCACGAAGGCATGCCTGTGCAGAGACGTGATGCACCAACTGGCACATCAGA
>CAYFQN010000038.1:17461-18790 GCA_964345285.1 uncultured Rhodothermales bacterium
AACTGGCACATCAGAGGCTCTGCGGAGCAAGTAGAAGCGCTAGAAGCGAGACGTGCTGAAACCCGCCCTCAGTTCAGACTAAGTTCCCATTGCTGGGTGCGTAACTTGCCGCGTTCGTCTTCCAGAACGAGCGGAACCTGCATCACGTCGCCCGCAACGAGGTAAGGACGCCCCCACCGGTTTACTGACGCAACGCCCCCGTTCTCCCCGCCGTGCCCCGCCGATTCGGGGCCGCCGATGGAAACCGTTCGGCGTAAATCCACAAGATTAGCCGCATCCTGTCCTGCCGCCAGAAGTTGCTTCGCCCGGTAGCAAGTCCACCGTGCCCACAGTTCGCGGACTCGGTCACGCAGTACCTCAGCGCCGTAGACCGCGATGAGGGCGATAGCCGGAAGCAGCCAGAGGGCTAAGAGCGTGTAGAGCAAAACGGGATGTACCATGGATGCGCACCGGTCACGCGAAAAACGAGGCGGGTCATCCTCTTTACCCGCAAAAAGCAAGCCGCGGAACAATATACGCTTTCAGGCCGGCTCAGGACCGCCCTTGACGTGATCCGGCAATATTGACCGGAAATATTTTACCGATCAGGTGAGCTTATTCCCGGCCTTGTACCTCGCCGCACACTGATGGCGCCACGGATGCCTGAGCGAGTGTGGCTTCCTGCCACCCGCGCACTGCGTTGCAGACGAAGAGCCGATCTGCTGATCGCAAATCATCTGGGCGAAGCACCTGTTCGCACACCTCCCGGATCCGCAACTGATGACGGCGATACACCCCATTTAGCACTCCGCTTGCAAGCGGCGGGGTGACCATCATACCGTCCATCTCGACAAATAGGTTGGTCCGCGCTCCCTCTGTGACTTCGCCCCGTTCGTTGAGCAGTAGGGCTTCGTCTGCGCCGGCTTCCAGGGCCTGTTGATAGGCCTGTTGGTACACGGCCCGCCGTGTCGTCTTGTGATGCCGAAAGGGGTTGTTGCTGTCGACACGTACGTCGGCGATGATAAGCTGCACGGGCTCCGGTATCGGATCACCGGTTGGCGACGACGTGACGTTGAAGCGTCCGTGTCGGTCGAGCGTCAACCGGACTTTGTGGGGCTGTCGCGGTGCCGATTGTGCTAGGTGCTGTTCGACGGATCGGCGCATGCCATCGGCATCGAACACGAACCCGAAGTAGTCGGCGGACTCGCGCAGCCGTTCCACGTGCTCGTCCCACAAGTCGATGCGGCCGTCGGCCCAGCGCATCGTTTCGATGAGCGCGAAATCCGCTGGCTCGCCTGATTCTGTCGCCCGCCTCAGGAACTGGGCCTTCAATGCGCACTCCTCGAACTC
>CAYFQN010000039.1:0-18357 GCA_964345285.1 uncultured Rhodothermales bacterium
TACGGGCAGGGATGGATACGGGCAGGGATGACGCTTTACGAGGAACGGGACGCCGATTCTTCCTGCGTGCGAATCTCTTTCAGGAGCGTCTCGATGTCATTTCGGATGTGGTCCGCACGAGCCTGTGCATCGGCTACGAGGGCATCCCCCGTGCGGCGGGCATCACTGGTCACTTTCGCTTCGAAGAGCCCTTGGATGAGCCGGCCGGTTTCATCGGCTAGAGCTTCAAGTTGGTACGCGAGACGGCGGCGCGCCTTCTGTCCGCGCTCGGGAGCGAGCAGAATGCCCAGCGCAAATCCTGCGGCTCCTCCTGCAAGGGCGCTCCACAGAGCTGTGCGAGTCGTGCGGCTACGCGTCGATTTCTTCATAGAAAACGGATGCTATACAAGAGTTAAACACCTGACCATCAGTGCTTCCAGCTGCGTTTTGGACCGGGAAGCGTATTTACTGCGTAGCGTCATCCAACGATCAAAGCATGAGATGTTCTCCATGACTCGCAGAATGTTCATCGTGCGTGCATGGGAGGCCGATTGGCATGTACTGCGGACGCTACAGGGTACGACTTCTGCAACTTGCAGGTTTTGAATGTTACCTACTTCGTATGTTTCTTGCAAGGTACCTTCTTGTTGCTCGGATGAGCGGAGAGTTCACCCGCGCGGCATGAGGCGCCTGTGTTCTGTATAGCCTTCGCTGCCGTTCTTGGATCGGCCCTTTGCTTGCATCGTTTACAGGTAAGCTCTTACCTATTTGGTGTAGCCCCCACCTGCACCCTGTTTGTCCTTGATCGTTTACTGATCCACTAGTGCACATGCACGACACCCCCTATTCCGTCCACGAGGTTCAAGGGTTTCAATTCATCGACGAGGGACCTCGCGACAGCAAGCAGCCGCCGCTGGTGCTCCTCCACGGCCTGCTCGGTGACCTGAGCAACTGGACCGATACCATTGACGAACTGGTAGCGCACAGGCGCCGCGTCATTACACCTGTACTGCCTGTTTTCGATCTTTCCCTGCGGCAAACGCACGTGCCTGGCTTGGTTCGCCACGTGCGCGGGTTCACCGACGCGCTGGGGCTCGACGAGATGATCCTCGTCGGCAACTCTCTGGGGGGGCACGTCGCGCTCCTGTACGCACTCCGCTACGCTGACGATGTGGCCGGGCTCATCCTCTCCGGCTCATCGGGCGTGTACGAGGAGATTGCCATGGGCTCGTCTGTGTTCCGGCGCCAGGACCGCGACTTCATCCGCGAGCGCACTGAGCTCACGTTCTACGACCCCGTTCATGCCACCGACGAACTCGTCGATGAGATGTTCGAGATCGTGAACGATCGCCCCCGCGCCGTGCGACTCATCAAAATTGCGCGCTCTGCTGAGAAGGAGATCGTCACGGAGCGCCTCAAAGAACTGAGCATGCCCACCTTGCTCATCTGGGGGAGCGACGACGTGATCACACCGCCCGACGTGGGCGAGGAATTCCGCGATCGGCTTCCCAACGCCCAATTGCACTTCATTGATGAGTGCGGCCACGCCCCTATGATCGAGCATCCGCACGCCTTCAACGAGCTGACGATTGACTTTCTGGAGCAGCATTTCGGCCTTGCAGAACTGACCCCGTCGTCCTCGCACACATGACGACCCCGGGGCTGGGCGCGTACCGGACTCCCCAACGCTGTCTTGGTCTTTCCTCTGCAGTGGCGGCCGGCTGCTACCACGGTAGATATGCTTGTACAGTGCGCCGCACAGCCACTGTCTGATCCAGCGCACGTCGCATGGCCTCGGAAGCGCCCTCTGCGCCGTCTTGCCCCTTTATGCCCCCTGGCACAGGTGTTGTTCGTACATCGCGTGCAGACTTGGCTCGCCTCCTTAGCCAAGCCTGCAACGGTGTCGACTCGTTGACACCCCGCCGGAGGGCATGTACTGGGTGAACATGTCCTCCGGCTTTTTTCTGTTTGAACCGCACTTTTAGCCTATGACCGAGGGGTGTAGCCTATGACAGAGGGATGTCATCGCCGATCCGTACCTTGCTGTTGGGCGTCATCTCGTTACGTTTTCGGGCCTTGATTGTCTGGACGGGCAGCGGGCTCCGCGTATCGCTGCAGGCGCCGTGCTCATCTTCTCGCATCCGTTCGCTACCTTTTAGCGAAACCTTTGAGCGGCGCAGCGGAATATGATGAGCACACGGACGCAGAACGCTTGCGCACAGCGCTCGCCACATCTCAACTACATCAGCAATCGGAGGCACAACTATGGCTCGTGGAGTGAATAAAGTCATCCTTATCGGTAATCTAGGGCAAGACCCAGAACTGCGGTATACAGGCAGCGGAACCGCTGTCTGCAACCTGCGAATCGCCACCAACGAAAGCTACAAAGACCGTGACGGCAATCTCGTCGACAAGACGGAGTGGCACAACGTAGTCGCTTGGGATCGGCTTGCGGAGATTTGCAACGAATATCTCCAGAAAGGATCGCAGGTCTATTTTGAGGGATCGCTACAGACGCGGTCGTGGGAGGACCGCGACGGCAACACGCGCTATACCACCGAGGTGAAGGCGCGCGAAATGATGTTCCTTGACGGCAACCGAGACGGCGGCGGCCGCTCGGGCAACGGCGAGTTCGACCAAAGCCAGCGTGGCGGCCCGCAGTTCGACCAGCGGGCTCCGAAGCGGGGGCAGGCGGCTTCCGGCCAGCAGTCATCTGGCGACGAGGACACGTTTGAGCCAGACGATGAACTGCCGTTCTAGGCGGCAACTGGCTGTACAGGTAGCCTGCGACTATGCCCTGCCACTGCCAGCGTCAACATCCGGAAAAATATCACCGGCCTTTCAAGGTGCCCCACTTCATCATGGGGCACCTTTTTCTGTACATTTAAATGTCAGTAAAATAACTTCAGTACCGTGGCTCGCGCGATCGTAGCGTATATGCAACGTCAATGCTACATTTGGAGCGCGCGAGAGACACAGTGCCTGCGCCGCAGTATGGTATGTTGCCGCTGCCACCGTCAATGAAACTGTCCCATGAGTATTGCCCCGTACCTCGGTGAGGAGATCGCCATCTCACCCGACTTCGACACCTTCCGCACATCGTTTCAAGACAAGCTAGAGCACGTCTTCAACGTGCGTGGCGACATCGATGCGATGAGCATACGGCGCGGCCTTCCGCCGTATATCCTCCGTGAGATTCAGTCGCGCGTGCCGCTCTCGGTCTTTATCCCGGAGGAGTACGGAGGCCGAGGCGGTCATGTGCACGAGTGCCAATCTATTCTTGCAACGGCGTCGTACCACTCGCTGGCGCTCTCACTCACCATCGGGATCAACGGTGCTCTTTTCCTGCAGCCCGTGACCAAGTACGGTCAAGAAGCCGTAAAGGGCCCGATCTTCCGGCGTTTCATCGAAGAGAAAAACATGGGCGGCTTGATGATCACCGAGCCGGAGTATGGGACGGATGCCCTCAGCATGCAGACCTCATTCACCGAACACGACGATCACTACCATATTGAGGGGCTTAAGCACTGGGGCGGGCTCACCGGTTGGGCCGACTTCTGGCTCATCACCGCACGGCGGCAACGCAGCAACGGTCAGCTCGGTCGCGACGTTGGCTTCTTCATCGCCGACATGAATCAGCCGAGCCAGCAGATTGAGGTGGAAGAGCTGTATGAAAACCTCGGTCTCTACATGATTCCCTACGGCCGGAACCGGGTGGATATCGACGTCCCCATCGTGCAACGCCTTGAGCCGGAGAGTACCGGCATCAAGATGATGCTGGACACGCTGCATCGCAGCCGGATCGAGTTTCCCGGAATGGGCATGGGCTTTCTCCAGCGCATGCTCGACGAGGCACTCGACCACTGCCACAGCCGGTTTGTGGGCGGGAAAAGCTTGCTGGAGTACGACCAGGTGCAGAAACGCATTGCGCGGATCCAAGCGTGGTTCACAGCCTGCTCGGCCATGTGCACCTACACGAGCGAGAACGCCCAGATCGAGAAGAACATGGCGGCACACAGCGTACCAGCGAACGCTATTAAGACCGTCGTGACGGATCTGATGCAAGACGCATCGCAGTCGCTGCTCCAACTCACGGGCGGTACGGGATACCGGCTGGACCACATCGCTGGGCGCTCGACGGTAGACAGCCGGCCCTTCCAGATTTTCGAGGGCTCGAATGACGTCCTCTACCAGCAGATCTCCGAGGCCGTCCTAAAACAAATGCGGCGCCTGAAGGAGCGCAACCTGTATCAGCACCTGCAGGAGTACGAGCTCACCAAGCGGGTCGCAGACCGCTTCAAGGATACGCTTGACTTTGAGGTCGACCTACAGATGCCGCAGCGCAAGCTCGTCGACCTGGGGCGGATGCTGGGACGCATCATCACGATGCAGTTTGCGACACAACTAGGCGACCGCGGCTTCCGCAGCGATCTCGTGTCGAATTGCCTCTCCATCCTCCAGCAAGATGCCGAGAGCATCTTGTCCACGTACCGGAGCGGCAATATGCCCAATGTTGTGGAAGACTACACGCCGGACAGCGCATGGCTCGACTTTGTGCAGCCCGATAATGCCTGATCGGCGCCGGGGCCTAGAGCACCATGGCCGACTTGCTTGACGTAGAGGACTTCGTGGCGCGCAGCCGCACCGAGCCGGTGATCGACGTGCGCACGCCAGCCGAGTTTGCCGACGGCCACATCCCAGGGGCTATTAACCTCCCCCTCTTCTCGAACGCTGAACGAGCAGCCATCGGCACGACGTACTCGGACGCCGGCCGGCAGGCTGCAATGCTAGAAGCGCTGGACCTAGTCGGCCCGAAGATGCGCACGCTCGTTGAGTCGGCCATGCAAGCGGTGAACGGCGATACCATGCTGATGCACTGCTGGCGTGGCGGGATGCGCAGCGAGAGCGTCGGCTGGCTGCTCTCTTTCTTCGGCTACCGCGTCCGTCGCTTGCGCGGCGGGTATAAAGCGTTTCGGCGCTTCGCCCGCGACGCCTTCACACGCGAGCGCCCCATCTGCATCCTCAGTGGCCTCACAGGCAGTGGAAAAACTGACGTGCTGCACGCGCTACACACTCGTGGCGAGCAGATCATTGACCTGGAGGGACTGGCCCGGCATCGCGGCTCCGTGTTCGGCGGCCTGGGGCGCCATACCCAACCGACTCAGCAGCAGTTTGAGAACGAGTTAGCGCTGCAGTGGCACGCCCTCGACCCCAACCGCCCCGTTTGGGTTGAGGACGAGAGTCGCCGCATTGGCGACATCGGCATCCCCAACGCGCTGTTCGACCAGATGCAGTCTGCGCCCAGCATCGTCTTGGACGTCCCCGACACGGTGCGACTCGACCGGCTCGTTGACCTGTACGGCGCCTACGAGCCGGATGCGCTGCACGACGCTCTAGACTATATTCGCGAGCGTCTCGGCGGTTTGCGCACCCAGCAAGCTCACGCGGCCATCTCGACGGGGCACCTGCGCCGGGCGTGCCGCATCATCCTCACCTACTACGACGACGCCTACCAGCACGGTCTCGACCAACGACCCGATGGGACCGTGCAGGTCGTCTCCGCCGGCACGCCCGACCCGCACGTGATCGCCGGCCTAGTACTTGATCACGCACCGTCACCTACCACCCCATAGGGCTCTCATGGAATCGACGTCCTCTCTCCGCCTCACACAGTACAGCCACGGCGCCGGGTGTGGTTGTAAGATTGCACCGGGCGTGCTGGCCGAGATACTGAGCACGCATACCGCCGCGCCGGATGACGACCGACTGCTAGTGGGAAACAGCGCTCGCGACGACGCCGCCGTGTATGATCTGGGCGATGGCCGCGCGCTCATCAGCACGACAGACTTCTTCATGCCAATTGTGGACGACCCGCACACCTTCGGGCGCATTGCTGCGGCGAATGCCATCAGCGACGTGTACGCGATGGGCGGAACGCCGTCGGTGGCCATTGCCATCCTGGGCTGGCCCGTCGACACGTTGCCCACCGAAGCAGCCGGCGACGTGATTGGTGGCGGGCGGGCGCAGTGCGCGGAGGCCGGCATCGCGCTGGCCGGTGGGCACAGCATCGATAGCCCCGAGCCCATCTTTGGCCTAGCCGTCACGGGTCTCGTCGATCACCACCACCTGAAGCGCAACGACACGGCGCAGGCGGGTGACGTGCTCTTCCTGACCAAACCGCTGGGCGTCGGCATCCTCTCAACCGCCGAAAAGAAGGGCGTGCTGCAACCTGGCGATCAGGACCGCGCCGCCACCTCCATGATGCAACTCAACCGCGTGGGCGAAGCGCTCGGGCGGCTGGACAGCGTACGTGCTATGACGGATGTGACCGGCTTTGGTCTGCTCGGGCATCTGATCGAAATGGCAGCGGGCAGTAGCCTCCACGCGATCCTCGACAGCGACAGCGTTCCACTCCTCACAGATCTCACGCGGTACCTGGATGCCGGCGCCGTGCCGGGCGGCACGCACCGCAACTGGGACAGTTACGGGGACGACGTCGGCCCCCTGCCGGACACACAGCGGCTGATCCTTTGTGACCCACAAACCAGCGGCGGCCTCCTCGTTGCGGTCGACCCGGACGACGCAACCAGCGTACAGGCCCAGCTCCGCGACGCCGGCTTAGATACCTGCACCACGCCAATCGGGCGTATGGAGCCCTCTGCGGAGGATACGCCACGCGTCACCGTTCGATGAGCGCGCGGCCCGAAGGGATTGCGATCGCGTACTTCGCCTTGTATCTTCGCAGATGGTTTTTCTGCGGCGTAGCCCCCCGACGCCCGCCCACGGCCCGCGCTGCCTCACAAGCTTTCTCTCCTTATCTGACTGATTCTAGGTGACCTATGGCCTCTCCCACAGCAGCCGAACGGGGACAGTGGAGCTCGAATCTTGGCTTTGTACTTGCCGCCGTTGGTTCGGCTGTCGGCCTCGGAAATATGTGGCGGTTCCCGTATCAGATGGCCGAGGCGGGAGGCGCTGCGTTTTTGTTCTTGTACATCTTCTTTGTCATCATCATTGGCCTGCCTGTCATGCTCGCCGAGTTCTCGGTAGGGCGTGGCTCGAAGCAGAGTCCCATTAAGGCGCTCGAACACTTCGGGGGAAAGAACTGGAAGCCGCTCGGCGTCTTCTTCGTGATCTCGGGTTTTGTCATACTCGCCTACTACGGCGTCATTGCGGGCTGGGTGGTCCGCTACACCGGCACGTACATCTTAGGCGGCATCGAAGCGCCGGCAGCCACCTTTGAGGCGTATGCCACCGGGCCCTGGGCAGTGCTCCTCCAGGTCATCTTCATGGCCGTCACCATCACTATCGTGTTGGCAGGCGTGGAAGGCGGCATTGAACGGGCCGCTATCATCTTAATGCCCCTCCTCTTCCTCATCGTCGCGGGGCTGGCCGTGTATGCGGCCTTCCTTGATGGAGCTGGAGGAGGGTACGCGTATTACTTTCAAACCGACTTCGGGGAACTGCTCAACCCCGCCGTCCTCTCCGATGCAGCGGGGCAAGCGTTCTTCAGCCTAAGCCTGGGCATGGGCGCGATGCTTACCTACTCCAGCTACCTCAGCCGCGACGACAATTTGCCGCGCGAGTCGATGATTATCGCCAGCGCCGACTTCATGGTGGCTTTCGTGGCGGGCCTCATGATCTTCCCTCTTATCTTCGCGCTCGGGTTATCGGGCGATGTTGGAGAGAGCACGGTCGGTGCGCTCTTCATCACCCTGCCTGAAGCGTTTTCGCAAATGGGCGCGGCTGGTCCGTTTGTCGGCCTGCTCTTCTTCGCCGCCCTGCTCGTGGGCGCCCTCACGTCGGCCATCTCTCTGCTCGAGGTGGTGAGTTCGACAGCCATCGACACGCTCGGCTGGACGCGCCGGAAGGCTGCGATGGTGGCCGGCGCAGCCATCACGGTTGTAGGCATCCCCTGCGCCATCGATTTGCGCTTCCTCGAAATCTACGACCAGATTGCCGGGAACGTCTTCCTCGCCGCTGGCGCTCTGCTGATTGCGGTCTTCGTGGGCTGGCGCATGACCGACCCGATCAGCGAGATCAAGAAGGGCACTACCCTAACGAGCTGGCTGCCCGCATGGTACCGGCTCATTCGCTACGTGATACCGGTCCTGCTGGTGCTCGTCCTGATCGACTCGGTCCGCCGGGCCTACGTCGCGATTGCCGGACTGTTTTAGCTCACCGCCGAGGCGGATTCGTATGACATGGCGTAGCACACTGGCCGGCTTGGTCCTCTGCATAGGGTGCGTCTGGCCTTCTGTGGCACCAGCACAGGCCCCTCCACCGTCTGCCAAGTGGCTGTCGCGCGACGTACTGGCGTCCTCAGGTGCTTTGACCCATTCGCCCACATACGCCCTGTCTTTTTCTTTCCAGATGCCGGCTTCCTCGGCGGACCGTTGGTGGGCGCGGGACAAGGCGCAGCACGTGGCGTTTAGCTTTCTGTGGACCCTCAGTACGCAGTACGTCCTCGTCGATAAGGCCGGATGGTCGAACCCTGCAGCACTGCCCGTCGCCGCGGGATCGGGGGCTGCCGTTGGGCTCTCCAAAGAGTGGATCGACTGGCGGTATGGCCCCGCTCACCGATTTAGCACCCGCGACCTCGTAGCTGATGCCGCTGGCATTTTGTTGGCCGTGGGTGTCATCCTTCTGTGATGATCTGGCGGCCATGGGCTTGCCTGCACTGCGGGCGCCTTGAGGTTCATGCAAGCGATCCTTTCGATAATCTTGGTGGATCAATACATTGCCACCGCGTGTTTTTCTATTGTTACGCGTCATGCCTTCCTGCTCCCACCACAACCGGCGTCATTCGCACGTGCGCTCATGAGCGACGTTAAAGATCATTGCGGCATCTTCGGCATCTTCAACGATCCCAATGCGGCTCGCCACATCTACTACGGGCTGCATGCCTTGCAGCACCGCGGGCAGGAATCCTCGGGGATCGTGACGTCGACGTACGATGAGGCGGAGCAGCAGCCGGCCATGATGTCACATCGTGACTTTGGGCTCGTGCTAGACGTGTTCGATGATCCGGAGATCTTCGAGACGAAGCTCTTGGGCGATGCCGGCATCGGGCACAATCGCTACTCGACGAGTGGCGCGTCCACGAATCGGGCGAACATCCAGCCGTTCGTGGTGCATCACCGGAAGGGCAACCTGGCGCTGGCACACAACGGCAACCTGTCCAACGCCCGCGAACTCCGTAAAAGCTTCAGTGAACGCGGGACGCTGTTCCAAACCACCAGCGACAGCGAGCTCATCCTCCACCTTACTGCGCAAAGCCGCCGGCAAAAACATATCGACCAAGTTCTCGACGCCCTGATGCAAGTGGAAGGGGCGTTTTCGCTTGTGATGATGACGGACGACGCCCTCATCGCCGTGCGCGACCCGAATGGTTTCCGCCCGCTCGCCCTGGGCCGCCTTGGCGACCCCGACCAGCCCGGCGGCGCAGCCTACTGCGTGGCCAGCGAGACGTGCTCGTTCGACATGATTGGCGCCGAGTACGTGCGCGACATCGACCCCGGCGAGGTGCTCGTCATCGACCGAGAGGGCTGCGTGGATGGCAGCTTCGATAGCTACGAGTTGCCGCGCAAGCACGGCGTAAGCCAGTGCGTCTTCGAGTATGTCTACTTCTCCCGCCCCGACTCCAAGATCTTCGGCGAAATGGTGGACAAGGTACGCCGCCGTACGGGCGTTCAGCTCGCGCACGAAGCCCCGGTCCCCGAAGTGGATGACGACGAGAAGACGCCGATCGTCATTCCCGTGCCCGACTCGGCCAACACAGCCACCCTGGGCTACGCCACAGAATGCCAAGACCTCGGCTACCGCTGTCGTTTTGAGATCGGACTGATTCGAAATCACTATGTTGGACGCACGTTCATTGCCCCCGGGCAGGACAAGCGACGCATGAAGGTACGCTGTAAGTTCAACACGGTAGAAGGCCTTCTCCGCAACCGCACCGTCATCGTTGTCGACGACTCGATTGTGCGGGGCACGACGGCACGCTACCTCGTAAATATGTTGCGCGAGTCAGGGGCTAAGTCAGTGCACTTCCGCATCGCGTCCCCCTCTGTGATCAGCCCCTGCTTCTACGGGATGGACTTTCCGAGCCGTGAGGAACTGCTTGCCAACCAGTTTGACAGCGTCGATGAGATTCGCGATTGGTTGGGCGTTGACTCTCTCGCTTATCTCTCCTCCGAGGGGTTGATGAAAGCCGTCCGTGAGGCTAACCCGAGTGACCTCGACTACTGCAATGCCTGCTTCACGGCCAACTATCCGGTCCCGGTGGACATGGATGCCACAAAGGAGGAATACGAGTGGTAGCGATGGCGTGCGTAACGCCCTCCAACCCTCCCAGCCCGTTTGATTCAACGAAGCTGCCATGCAACCCGCACGGCAGCTTTTTTATTTTACTCTCCTGTACGAAGCCGCCGATCGATGGCACACAGTGTACCACCCACACCATAAATCGGCCCTCGGAGCAGCCCGGTATAATCCGGCAAGGAATTTGGACTCATCCAAATGCGCAGGCGACGCAAATCAGCGGCATGCGTCGGTTGCACCCTCTTTGACACGCACAATGGCCACGCTCAGCCCTTCATACCGGATTACAACCGGGATGAAATGAGTCGGACTGCGGGTTTCAAATTTTTTCGCCGGCATTCCCAGTCGGAAGTATTGTTATCAAACGGTAATATCTACACATTCGGCGTGTTGAATCATATACTGCCCTAAATGTCTCTGTAGATTGCAGGTGTATCGTAGCCTGCTAAACTGACGACCGTGGCCAAGAGCCCATCCTCCCACGAGTACCTGTGTAACCATGAAAAACCCGATTGACCGTGCTATCCAGCTAACGACGATTAGTGCAGGCATTGTGAGCTTGATAGCCTATGTAGTGCTCCGCATCATTTGACCTATTTGGCGTACTGGCTGGCATCTGTATTGGCTGTTTCCGTTGCGTCCCCTCTCATTCTCGCTGAACCCCTAGCTGGGTTGTCCGTTAGTCGTGTGGCACATTTAGAGTGTGTCCGCTCAGCGTCTTTTGATATTGATTTAGGAACCAGCTGGAATGAGTGAGCTTATCGTCGTCGGCGATCGCGTGTTGATTGAGCCGCAAGTTGGCGAGCAAGAGACGGACTCGGGCCTTCTTCTTCCCGCATCCGTCGCTGAGCAGGAAAACGTACGCAGTGGGCGCGTCGTCAAAACGGGCCCTGGGTATCTGACCCAGAACCCGGAGTACTCAGAGACTGAAACCTGGAAAGAATCCGAAACGCCTGTGCGATACCTTCCGCTGCAGGCGCAGCCCGGTGACCATGCGTTCTTTGTGCGCAAGGAAGCGGTCGAGATTCGATACGAGGACACAAAATACCTCATCGTCCCTCACGCGGCCATCTTAGCCCTCATCCGGGAAGACGAAACCGAACCGGCCAGCGGCCGTCTTGACGATCTTGAGGACCTGATCGACTGAGTGCGTTGCCCCCTTCGGTAGCTAGGGCTGGCGCACCCACCAGGCTTGCTCTTCGGTTTCCGCTGTGGGTGGAGTGGCGAGGCGTCGGTTGTCTTCTTTCTTCTCCCTGCCGGCAGGGCGCCGGCGCGTGCTGTGCCGATTGCGCATTGGCAGCGTGTCGAGCCGGAGCAGATACCGGGCGAAGCGCCCGGGTGAAAGAGGAGGCATCTCGTCTCTCCGGGTTTGCACCTGCACCAGCTCAGTCCGCTGAATCCGGATTTTCTCGCGCGCCCGCGCCACTTCCGCGTCGATGCTGTCGATTCGCCGCTCGACGTATCGCTCGATACGCCGCTCCTCAGCCGGCGACAATGTCTCGGGAAGAGCGTCTTCGTACTCCGCTACGAGGGCTGCCCGCCACATTGCGATGCGGGCCTCCGTCTTTTCTCCGATCGTCCGGAGCTGGGCGATGCGCTCGGGCTTGGCCTCGTATGCCGTGCGGATACCGGCCTTCTTAAGCCGCACCACGTGTTTGTGCGTGACTCCCTCGACGCCGGCCACCTCGCCAATGAAGTGATGCTTGAGCCGGTCGTACAGGGCCTCCTCGCGCGCCTCTTCCAGGCGTGCCGCACGCCGGTCGTCCACCGTCGCGTGCATCCCAGCCCGCTTTGCCTGCAGCGCGTCGACCTGCCGCTCCAAGTTACGGATCAGTGTATCGATCCGAGCTTTTTCGCGGTCCAGCCGGCGCCGTCGGCGCACGACGGATACCTGCCGGTACTGCTTCCAGCTCAGCCACCCTTCCACTGCAATGGCGACACAAAGCCCCACCGCGGCGAGCACCAGCTGACCGGTTACGGCGAGCACCGTCACCACGACCGCGGCGCCGAGCGTCACGGGCAGAAACCAGCGGGCCCAGCCGGTGCGAGGGGCGGCCCGCCGCGCACGCTCACGACGCGCCCCAGCGGGCGTTGTGGTGTACCAAGCCGGCTGATGGGCCTCCCCTGCTTCCGCCTCTGCCAGCGTTGGCACCGAGGCCAACTCCTTGTAGCAGGCCGCCCGCAAGGCCTCACTCCAAGGGCGCACCGACGCGATGCCATCTAGGGCATCGAACAGCATCGAGGTCGAGGGGTTGTAAAAGTCCGTGTCACGGAAAAGCAGGTTTTCCCCGGTGTCGAACCGATCCCAGAGCGCTGGGTCGGCGATGCATGCACGGAGGGCGGTAGCAATGACGAGGCCCGGGAATCGATCCAGGTGCACGCCTACGTCGCGCTCGGTGCGGTCGGGGTGCTGGTAGTTACGGTGGCCTACCTCGGGGTGCGTCCCTCGATCTAAGCCAGGCACCACCATGGCGTCGTAGTCCACAAGCGTGAGAGATACGGCTCCGTCGCGCTCTCGCACGAGCACGTTTCCGTGCTGGAGATCCCCATGCGCGATGTCGGCGTCACTGAGTGCCGTCAACAGACCATGCCACGTGTCGGCAAGCTGGGCTAGCGTGTCGGGCGCATCGAGATGATCGGCAACGAACCGGTTTAGGGGCCGGCCGTCGGCCCACGCCATCTTGAGCACTGGATAGTCGGCGCCATCCACGCGAATCCCACTGGGCTGATAGTCGAAATCAATGGTGGACGGCACGGTCACCGCGTTGAGGTGGTCGGCGATGGCTGCATAGCGCTCCTGCTGGTCAGGCACGTCTGTGAGGAAGCACTTTACCGCCCAGCGCGGGCCGCGCGGCGCGTTCATGGGAAAGACGGCCGCAAAATTTCCCGTGATGGGCTGCGGGAGGCCAAGCACATTTTCGTCCGGATACGCCTGTTGCAACGCGGGGTCGCGAAAGGCAGCTTCGGGAAACTGGATCGCCTCCTGGTAGGCGCTGGGCGTGGGATACGATGGCATGACGACCGAGAGTAGCCGGGTGCGATGCGGGGCGTGCGAAGGGCGTCAGGGCGCGTGTAGCGTGAGGCAGATGAGCGTGATATCATCGTTGGCGAGATCGCCCCGGGAGCGCGCCGAACGGATTGCCAACGCCGCTGCCTCGGCATCCCATCCCAGCACAGTAGCAGGATCGGTGCGGAGCAACCATGCGCCAAGTGCATCCGATGCCAGCAGCATTGTATCTCCGTCGGACCATGTGCCTGTGGAGCGAACCACCTCTTCTCCCGCCTCCGATGAAGGCCGGCTCGACACGAGCTCAGGGCGGTGCGTGAACGCATCCGGATCACAGATCGGCCAAGCCTCTGCCAGGGCGCCGGACCGCAGATGGAGCACGACGCAGTCACCTTGACTCAGGGCCTCCCAGGTCCCGTCGGCATACACCGTCAGGCCGAGGAAGGCTGCGAACGCTCCCTGCTCGGCTTTAGCGGCCGCGTACCAAGCCCGCTGGCGCACTTGATTCGCGACCCAGGCACTCCACTGCGCTCGCCACGTGGTGAGGCGCTGGCCCCACTCCTCCAGATCGGAGGGTGTTTCGTTGACCCAGCCGTTGGCCAGCAGGTTCGCCCAGTAGCGCGAAAACGCCGCCTCGGTGGCGCCGTCCGTCACGGCAGCGTGAAGGGGCCAGGCATCAGCAGCCGAGACGGCGTACGCATCCTCGTACTCGTCTGCCGTGTGCCCTCGTTTAGGCATGGCAGCCACGGCGACGTCGGCCACCGTGCCCGTCGCTTGCATATACTCGAGCGCACCATCCATAACTAACGTAAGTTACTGGGCCGGGTCCCGATCTCCAAAAATCGCACCAGCGCGACCGGATCTGCGTTGAACACGAAACCGCGGGTATCCAGGTCGACCGCGTAGCCGTCTTGCTCGGCGGCTGAGCGCATCGAGAATGGGAGCAGGCTCGACATCTGATACAACGTCTCGGCGTACTCAGCGTCTCGCGGCAGTTCCTGGCGGCTCGACGGCAACTCGACGGCGGGCTCCTCCGAGCTCGACAGGTGCACATTAAACAGCAGCACTTCGCCATCGTCGGTAGCAAACGCGCGGAGTTGCTGGGCAAACCGCAGCGGCTCGCCATCCGTGGCCTCGCCATCTGTTACGTTAACGACGACAGGGGGAAAGCTATCGGGGTGGAGGTCAATCCAGTTGCGTACCGTGCGAGCAGCAAGATCCAGCGCCTGGCACATCGGGGTTCCGTTCTTGGCGTGCGGATCGAACCAGACAGGAAATTTGACGCGCCGCTCGGTCGCGTTGCCGTCGGCGCCCGTCACTGTCTTGAGGCGCTCCTCCATGCGTTTAGGGCGCTCGGCGAGGTGGCTGATGGGGATGAGGCCGGCCTCGCTCCCCTCGTCGTTCGCAGGCTGCACGAGCGGCTGCACACGCTCTCCGTAACCGATGACGCCGACGTGGAAGTAGTCGCGCACCCCATCTTCTTTGGCACACCGGAGAACGAGGTTCTGCAACAGACGATTGACCGTGTCCGCCAGAACGCGGGCCTTGCTCGGGGCGGCATCGCCTTTCTGCTCGGCACCGCCAAACGCATCCTGCATGGATGCTGACTGATCGAGCACGAAGAGAAATGCGGTTGGTGCGGATCGGCTAATCTCGGCAGAGTACGGCATGACGGGGAGAGAAGACCAAAAGGCTACGGCGTAGCGACGACCTCAACCGCTCCCCCGTTGCACTATTTCTCGCACTCCACGTTGTTGAGCTGTGCCCCCCAGCACGCCGCTTGGCTCTTGTTGTAGTTGGATGCCGTGATGGAGCCCTCATGGCTCTGCACGTTCCAGCGCACCCGGTGCGTCTGCCCTTCGTCAGCGCGGACCCAGTGGAGACGGCGTTGATCATCGTTCTGCGCATAGACGATTGAGTCGCCGCCATGTTCGGGCGCGCTTGCCGGGATCGTAAGTGTGAGCTGCATTTTGTTCGCCTTTTCGATCTTGTACGCTCCGTTGAGCACGTTCGTCCGCTCATCATCCACAACATCGAAGAGGCGCCAGCGTCCTTGGGTGCCCGCTGCGGACGTCTGCGCCGTGTACACTACGAACGAACTATCTGCCACACCGAGGAGCGATGTCGGGCCACCGGCATCTCCAGATGGTCTCGATGCGTCTCCCCCCGCGCGTGCAGTGGTCCCTGCCGGGTGCGCTATACTGTCGATAGCTGTGGAGTCCGAGGCCGTCGCGGACAATGGCACATCGAGCGGTGCCTGGCTGTCGCCTGCGCTTGTGTCGGCTGATGCAGCCGGCGCCGCGCCGTCCGTAATTGCAGCCGATGCAGCCGATGCAGCCGACGCATCAGACGCGGAAGTCATCGATGGCTCTGCGATGGTCATCGTCCAGTCCACTTCGCCGCCCATCGGCCGGGCGGTGAGGGTGAAGGCGATGGGTTCGCCGTGCATGGGAGTCGTACCAGCCCACACCCATTCGTCGCCCTGAACGGCTGGCGTCTGGTTGAGTGCAGCCCGCGTAAGGCGGGCGGGCAGGCGCAGGCGCGGCTCCAGCGCGGTTGACACCGGCCACACGCGCATCACGGCTGCCATGAAGTGGGGGTCGATGGTGGCATGCCCCGAGCGGCGCTGATTGAACAGGTCCGCCTGTACGCTGAAGGCCTCCGATGGGATGAGTTCGGGGGGCTCCTGCTCATTCTGTACCATGGTGTCGCACCCCACAACGACGGTAGCAAGTACGAGCAGGGCAAGGCCCAGAATGTGGTGATGAGATGGTCTCATGTGAGACGATTCGTTTCTGCGAGAGGCCGGCCAACCCCAGAGGTACATCGTATAATACGTTAAAAGCACGGTCTATCTCAAAGCCGCGCTGAATGAAAAGAGCGTAACGCCGACGAATTAGCTGATATCGTCGAGCAATTCGCGTGCTTCCTCTTTGTACTGTGGGTCGTCCGGATCTTTATTGGGGAGTTCGAGCGCCTGCTGCAATTGAGCGCGTGCCTGCCCTTCCTGATCCAGAGCGATGTACGTGCGGGCGAGTTCGAGTCGGTCCACGACGCGGTCATCCAGCGCGATGGAGCGTTCAAAGTTTTCAACAGCGGTCTCGTACGAAGCATCCGGCAGGCCGCCGTACACCGCGCGCACGATGGTCCGCGAGAAGAAGCCTAAGCTCGCCACTTCGTAGTTCCATCGTCCGCGGACGTGGTAAGCCGCCGGCAGGTCTGGGTTCAGTTCGATGGCACGGTCTGCATACTCTTTGACGGTGCGCGACATCTCGACTTTCCGGCGCGTGCCGGCGATGAGTCCTACGCGTCCGGCGGCGATTGCCCCCGCCAGATACGCCCGTGCGTTCATTGAGTCGGCCGCAATGGCTGCCTCTGCATCGTCGAAAGCTTCTTGGTAGAACTGCTCGCGCTCCTCGTCGCGCGTGCGCTGTTCACCGATATCGACCTTGGTGCGCGATAAGCGCCAAAGCACCTCGGCGTTGTTTGCATGATCTTGCGCGAGGTCGTTCAAGGTAGCGAACGCCTGGCGAAACTCGCCGTCGACGCGCAACGAGTCAACCCGTTCCAGCATCGCACTCAGGTCGCCCGGTTGCGCGTGGGCGGTGGGCGCGAGCAGGACGATCGCACTCAGACCGATGACAATGAACGCGCGAATCGAAGACGTCATCGTAAGACCGCTGGATGGGAAGCGTGACAGAGGATACCAGTGCAGGGGTACAGCGTTACGTATAGGGCGGGTGAAAAAGGAGGTTCCTGCACGAAACCGCTTCATGCGCGATCTTAACAGGTGCGCAATCTGAATAGCCCCTGGCGCGTCAGCCTCACCCCGATCTGGTCGTTAACGCCGCCTCTGGAAGCGGAACGAAGAGGCGGGCGCCGGCATCTCCCCGCATGGCGCGGCCCAGCCGGCTGGCCAGCACGCGCAGCACAAGCCCGAGCCGCACGTTGCCGCCCACCAGGTCAATCGCCTCCTCGACCAGTTCCACCATCACCGACAGCTCGGCCTCGGGCAGGTTGTCACAGAAGCGGGCGGCGGCATCCCGCTGGTCTACGTTAACGAGCGGCGCGTCGTTGCCCCGTGCGCGGTACAGCATAAGATCCCGGATCCACCGGAGCATGAGGCGGAGCATCCCTTTCACGCGCTCCCGCCCCATCGACGAGATTCGGTTGATGAGATCATCGAGCGGATCGATGCGCTGCGTGTAGGCTGCCCGGAAAAAATCAAGCACGAGCGCGCGGTTCTGCATCAACTCGTCGTTCTCCGTGAGGTCCAGCGCGTAGCTGTACGAGCCGTCTGCCATGCGCGCAAGCATTGCGGCACGGTCCGAGTCGATACCCTCTCGCTCGATGAGGGCAGCCTCGATAGCCTCAGGCGCGAGCGGGTCGAACCGTAACTGCTGGCAGCGCGATAGGATGGTGGGCAGCAGTTGATCGGGCCGGCTTGTGGTGAGGATGAAGACGGTACGCGGCGGCGGCTCTTCGAGCAGCTTCAGAAAAGCATTGGCGGCCGACTCGTTCATGTGCTCCACATCGGTTAGGAGCGCTACCTTGTAGCGTCCTTCGAGCGGCTTGAAGCTGATTGGGCGAATCAGGTCGTCGTGTACCCGGTCGATGTGGTACATGACCTGCTTGTTGGAAGTCTCCGATGGGTCGGAGAGCGACGGACGGCGTACGTAGTCGATGGCCGCGTAGGGATCCTCGCCGAGGCGCTGGATGCGCGCGCCGATGTCCGCCTTGTCGGTCCCTTTCGGATACGGGAAGAGGATATGAACATCCGGGTGCACCATGCGGGCGACTTTACGACACGACCCGCAGGTGCCGCACGCGTCGGGTCCGTCCGTGGTGCACTGCAGCGCCTGAGCAAGAGCGAGCGCCACGGCCCGTTTGCCGACGCCATGGGCACCGTAGAAAAGGTAGGCGTGGGCGATCCGCTGCTGAGCCAGCACACGGCGGAGCGTCGTCTTTACGCGCTCCTGATCGATGACGTCGGTCCAGGCCATGGGTCCTCCGGTCAGTTGATGCGCGCTTCCAGCCCGACAGCAGCTTGCGAG
>CAYFQN010000040.1:0-18286 GCA_964345285.1 uncultured Rhodothermales bacterium
GTCGACGGGATGTGCGGCCCGCGGCACAGGTCGGTGAAGGTGCCCTGCTCGTAGAAGGTGATGTCGCCATCCTCCAGCGCCTCGATGAGCTCCAGCTTGTACTCGTTGCCAGCATCTTCATAGTGGTCGATGGCTTCGTCCTTCGAGACGGCGCGGCGCTCGTAGGATACGTCGCGCTGGGCGAGCTCCTGCATCTTGGCCTCGATCTGCTCGAAGTCGTCCGACGAGATCTGGTGGCCGTTCGGGTCGATGTCGTAGTAGAAGCCCTGGTCGATGGGCGGGCCGATGGTGAACTGGACGCCCGGGTAAAGGTCCTGCAGCGCCTCGGCCATGAGGTGGGCCGAGGAGTGCCAGAAGGTCTCCTTGCCCTCGGCATCGCGCCACGTTAAGATGGCGATCTCAGCGTCCTCATCGATGGGGCGGCTGAGGTCTTGCACCGTGCCGTTCACCTTGATGGCGAGCGCGTCGCGAGCCAGCCCCGGACCGATGCTCTCGGCAATCTCTCGCCCTGTTGTGCCGGCGTCGTAAGTACGCTCGGAGCCGTCGGGCAGGGTGATGGTGATGGTATCTCGGTCGGTTTGGACGTCAGCCATGACGAAGTGGGTTGTGGGTCGAAAAACGAAAAGCGCTCCATCGGAAGGACGGAGCGCTTCGGGTGATGTCTCGGGCGACGCGCGTAAGTGCGCCCCGCAGGGTGATGTCGATGTCATCCATCGTGCGCGCCCGCCATCATGCTCGGCGTTCGCGGAAACCGGAGGCAAGGCGTTACAGCGTGCATGGTGCGGTTGGCTGGATGGAGGGAGTGGGTCTAAGTGGATTCGAACCACTGACCTCTACGATGTCAACGTAGCGCTCTAACCAACTGAGCTATAGACCCCGGTTTAGGTCGCCCAAGGTAGGCATCTTGATTTGCAATGCCAAATCAGAAGATATCACCGTGGGCATACATGCAACGCCGCCGCGTCGAAAAGTTTCTCGTTCACTGAAAGTTGACCACTCAGCGAGTAATACGGCTCTTCAGTCACTCCTCTGGTTGGTAGACGCGCACATAGTCGATGCGGAGCTCTTGCGGCCAGATGGACGGGTCGATGCCTTCGGCACCGCCCCAGCTGCCGCCCACGGCGATATTGAGGACGAAGTGAAACGGGCGATCGAAGGGCCACTCGCGCCAGTCGGCGCCTGAGTTGGTACCCCGCTCGTTGGGGAAGGTGAAGTAGGGGCGGTCATTCACGAAGCCGCGAATCGAGTCGGGCGTCCACTCTACGGCATACACGTTGAAGGCCGAGCGGGCATTGGGTACGTGCGTGGCCTCCCCGCGCTGCGTGCCGCGCATGTGGTTATACGCCTCGGTGTGGACGGTAGCATGTACGGTGTCGGGGGCATAACCCACGTGCTCCATAATGTCGATCTCGCCGTTATCGGGCCAATAGTCGGCGCCGTACGTGTCGTAGGTGGGCAGCATCCAGACGGCCGGCCAGGTACCACGGCCCGACGGGAGTTGCGCCCGCGCCTCGAAGCGGCCGTACGTCCAATCGGCTTCCGACACGAGCCGGGCCGAAGTATACGCGTTGCCCTCCCACGATTCCTGCCGCGCCGTGATGACCAGGTGACCATCCTCGACCCGCGCGTTCTCCGGGCGCTGTTCGGTATAGTATTGAAGCTCGTTGTTGCCCCAGCCATGCCCGCCGACATCGTATCGCCACCGGTCGGTGTCGGGCAGTCCGGTACCGTCGAACTCATCGGCCCAAACGAGTGACCACGAGGTGGGCGGGGGGAACGGCGCCTCGGGTTCAGCAGGCGAAGCGGGGTCGTTTGCCGGGGAAGACCCAGGAGTAGAATTGCAGCCAATCACGAGCAGTGCCAACAGCAAAGTGCAGGCAGCGGTACGACGTAGCATGGGGCAAAAAGGTCAGTACGGAAAAGCGGTCGGGTGAGATGCCACCGACCCAAGGTACGCAGCTCGAATACAACGTGCGAATGCCCGCACCGGTGCAGGGCGATGGCGGTCACCCAGCCGGCGCTTCGTCTACTCCCGAACGCACAGGGGTTTCAAGCGGGCACGGTGCCCTTAAGCGAGACCGATTGCGAGGACGCGTCTCGAGGCGACCGGTGGGCAAGGATGATTCCTGCCAAGATCAGGGTGGCGAGTCCCAGAGCGGCCGCGACGCACCACGGCAAGTAGAGGGCACAGACGTCGAGCACGCCGTGGAGTGATGCGACTTTTTCCAGGAGCGGAATGAACGGCTTCCAGATGAGATCGGAGGGAGGGACAGGCATGGCCTTCGCGGATCTGTTGGCGTTGGCGAAACGAAGGTAGGCGTCGAACGGCTGAACGACATCGTATCATCGCAGGTGAGTGCCAACTAGGAACGAGAGCCCCCTACACGACATGGCACCAACTGGGCTGTCATCAGCAGCGCTTCACTTAACACCATATTCACAATCATCCAAAATGACAACCGGCTTGCATGGAGGTCTGGCGCAGTCTGACCTAATCCAGCGCTCCATGCTGCAGGGCATTCTGTGCGGTTTACCTGCCTAGCGTTGGTGGACGGGCCGTCAGTTGGTTATCATGCTGCCACCCGCCTTCGCTCGTCCACACAGCAATTTGTATCCGACATGCAGGTATCGTTGCACCATCGGCACGCGTGGGACGTGACGCCTACGGAGGCCGTTCGCATCCAGAAGCGGCTGGCCGATGAGGTGTGCGCCACGCCGCTGGACGCTTCGGTAGAAACCGTCGCGGGCATCGATGTGAGCATCCGTGGTGACGCGGCACAGGCCGCAATTGCCGTGCTGCAGCTGCCGGATTTGGCCGTCGTCGACTCCGCCATCCATCGATGCAAAGTACCGTTTCCGTATGTGCCGGGGCTGCTCAGCTTTCGCGAAACGCCGGCCATCCTGCCCGCGCTCGAGGCGCTTACCGTCTGCCCCGGCGTGCTCATGACGGATAGCCAGGGCCTTGCCCACCCACGCCGCTTCGGGCTGGCATGCCATCTCGGCGTGCTGCTCGACTGCCCGGCGCTGGGCGTCGCCAAATCGCGGCTGACGGGAGAGCCGGCCGGCGACCTCGGCCCTGAGAAAGGAAGCCGCGTGCCGCTCGTCGCCGATGGCGAGCCCGTTGGCGCTCTGCTGCGCACGCGCACCCATGTCAACCCGGTGTATGTGAGCATCGGGCACCGGATGACCCTAGATGATGCCGTACGGATTACGCTCGCCTGCAGCCCCCGTTACAAGATCCCAGAGCCTACGCGTCAAGCTCACAAGCTGAGTCGCACGTGACCCTCGGCCCAGCGCCGGCTTCTACACACGGCCTGTTTCCAACGCCAATGCCCCATGGCTAACGACTTGACCATTCGAACAGCCACCCGCGACGATGCGGACACGATTGCTGATTTTAACGCGGCCATGGCCCGCGAGACAGAAGGTAAGCCACTCGATCCGGCTACGGTGCGCGCCGGGGTGGCAGGGCTGTTGGACGACCCGGCTCGCGGCTTTTACCTAGTCGCTGAGCGAGACGGCCGTGTTGCTGGGTCCCTCATGATCACGACCGAGTGGAGTGACTGGCGCAACGGCACCTTCTGGTGGGTGCAGAGCGTGTACGTCCGGCCGGATGCGCGGCGACAGGGGATCTACTCCGCGCTGTATGCCGACGTAAAGCGGCGCGCCCGGGTTACCGAGACGGTGTGCGGCATCCGCTTGTACGTAGAGCGCAGCAATACCATTGCGCGGGACGCTTACGAGGCGCTGGGCATGACGGCGACGAGCTACCGCCTGTACGAGGAGACGCTCTGAGGAGGAGACGCGCTGAGCAGAGAAGCTGGCGCCGAGGCTACGACTCGGACCGGTATTCATCGGCAAGGGCAACGTACTGGCCAATGAACGTCACGGCGCGGTCGCCCGCCTCGTAGATCTTGCACTTCAGCTCCAAGCGCGCCCGGCCCCAGCGGTCTAGCATTTGATGGAAGCGCTCTACCGCTGACTCTTCCGGCCGCTCACAGATTACGCGCAGGTCATCCCGAATCGGCTGCAGGTACTCGATATCACTCTCCTGAATGATAATCTGTGCTTGGTGGCGCATCTCATCCAGCAGCGTATGGGCCATGGCCCAGCCCGTGAGCGTCGTCAGCATACTGATGCTGCCGCCAAACGCACTGCCCATGTGGTTGAGGTTGGCCTTGAGCGGGGCCGACGCAATAATCTCTTCGCCCTCGCCCGTGGATAAGGTGAACTGAAGATGCTGTGTGATCGGCATCTTCTCGGTAATGAGCTGCTCCAGTTGCTCCAGACCGTCGTGTACTCGGGGAGCCCGTGCCATGCTAGTCTGCGAAATTTCGGACATCGTAGTGACCATGCTGTATGTGCATCTCTTCTTAACGTGGATAGAAGGATTGCGTTCACAAAAAAATTGCACGGAGCGCATTTCGTAACATACGCAGATGTCGCACCGGGCCGACCGGTGGCAGAAGTGCCACGTTGTTGGCTATCCTGTCTGCGCGGTCGGCCGCCGTCCACCCCGCTCCGCACGCCGTGCGGGCGCGCCGGGCGCACACTGTTTCCGTCCGCTCCTGTTTCTGCTCGCTACCACTCTCCCGCAATCAGCCCGTGTGTACGATGGACACCATCCGCTGGGGCATCCTCGGAACCGGAAAGATCGCCCACCTCTTCGCCGAAGACCTCGCGTTGCTTCCTAATGCGGAGCTCGCCGCAGTCGGGTCCCGCGCCCAGGCGACGGCCGATGCCTTCGGCGACGCGTTCGACGTGCCGCGCCGCTACGCCTCGTACGATGCGCTGGCGGCCGACGACACGATCGACATCGTGTACATCGCTACGCCGCACACGGCCCACGCCAACAACACCCTGCGCTGCCTGCAGGCCGGGCGCGCCGTGCTCTGCGAGAAACCGTTCGCACTCAACGTAAAAGAGGCGGAGCGGATGGTTGAGGCGGCACGCACCAACGGCCTCTTTCTGATGGAGGCCCTGTGGACGCGCTTCCTGCCTATCATGCACGACGTGGAGCGGCTGCTCAACGACGGTGCCATCGGCGCGCCCGAGTGGCTGCAGGCCGACATCTGCGCGCACTTCCCGTTCGATCCGGACCACCGCGTCTACGATCCGACCCTCGGCGGCGGGGCGCTCCTCGATCTGGGCGTGTATCCGGTGATGCTCGCACATCATCTGCTGGGGCCGCCCGATGCCATCACCACCACCGCCGTCATGGGCCGCACCGGCGTGGACGAGCAGGACGCCATCATCTTTCAGTACGAGGCGGGCCAGCAAGCCATCCTCTCCGCGTCCATGCGCACCGACGGGGCGCGCCTAGCTACCATCGGCGGCCCCGAGGGGCAGATCCAGATCCATCGCCCGTGGTGGAAGGGATCGCACCTGACCCTGACCCATGCGGACAAGTCCACAGAGACCATCGCGCGGCCCTATGCAGGCAACGGCTATCAGTTCGAGGCGGCTCACGTGATGGCGTGTTTGCGCGAGGGACGCCGGGAGAGCCCGGTGATGCCGCTCGATGCGTCGCTGCGCATCATGCGCACGCTCGACGCCATCCGGGCCGAGTGGGGGCTCGTGTATCCGGGTGAGGCCTGATCCGGCCGAAGCGCACCCGGCGGGTCCAGCGGTGGCTGTCAATCTCAGCCCCGCCCTCACCAGAAGGCCACAATCATGACCGCGGTGATGACGACGACGGCAACGGAGTGGATGCGGTAGTTCTTGTACCACGGCACCTCGGTCATCGGTTCGCGCTCGCGGTACTTCCACGTAAAGCCGCGCAGCTTGTCTTCGTCGGGCATCCCGCCCAGCGCATATGAGGCGCCGATAAACAGGATGCAGCACAGCGCTGTGAGGATGCCGGCCAGAATCGTGAAGTGGATGTCGAGGGCGCCACTCAAGGCGAGGAAGAAGGCGCCCAGCGACAGCGCGTGCCCACCGAGCAGGGTGACGAAGGCGCCCGTGCCGTTCATGCGCGGCCAGAACACGCCCAGCAGGAAGATGGCCACGACGGGAGGCACGAGGTATGACAGCATCTGCTGGATGTAGCTCCACAGCCCAGGAAACTCACGGATCGTGGGGGCCCAGGCGGCGGCAACGAGCATCAGCACCACCGTCGTGATGCGGCCAATGCGCCCGACCTCCTTCGGCGTTAGATTGGGGCGGCTCGGTTTGATGAAGTCGACCGTCACGAGCGTCGAGGCCGAGTTCAGCGTCGAGTCGACCGTCGACATAATGGCCGCGATGAGGCCGGCCATCACCAGGCCCACGATGCCCACCGGTAGCAGCTCCGTGACGAGCGTGGGGAAGACGAGGTCGGGGTTCTCCAGGTTTGGATAGAGCGTGAAGGCAAACGCGCCCGGCAGCACCATGATGAAGAGCGGCAGCAGCTTCAGCGCGCCGCCCAGCACGGCGCCCCAGCGGGCGTTGTCGAGGTCTCGCGCGCCCAGCACGCGCTGGATGATATACTGGTTGAGCCCCCAGTAGTAGAAGCCCAGGATGGGCACCCCGATGAGGGTGCCGAGCCACGGCAGGCCGTCGCTGTCCAGCGGGCGGATCAGCGACAAATGCCCCTCGGGCAGGTTGGCCGTGGCCTGCGCCCACGAGAAGTCGAACTGCCCGAACGTGATGAAAGCAATCAGCGTGGAGCCGAAGATAAGGATGACGGCTTGCAGCACGTCGGTGTACACCACGGCGGCCAGCCCCCCGGCGGCCGTGTAGAGGCCAGCCACCACGGCCAGGCCGAAACACGTCGCCACGAAGTCGAGCTCGGGGAAGAACGTGCGCAGTACGATGGTGCCGGCGTAGAGCCCCCCCGCCGTGTCGATCATGATGCTTGTGAAGATGGTGAGGCCTGAGAAGTACTTGCGCGAGCGCACGTCGAAGCGCTTCTCCAAGAACTCAGGAATAGTCGACAGGCGCGACTTGATGAAGAACGGGATGAAGTAGAACGAGAGGAAGACGAGCACGAGGCCGGCCATCCACTCGTAATTCGACACCGCAATCCCAATCCGGTAGGCATCCCCCGCCAGGCCGATCAGCGTCGTGCTGGAGATGTTGGATGCAAACAGCGAAAACCCGATCGTCCCCCACGCGAGGCTCCGCCCGGCTAAGAACAGGTCATCGCCGCTCTCGGTGCGTCTGGCGATGACGTAGCCGATAAGGAACACAATAGCGAAGTAGACCCCGATGATAACGAGGTCAAGGGTAGCAATGGGAAAGTCAGACATAGGTTAACGTGGGGGCGAGCAGGGGGACGAGCAGGGGGGGCGTAGGGCGATGATGGATTGGCACGACCGGGAGTTATCCGCCGTGGCGGAGAATAGCACGGAGGTCGGCCGCCAGCTGCCGTGCGGCCTCTTCCCCCGAGTGGTCGCCACGCAGTGTGCTTGTGAAGGCCTCGGCAATACGAGGCGACATCTGCGAGTAGTATGGCGACGACGGCCGGGAGCGCGCACTGCGAATGGCTTCGCGCCCCAAGTCGACCACCGGAATAGCTCCCTCTACTTCGGGGTCATCGTACAGCGCACGAAGGGACGGGAGGAAGCCGCCGGCCAAGGCGCGATCCTTTTGCTGTCGGCCTGCGGTAGCAAACCGGATAAACCGCCAGGCCGCGTCTTGTTTTTCCGGGCTCGACATAGCACTGATCATCAGATTCCACCCGCCCAGGCAACTGTAATGGGGGCGATTTGCATCAGCTGTCGGAATGGTTGTGATGCCGATCTGCTCAGGGTCTAGCCGCGAGATCGAGTCGTCGTAGACGAGCCCGTAAGCAATGGGCCAGTTGCGCATGAACACGGCATCGCCATCGAGAAACAACGCCATGGCGTCCTGCTCCCGGAACGAGGTGACCTCGGCGGGGGCGACGCCGTCGGTGATGAGGCTCCGAGCGACGTTGAGCCCGCGCGCCGCCTCCGGCGTGTCAACGTTGACCACGTTCGGCGGCTGGATGGTCCCGCCGGGTTCGCTGGCCAGCCGCGCGCTCTGGGTCATGATGCGGCCGCCGGCATTCCAGATATACTCGCAGGCGTTCGTCACGCCGCCCTCGTAGGCATCACCCTGGAAGACGAAGCCGTGCGGCACGTTGTTATTCTGCAGCACCACCTGAGCCATTCGCTTGAGTTCGGCCCAAGTGGTGGGTGGGTGAGTGAAGTCGTTACGCACGAGCAGGTCGCGTCGGTAAAAGAGCATACCGGCGTCGATGTACCACGGCACGCCCCAGATGCGAAACTGGTGCGAGGCCGATCCCAGCGCTTCGTATAGAAAATCGTCCGGGTCGTACTCTCTGTGGAACCGCTGAGAGAGGTCCGTCACCCAGCCGTGGCGCGCCAGTTCGGCGGTCCATACGACATCGGCACCGATAACATCAGCGTCTGGGCTGCCGCTTTCGAAATCGGACGCCAGCTGTTGAAAGTAAGCATCGGAGCTGGCAGGCATCGTCCGCCAGCGCACCTGGATGTCGCCTGCGTACTCGCGGTTGAACGCATCGATCAGGGCCTGCACGGTGCCCGACTCATCGGGGCTGAACGTAAAAACGACCTCCGTAGGCGCCGCGTGGTGGGCAGCGAAGGACGTTCCGGAGGAGCCACTGAGAAGCGAGAGGCCGGCCAGGCTGACGCCCGACCGCTTCAGAAAGTCGCGTCGGTCTACGGCGCGAGGCTTTTGTGGAGGGGGCGTGCGATGCTCGTCATGCTCTGTATCCATGATCGTAGGGCCATCAAGCGAAGAAGGGCGCCGAAGAGGAGGCGGCCGAACTCGCGGGGGCTACGTGCGCGGCCAGGTCGGGCAGAGGGCACACGTCAACTGCAGAGCGTGCGCCATGCCGCCTGTGGTGCAAACAGGGGCAGGCATTTGTCCAAAGGGGACGGAGCGAGAAGACGAGGGAGGCGGCAGACGGGCGGTCGCAACCCAACGGCGGGTGTCCGACCTCTAGGAGAGAGGTTGAGTGAAGACGTGGTTCGTAGCGAGTGGCATCGACGAGCATGACGCAGTGGGAAAGACCCTGAAATCAGCGGCACGTGGCACCATCAGTACGTCCCTAGCGATCGTGCAGTACGTCCCTAACGATCGTGCTTGGGCGCGAGCGACGTGACTTCTGAACAGCGATAGTAAAGCCTTTATCTGTCTGCTTACCTCCCGTCGCTTCGCGATAACTTAACACGGTCGACCATTATCTGCAAGCACAGCGGTGGTGATTGCTAGCCGGCGCACCGGAGCGTTGGGCTGGCGCAGGGACGCAGCGGGGAAGTACCAGATCCAGAGCGTGTCGATGGCGGAGGTCACCCCAAATGTAAATATATCGTAATACTATGAACGAGGCTGTGATGCCAGCCCGCAGTTCAGAAGGGATATTAAGGGTGAAAATTGGGCCGTTTGGAAGCGCTTGCACCTTTAGTCCTCTATGATTGATGTCCAAATGCATGATTGATGGCCAAAAGCAATCCAGAACGCCCTGCTGAGGTGTTGCAATTTACCTAGCCATTAAGTAATTGTGATTTGTGCTGAGTGAAAGCGCTCCCATTTTCTCGTTGACTCCCTACGCTTCGCAACCCTGAGCCGAGGAAGCTGGGCGGTGCAAAAGACCTTTCACGTGTCCTCCCATCCACATCTCGTACGAGCTGACATGCGAAAAACCGCTACCACCACTCTCGTCGCTTTTCTTTTGTTGATATTTGCCGCCCCGGGCACCCTGCTCGCTCAGCAGGATGTGTCGGGTACCGTCACGGATGCGGCAGATAACCAGCCCATTCCAGGCGTCAACATTGTTGTAGAAGGCACGACCACAGGTACTACGACCAACATCGATGGCGAGTACAGCCTGACGGTCCCCGGCCCCGACGCTACACTTGCCTTCTCCTTCGTCGGCTACCAGACACAGAGCATAACGGTAGGCGATCGGTCCACCATCGATGTGCAACTGCAGGAAGACGTTGCCGCGCTTGACGAAGTCGTTGTCACGGGTTACGGCACGCAGCGCCGGCGCGACATTTCCGGCTCGGTATCCTCGGTGGATGTCGCTGAGGCCAACACTGGCCAGGTGACAAGCCCACAGGATCTCATCCAGGGCCGCGTGGCTGGTGTCAATATTCTGGAGAACAGCGGCGAGCCGGGTGCCGGCGTCAACATCCGGATCCGTGGCACCACATCGGTCAGCGCAGGCAGCGATCCGCTGTACGTGGTAGACGGTGTGCCCATCAGTAGCGCAAATCTGACGCCGGGAGCCGCGTCTGAAGTAGGAGGCGTGACGTCTTCGTCGACGACCAACCCGCTTGCGCTCATCAACCCGAACGACATTGAGTCGATCGAAGTGCTGAAGGACGCGGCGGCCACGTCCATCTACGGATCGCAAGGAGCGAACGGCGTGATTCTGGTCACCACGAAAGGCGGCCAGGAGGGCACGGTGCAGGTCAACTACAGTGGAAAGACCTCCTACGGTGTGTTCACTCGGCAGCTTGATCTGCTGACGGCAGACCAGTACCGCGAAGCAGCCGGCGGAGGAGGGAGTGCGAACACGGACTGGCAGGATGCAGCCACGGGGTCTACACTGGCACAGGAGCACAACCTTTCTCTCGGAGGGGGAAGCGAAAACACGACCTACCGCGCGTCGCTCGGGTACATGACGCAGCCGGGCCTGATGGAGGACTCAGGCATTGAGCGCCTCAACGCCCGTGTCAACGCGAGCCAGTCGGTCTTTGAAGACCGAGTCCGGTTCAGTCTAAACCTGACGGCCTCCTACCTGCAGCGCGATCACGCTTTTTTCAATCAGAGTGGTGGTTTTCAGGGGGGGGCGATCAAAGGAATGATTGCGTTTGACCCCCGCCTCCCGCTCCGGACGGACAATCAGTTCACCGAGTACTCGCGTAACATTCGCAACCCGGTGGCGCTGCTCACGCGTATCGAAGATGTCACCGACCAGAACCGGATTATCGGTAACTTCTCGACCGAGGTTGATATCACGGAAGGGCTGACAGCGAAGGGCACGTTTGGTATTGATCAAGGCAACGCCGTTCGCCGCTCCTACATCCCGGGTAGTGGCCCAGCGCAGTGGATCGGTCAGACCTTCAACGGGCTGGCCCGACAGGCCGAGCGCAACCTGTCCAACATCGTTGCGCAGTCTACGCTGCAGTACAATACCAGCCTCGGGGAGTCGCAGACTGTCAACGCGATTGGCGGGTTTGAGTACCAGCGGGAAGTCTTCCAGGAACTGGGGACCGAAGTCCGTGAGTTTGTGGCGGATGCGCTGGAATTCAACAACCTGGGGGCCGGGACGGCCGTCCAGCCGTCCTTTTCCAACAAGCAAGAGGTCACCCTGCTCTCCTTCTTTGGACGGGCCAACTACAACCTCCAAGACAAGTATCTGGTGACGGCAACGCTCCGGCGCGACGGGTCCTCGGTGTTCGGTGAGAACGAGCGCTTTGCGTGGTTCCCGTCCGGGTCGATTGCATGGCGCATCTCAAACGAGTCTTTCATGCAGGACATGAGCTGGCTGAGTGAGCTGAAGCTTCGCGCTTCGTACGGACTGGCGGGCAACCAGGCCGTGCCGCCGTACCGCGCACTGGCCACGCTCTCGCCCAGCCCGGGTAACAAAGTGCCATATGGCACGAGCGAAGAAGATATCATCGGCGTGGTGCCTGAGCGAGCGGCCAGCCCGAATCTGAAGTGGGAACAGACCGAGGAGATTAACATCGGCATCGACTTCCTGGCCGGTCGGTTCGACGGCGCCCTCGACGTGTATCGCCGTACCACCGAAGACCTGCTCCTTGAGGTGCGCGTTCCGCCGCCCTCCTTCAGCGAGTTCGTCCTCCAGAACGTAGGGAGCGTGGAAAACACAGGCGTCGAGTTCTCGCTGAACGCGCTCGTGTTCGATCGAGAAAACTGGGAGTTCAGCCTGGGTGGTAACATCAGCACGAACCGCAACGAGATCACCGACCTCGGGGACCGCGGCTTCATCGACCACTCTGCGGTGGCCGGGGCTGGCCAGACGGGCGTGTTTGCACAACGGCTGGAAGCCGGGAACCCCATTGGCACATTTTACGGCCCGGTCTTCACGGGTGTTGACGGCGACGGCAACGAGACATACCGCACCGCGGACGGTGGCACGACGACCGAACTGGGAGACGCCGAGCGCACGTTTATCGGCAACCCGGTCCCGGACTTCACGTACGGCCTCAACCTGGACCTCCAATATGGCGACTTCGATGTGAGTGCCTTCTTCCGCGGCTCGCAAGGTGCTGACGTGTTCAACAACACCGCCTTGGAGTTTACCACGAAGAGCAACTTGGGCCAGGGTATCAACGTGCTGGAGGAGACGCTGAACGACGGCACGAACGAAAACCACGTGCCCGTGTACTCCTCGCGGTGGATCGAAGACGCCTCGTTCTTCCGCCTCGACCGCCTGACGATTGGATACAACATCCCGTCCGGCATCACGAGCTACCTGCGGAATGCACGCATCTATGCCTCGGGGCGCAACCTCTTCGTGCTCACGCCCTACAGCGGGTACGACCCCGAGGTCAATACCAACTTCACAGGGCAAGGTCTCGGATTCCGTTCACTCGCCCGTCCCTCCCGGGGGATCGACTACACGAGCTACCCGCGGCAACGGACCTTCACGCTGGGGGTCGAGTTGGGCTTCTAGCGCCCCACTCGTCTCCTTACGCCCCCTACTTTCTCTTGACTACTTAGGAAAATCATCATGCGTGATTGCTATCGCACATTTATCGCAAAGACATCGCGTTTCCTCTTACTCCCCGCTGCAGCGGTGGCACTCCTCGTAGCCGGGTGCGACTCTCAGCTCCAGAACGAGCCATACAGCGAAATCACCCCAGATCAGTTCTACCAGAACGAGTCGGAGTTCGTGGCGGCTGTAACCGGCGTGGCTGCGCAAATGCGCAACTTCGTCTTCGGTCCGCTCAATCTGCAGGAGCACGCCTCCGATGAGACCATGGTGCCCACGCGTGGCCCCGACTGGGGCGATGGGGGGCAGTGGCGCCAGATGACCCAGCACACGTGGGATGCGACGCACCCCTTCCCGAACGAGGCCTGGAACACCATGCAGGTCGGAATTGCGCGGGCAAACGGTGTACTATCCACCCTGCAGGGGTCTGAAGCCCTTCCCGACGAGCAGAAAGCGCAGTTCGCCGCCGAGACGCGGTTCCTCCGCGCCATTTATTACTACTATATGATGGACCTCTTCGGCAACGTGCCTATCGTGGTCGAAGAGGGCGCCGACACCGAATTCACCACACAGGACCAGGTGACGCCCGCCGAACCGGCGCCGCAGAGGGAGCGCGCTCAGGTGTTTAGCTTTTTGCTGAGCGAATTGACCGGCTGCACGGCAGACAACTTCAGCATCTCCAGCTGCATCGACAACCCGAGCGGTGGAGCCTTGGCTGATCTGCCCGACAAAGCCGACGTGCCGTACGGACGGCCCACCGTGGGCGCCGGCTACGCGCTGCTCGCCCGCCTACTGATCAACGCCGAGATCTACACCGGTACGGTATCGGAGGGCGGCGTTTCCACGGGCATGGACATGTACGAAGAGGCCTCCGCCGCGGCCGGCGTGCTGATCGACGGCGCGCTGTCCAGCGACTACATGCTGACGGACGACTACTTCGATAATTTCGCCGCTGATAACTTCAACTCCGACGAGATCGTTTTTGGCATCCCGTTCAGTGCAGATGCTGAGGCTGGTTTTATTGTACACAACGCGTCGCTGCACTACAACCAGCCCCTGCCAGCGACGCCGTGGAACGGCTTCACCACCATCGCTGAATTTTACAACAGCTTCGACGTAGGCCCGGACAACAACGGCGATGGCCGCCCTGACACGTACAATGACGACCGGGCGCGGCAGTTCATGGTTGGCGCACAGTATCAAGAGCCGTCCAGCGAGTGCCACGGCGCCGACTGCTACAGCGACCCGGACTCCGGCCCGGTGACCGTGCGCGGGACCGACACACAGCTGAGCTTCTCACCCACGATTCCATCGATCCAACTGGAAGGTGACGCCGAGACGCTGGAGGCCCCAGGCGCCCGTCCTATGAAGTGGGAGCTTGACCCGGGTGCGGTGGGCACCAACATGGGGAACGATTACCCCCTCTTCCGTCTGGCTGAGATGTACCTCATCAAGGCCGAGGCGGAGAACGAGGTGAATGGACCCGGTGCGGCCTCGCCGTACATCGAGGCACTTCGCGATCGGGCCAACGCGAGCACCGACGATCTGCCGCCCGCCGATGAGAGCACGATGCGGGCACTGATCCTGCAGGAGCGCGGCCATGAGATGCACTTCGAGAGTGTGCGCCGCCAGGATCTGATCCGCTACGAGTTTGCACACGGTGGCAGCGACCTGGACAGCCCGTACTACGCGCCGACGTTCACGGCCCCGTGGCAGTTCAAGCAGGCGAGCGATCCGTTCCGCGCGCTCTTCCCGATCCCAGAAGCGCAGATCAGTGTAAATCCGACCCTGGACCAGAACCCCGGGTACTGATCGCGCCGGCCGTTCGGCGAACGGCAGCACACGAACACAAGCGGCCTAGCTGGCATCCGTCGGCTAGGCCGTTTCCGTTTGACTGCTGCGCATTTTGGTGACCATGTAGCCAGGTACACGAGTCAAAATGCCCCGTTGCATGGGACACACCAGATAGACGCGCTTGTTCGTCAAACCAAGGGATTCCCGACAAAACCAAGGGCGGCGCCCTTCGTTGCCCCACGAGTTGCACACGCGCCTCGATGTTTTTCCTGCACGGATCAATCGCCTCGATGTATCTCCACTGGTCCCTTTCCCTTGCTGGCCTGTTGCTACTGCTCGCCGTGAGCGGATGCACCGAGTCGCGTACGCGCGCCAACCGCAGTGACGTACCGGTCGAAACGCTGTTCACCGAGCTGCCAGCGTCATACACGAACATCGACTTTGTGAACCGGCTCAACCTCACCAACGAGACCAACGTGTTCACGTATCGCCACTACTACAATGGCGGCGGCGTAGCGGTGGGCGACGTGAATGGCGACGGACTGGCCGATATCTACTTCACGTCCAATCAAGAGCCAAATCGGCTGTACCTGAACCGCGGCGACTGGTGGTTCGATGACGTGACGGATGCGTCGGGTACAGGGGGCGAGCGCGCATGGTCGACCGGCGTGAGCCTCGTCGACATCAACAGCGACGGACGGCTCGACATCTACGTGTGCAACTCGGGCGAACTGGAGGACGACGACCGCCGGAACGAGCTGTTTGTTAATCAGGGCACGGATGAAAACGACGTGCCGCAATTCACCGAGCAGGCCGCCGCGTTCAACCTCGACGATGCCGGCTACGGCACGCACGCGGCCTTTTTCGACTACGACGGCGACGGCGACTTGGACATGTACCTGCTCAACAACGCCTTCACCGACATCGGCTCGTTCGATCCGCGCCAGAACCTGCGCATGCAGCGCGACCCGCTCGGTGGCGATAAGCTCTATCGGAACGATAACGGCCAGTTTGTCGACGTCACCGAAGCGGCGGGCATTCTCGAGAGCGAAATCGCCTTCGGACTCGGCGTGTCGGTCGGTGATCTGAATCGTGATGGCTGGCCGGACATCTACATCTCGAACGACTTTTTCGAGCGCGATTACCTCTACATCAACCAGCAAGACGGCACGTTCCGCGAGGCCATCACCGACCAGATGCGGCACATTAGCCTCTCCTCGATGGGCGCCGACATCGCCGACATCAACAACGACGCGCTCCCCGAAGTTTTCGTGACCGACATGCTGCCCGAGAGCGACGAGCGGCTGAAGACCACGACGACCTTCGAACCCTGGAGCGCCACGCAGGCTAGCCTGCGCAACGGGTACTACCACCAGATCACGCAGAACACGCTGCAGCTGAACAACGGCAACGGCACGTTCAGCGAGGTCGCCCAGCTGGCTGGTGTGCACGCAACCGACTGGAGCTGGGGCGCGCTCTTCGCTGACTTCGACCTTGATGGGCAGAAGGACCTGTTCGTCTCCAATGGCATCCGGCGCGACCTGACGGATCAAGACGTTCTGCGGGACTTAGCCAGTGATGAAACGATTCGCGAACTGACGCAAGGGGGCGACGTCGACTTCATGCAGCTCCTGGAGCGCATTCCCGAGACGCGGATCGAGAACTACCTCTTCCGGAACAGTGGCGACCTCACCTTCACGGAGGCAACGGCTGAGTGGGGGCTTGACACCCCGAGCTTTTCGAACGGTGCTGCGTACGGGGATCTCGACGCCGACGGCGACCTCGACTTGGTCGTCAGTAACCTGGATCACGAAGCGTTCATCTATCGCAACGAGGCCGACACACTGCTCGACCGAAACTACCTGCGCATCGAGTTGCAGGGCCCCGACCGAAACCGCCTCGGTGTCGGCGCGCAGATCACGGTGCAGGCTGACACACAGACGATCTACCTAGAGCAGGTGCCCACCCGCGGCTTCCAGTCGACGGTCGATCCGGTGCTCACCGCTGGCGTGGGCACGGCGGACACGCTCGACGCGGTCACGGTGCGCTGGCCGGACGGCCGCGTGCAGCGGATGGCCGACGTGCCGGCCAACCAGCGGCTCGTGATGCGGCACGACGAGTCGACCCCGAATGATGCCTCAGTCCTTCCGGCGGCCCCCAACCCGCCACGCTTTACGGACGCTACCGACGAGATCACGCTGGACTATCGCCACGAGGAGAACGCGTTTGTCGACTTTGAACGCCAGCAGCTCATCCCGAAAAAGGTGTCCACCGAAGGACCGCGCGCAGCAACGGGTGACGTCAACGGCGATGGGCGGATGGATGTGTTTCTGGGCGGTGCCAAGCAGGCGACAGGTGCCCTTTACGTGCAGCGCGCGGACGGCCGGTTTGAGGCGACGAACACAGAGGTCTTCCGCGCCGATCGCTTGTCTGAAGACGTGGGTGCCGCCTTCTTCGATGCCGACGGTGATGGCGATCTCGACCTGTACGTGGTGAGTGGTGGGAATGCCTACTCGCCACAATCGCCCGCCCTGCAGGATCGGTTGTACCTGAACGACGGAGCCGGGCGCTTCGACAAGGCCACCCGGCACCTGCCCCGCATGATTACGAGCGGCTCCAGTGTATCAGCCGCCGATTACGATGGCGATGGCGACGTCGACCTGTTCGTCGGCGGGCGCGTCATCCCGTGGCGGTACGGCCTCGCGCCGCGCAGCTACCTGTTGGAAAATGACGGCTCGGGCCGGTTTCGTGATGTAACAGAGGAGGTGGCCCCCGATCTGGTCGAAATCGGGATGGTAACAGACGCCCTCTGGTCGGATGTCGATGGAGACAATCGCTCCGATCTCATCGTTGTGGGCGACTGGATGCCCGTCTCGGTGTTTCGCAACACCGGGAGTCAAATGGAGAAGATCGACGACCCCTCCTTGGCGAACAGCCACGGCTGGTGGACTCGCCTCGTGGCGGCTGACTTTGATGCCGACGGCGACGACGATTTTATCCTCGGCAATTGGGGCGAGAACACGCGCTTGAAGGCCGATCCCGACGCGCCCGTCACCATGCACGTGGGCGACTTTGATCGGAATGGATATGTCGATCAAATTGTGTCCGTCGCCAAGGAGAGCGGGCGCTACCCACTTCCGCTCCGCGGGCCGCTGGTGCGCCAGGTGCCCTACCTGCAGGAGCAGTTGCCCACGCACGAAAGCTACGCCAAGCGGCCAGTATGGGAGATCTTTAGCCGTCAGCAGCTGGATCGGGCACGTGTGGAGACGGTGTATCGGAACAGCACATCCTACCTCGAAAACAGGGGGGATGGCACGTTCTCACTGAGCGCTCTGCCGACGGAAGCGCAACTGGCGCCGATGTACGGCGTACTGCCCGATGACATCGACGGTGATGGGCATCTCGACCTGTTGCTGGCAGGTAACTTCTTTGGCGTGCAATCCAATCTCGGGCGCCCGGACGCCAGCTACGGCACATGGCTGCGCGGCGATGGCACTGGCCGCTTCACCGCCGTGCCCACGCGCGAGAGCGGCTTCCGCGTCTCGGGGCAGGCGCGCGACATCGCACGGCTCGACGTCCGCGGGCAGAGACCGCTCGTGATGGTTATCAAAAACAATGATCGCCCGCAATTCTTCCGCGTGAGATAATGCTGGGAGCGTGTAGGCGGATGGGTGGTTGGGGGTACATATGCTCCCACACCCCCACACGCGCGCCCTCTCACACCCCCCATGCCCATGCGTATCACAGGTCCCATTGCAACGGTGATCCTTGCCACGCTGCTGGCAGCATGTGGCGGCTCATCGCTCAATCAGGGGC
>CAYFQN010000041.1:0-2528 GCA_964345285.1 uncultured Rhodothermales bacterium
AACATGCACGTAAAAGCAACTTGCTGTCCTATCCCGCATGCGTCCATGAACCTGAAGCTGATTGAACCAACCACCGTCGGTGCGCTGAACGTTCCAAACCGTGTCGTGATGGCGCCCATGACCCGGAATCGTGCGCCTGGCACGATGCCTACCGACCTGATGGCCACGTACTATCGTCAGCGAGCCGGTGCTGCCTTCATCGTCACGGAGGCAACGCAGGTTGCGCCTCTGGGGCAGGGCTACCCGAGCACGCCGGGCATCCACTCGGACGAGCAGGTAGACGCGTGGCGACGCATCACCGGTGCAGTGCACGACGCGGGCGGGCGCATCGTGCTGCAACTGTGGCACGTTGGCCGGATCTCTCACCCCTCGTTTCACGGTGGCGATGCGCCGGTGGCTCCCTCGGCCATCCGGCCTGACGGGCAGACGTTCACTGCTGATGGTGAGCAGGTGCCGTTCGAAACGCCGCGTGCTTTAGCTACTGAGGAGGTTGCTACCGTCGTGGCGCAGTACCGGGACGGGGCTGCCAACGCGAAAGCCGCAGGCTTCGATGGCGTGGAGATCCATGGGGCCAACGGCTACCTCATCGATCAATTCCTGCAGAGTGGCACAAACCATCGCACGGATCGTTACGGTGGATCGGTTGAGAATCGTGGTCGCTTCCTGTTGGAAGTCACCGAGGCCGTAACGGACGTATGGAACGCAGACCGCGTCGGCGTCCGGCTCTCGCCCGGCGGCACGTTCAACGACATGCACGACGACGATCCAACGGCCACGTTCGGCTACGCGGTCCAGCAGCTGGAGGCCTTCGATCTGGCCTACGTGCACGGCATTGAAAATGAACTCCCCGATGGCACAGCAGTGTCGGCGTTTTTACGAGGCGCGTATGATGGAACGCTAATCGTTGCTGGGGGCTTCGACCGTGCATCGGGCGAAGCAGCGCTCCAAGACGGCCGCGCCGACCTGATCGGCTACGCCCGCTACTTCCTCGCCAACCCAGACCTGCCGACGCGATTTGCCCTGGACGCGCCGCTGAACGAGTGGGACGAGTCCACCTTCTACGGCGGCGACGAGGAAGGGTACACGGATTATTCCACGCTGGACGAGACGGCCAAGGCGACTGCATCGTAACGGACACACGTAGCACCCCACACAGAAACGCCGATTACCAGCGCTGCTTTCACCGATCGTTGCTTTCACGGACATCACAGAACCCCAAAAGGATGGCTGAACACACCCTTACATTTACCGACGACAACTTCGCCGACGACGTGCTCGCTGCCGACCAGCCTGTGCTGGTTGACTTCTGGGCGCCGTGGTGCGGCCCGTGCCGCATGCTCACCCCCACCGTGAACGAACTCGCCGCGGAGTACGCCGGCCGAGCCCAAGTGGGCAAAGTGAATGTGGATGACAATCCGGCAACGGCGCAAAAGTACGGCGTGCGCTCCATTCCCACACTGCTCATCGTCAAGGACGGCGAGGTCGTAGACCAAGTCGTTGGGGTGGTGCCCAAGGATCAGCTCGCTGGCAAGCTGGACGCGGCACTAGGGCAGCCCGCTTAGTGGTCACGTCGCCCAGCCGGTGAGCGCAAGGTCGGCGCGGCCCACTGCTGTTCGGCATCTCGTACGCGTGTGCGCCAATAAGCTGCTGAGCAATCGAGCGATGGTCCACCACGAGCATCGCCCGTTGCCCTGTTTCACGTACGAGCACATACTCCGAATGAGCGAGTTGATGGCCTATTCGCCCTTTCCGGGGTTGCGGGACGAGGCGTTCGATTTCCTGCGCGGTTTGTCGGAGAACAACCGCCGCGAGTGGTTCAGGGCGCGCAAGGCCACCTACGAGGATGAATTGAAGGGGCCAATGGAGTGCCTCATCGCCGACGTGGCGCGGCGCATGGCAGCGGAGGATCTGCCCCTCGCAGGCGACCCGAAGCGGTCGCGCTTTCGCATCTACCGCGACACCCGGTTCTCGAATGACAAGCGGCCATACAAGACGAACCTGGGTGTGGTGTTCGACCGGAGCGGCACGAAGAAGTCACCCGGTGTGGTATACGTCCACGTTGAGCCCAATGCGTGTTTCCTGGCTGCGGGTTTTTACCATCCGGCGGTGAAGTACCTGCGGCCCGTTCGGCAAGCCATCGTAGACGACCCGGAGAGCTTCAAGCAGATGCTGGCCACGATGGACGAGCGCGGTCTGCCTGTTGGTCCCGGTGACGATATGCTGGCTGGCATGCCGCGCGGGTTTGCGGCGCACCGCGCCACACCGATCGCCGATTATCTGCGCTGGGAAAACTACCTGGTCCGCCGCGCCGTGGACGATGCGGCCCTGCAGCAACCGGGCTTCACCGATGAGGTCCTCGAGCCCGGGCGAGCCTACCGCTCCTCAAGTACGTGTGGCAGGCAGCATCGGACAGATGGGGGAGATGACAGGCACGTCAATGCAAAAGCCAGCACGGGCCGAGAGGCCCAGCCGGCTTTTGCTGTTACTGATGTCAGGGTCGCGATGCGGCTATCGCTGGAGGCGCGCGC
>CAYFQN010000041.1:2628-18108 GCA_964345285.1 uncultured Rhodothermales bacterium
CTTTTGCTGTTACTGATGTCAGGGTCGCGATGCGGCTATCGCTGGAGGCGCGCGCTGAGCATGTGGACTGCACGCTGGCGCACCACGTCCGATTGCTCACCGCTGAGGGTTTGGGCCAGCTTCTTCAGCGTTGGCTCGTGGTCAACGGCGTTGAGGGCGGCGAGCGCGAGCAGGCGCGTTCCCACGTCCTCGCTCTGCATGTACGTATCGAGCAGGTGTGGAGCGGTACGAGCGAGATTGAACATGGACTCGTCGTTCATGTCATCCAGTTGGGCGTAGTGGATGATGAGCTGCATGGCGCGCTCAGGACGCTCGGCGTCGGGCGCGTGGAGCAGCGTCACCATCTGGTCCTCGAACTGCTGCGTCCAGGCGGGAGACGGCTGGGCCAGCAGCTTGGCCTCCGTAGACTGGGCATGTACCGGCGTAGCTACCAGAGCTATGAGTCCAACGGCAAGGCTAGCGATGAGGGAGCGGAAGAAGGTGTTCATGTCGTCATGTCCAATTGATGAAGGTAGCAAAATCGAACCGGGCGTCGTCCTGGCGGCGTAATGCCACCGTTTCGGGACCGGCCCGTTGCGCAACCTCATATCGGACGAAAAACGCACCGGTTCAGCCTGCAAGCGCTTCGAGTACCCATCCTTAACACACTCTTAAAGTGTAAGCGCTCCCGGCTTTTGATCCTTCTCGCCCCCTTCATAGAGCAAGCGCTTCCAGGTTCTGAGCCGCTGAGCGGCAATCCTGAACCTTCTTCCGACGACGTGGAAAACCGTCCCGCGACCTGCCTGAGACTACTCCATGAACAGCGCAGCGATGTGCCGGTGGACGGCGCGGTAGTCGACGCCGCCCCGGTTAGCGATGAGCGCCACGACCACGTCCTGCTCCGGATACATGATGAACTGCGTCGTCCCGCCCACCGAGCCGCCGCTGTGGCCCACGGTGCGGCGCCCGGCGTCATCGGTGCCGACGAAGAAGCCGAGCCCATACCCGGTGCGCTCGCCGCCGGTGGTGCGTAGCGCAGTGAACAGCTCGTCGCGCGCGGCCGGCGTGAAGAAGTCGCCGCTGATCAGCGCATCGCCGAAGCGGACGAGGTCTTCCGCCGTCGAGAGGAAGCCGCCGCCTGCCCACTTGTAGCTGTTGTCTACGTAGGGTGCATTGATGAGCACGCTGTCCTCTACTGAGTAAAACCGCGTGCGGTAGGTAATGAGGCTGTCCGTATGGTCGGCGACGGTGTGGCGCAGACGGAGCGGGCGAAAGACCGATGCGCGCATGAAGGGCAAAAAGGCCTGCCCGGACGCGCCCTCAACCACCGCGCTCACGAGGTTCCATCCGTAGCTGGAGTACTGAAACTGCGCGCCGGGTTCGAATAGCAGCGAGTCCTCCTCAAAGATGGCCAGGCCCTCCTCGACCGAGTCGTAGTTCTCGTCAATGAGAAACTCGTCGCCGCGGTAATGGCGGATGCCGGCGATATGCCCGGCGACCTGTCGCGTCGAGATGGGGGCGCGCTTCTCGGGGAAGGAGGGCACGTACTGCTGCACTGGTGCGTCGAGGTCGATCTGCCCGCGATCCAAGAGCACACCGAGGGCCGCGCCCGTCATCGACTTGGAGACGCTGCCGATGCGCATCTTGGTGAGCGGCGTCACAGGCACCTGGTTCTCCACGTCGGCCCAGCCGAAGCCCTCTGACCATACGATGTGCCCATCGACGAGTACGGCGGCGGTGAGGCCCGGTATCCGCTGCTCGGCCATCAGGGCCTCGACGCTGTCGCGCGCTACGGAAATGGCACGATCGTACGGGGCGCCGGTGGGCGCGTACGTAAGGGCACCATCTTGGGCGTGGACGGGCGCGGCCAGGGTGCTGGCACCAAGCACGAGGACGAGCAGGAGAGTGGGCCGGCGGAGGATAGGAAAAGCCATAGCAGCGGGAGAATGATCAGGATCAATGGGGTGCCCGAAAAAGATACAAACGCCGCGACCCATCCCCAATGGGACGGTGGCCGTTGGGCGAACGGCGCGCTGGTGTGGCAATCGGTGTTTGACCTTTCCGCTTTAGGCTCTATGTTTACTGCCAAATTACACCGCATTGCACCCGCTTTCCTTACCGTTTGGAGGCTCGCTATGAACCGCATCGATCATGTCCTGCAACAGATCTGCCGCCTTCTCCTCGCTGCGCTGGCGTGGATTACTGTAGCTGCGGCACCGGCCGGGGCCCAGCAGGCACCGCCCGAATGGCTCGAAGGCTTCGGCGCCGAGATCGAGCAGGTGATGGCCGACTGGAGCGTGCCGGGCCTGGCCATCGGGGTCGTGAAAGACAGCGCCGTCGTGTTCTCGCAAGGCTTCGGCGTGCGCGATACGGCGACCGAGACGCCGGTGACGGATGAGACGCTCTTCGCCATCGGGTCGGCGTCGAAAGCCGTCACGGCCGCCACGCTTGGCATCCTGCACGACGACGGAGAGCTCGACTGGGACACGCCGGTGCAGGAGTATCTGCCACGCTTCGACATGCACGACGCGTTTGCCGCCGAGGAGATGACGCCCGTCGATCTGCTCACGCATCGCTCGGGTCTTCCCCGGCACGACCTCGTGTGGTACGGGACGGACGCCTCGCGCGAGGAGCTGTTCACGCGGCTGGAGCATCTGCCGCCCAGCGAGCCGTTCCGCACTACGTTCCAGTACCAGAACCTGATGTACATGACGGCCGGCTACCTGGCCGGTCAGCGCACCGGGTCGACATGGGAAGACGTCGTTCGGCAGCGCATCTTCGAACCGCTCGGGATGGCGACCAGCACGCTCTCTGTCAACACGATGCAGCAGGCAGCCAACCATGCGCGGCCGTATGCCGGCGGTACAGACAGCCTCGTGGCCATCGACGTCCGCAACATCGACGCGGTGGGGCCGGCAGGGTCCATCAACAGCAGCGTGACGGAGATGCTGCCGTGGGTGCGACTCTTCCTCGACGGTGGGAAACACGCCGACACGCAGGTCATCGAGCCCAGCACGATCGACCAGCTCATGACACCGCGCATCGTCGTTGAAAACTTCCCGCTACAATTCGCTGCGCAGGAGGCGCCGTACACGATGTACGCGCTGGGCTGGTTTGTGCAGCCGTATCGCGGGCACCGGCTGCTACAGCACGGCGGCAATATCGACGGCTTCGCGGCGCTCGTGGGCTTCATGCCAGACGACGACCTCGGCTTCGTCATCCTCACCAACAAGAATGGCACGCCCGCGCCGTACATTCTCATGTACGAGCTAATCGACCGGATGCTGGGCGATGACACCGTCGATTGGAATGCGCGCATCGCGGGCCAGGTCGAGCAGATGCGCGCCGCTGCCGAGGGCGGGTCGTCCGCCGACACGACGCACGCTGCGGACACGCCGCCGTCCCACGCACTGGACGATTACGTGGGGCAGTACACCCATCCGGGATACGGCACGTTCGAGGTGACGATGGACGCCGACAGCCTCGTGGGGCGATACGGCCAGTTCAGCAGCACGCTCCGGCACGCGCGCTACGACGTGTTTGAGCTGCATCCAGAGATCGGGGGCGGTGAGCAGACATTCCCGGTTCAGTTCGAGATGGCCATGGACGGCAGTGTGGATGAGGTCGTCGTCCCGCTAGAGCCGGCCGTGGACCCGATCGTGTTCACACGGGCAGCCAGCGAAGCATTGCAGGACACGGAGTACCTGTCGCAGTTTACCGGTGAGTATGCCTTCCGCGGACAGACGATCACTGTCCGCCTCCGCGGTGAGGACACCCTCACCCTCACCGTGCCCGGCCAGCCGACATACACGCTGGAGCCGACCGACGAGAACGCATTCGACATCCAGAACCTATCCGGCTTCCGCGTCTCGTTTCAGACGGACGATGGCGCCATTGCGCAGATGACGCTGCACCAGCCTAACGGCACGTTCACAGCCGAGCGGAAGTAGACAGCGGCGTCGCGCGTGCCGCGTAACAACCCGGCGCGCGCGCTCGTCCGTTGGATGCACGGGATGCGTGCAACCATTTCGCGGATGCCCGTGTCTGCTTCCAGTGAGACTACATACCCCATCTTTCCCATCGATACCATGAGTTCATTGACTACGGATGCCCATCGTTGGATTGCGCTGCTCATTGCCGGGCTGTTGCTGTTCGCCCCATCGAGTGCGCAGGCGCAGGCGTCGCGCACCATTAGCGAAACCGTGAGCCTCGACCGCGACGGGACGCTGGAGCTTGACGCATTCACCGGCGCCATCACCGTGACGACGTGGGACCGCGCCGCCGTGCAGATCGACGTGCGCATCGAAGGCGACGAGCAGGAGCTGGTTGATGCCACGCAGATCCGGATTGACGGTAGCGGCGGCCGCGTTACCATCGAAACCGATTACGATGAGCTGGAGGAAGACCGCTTCCTGGGCATCTTCAGCATGGGCAGCGACAAGGACCGCCCGCCCACGTTTTACACCATCCAGATGCCCGCCACGGCCGAGCTGTCGATTGACGACTTCAGCTCCGAGATCGAAGTGACGGGCCTGCGCAATGGGCTGGAGCTGGAAACGTTCTCCTCGGCTGTGACGCTGGACGACATCGAAGGGGAAGTTGACGCCGAAACGTACTCGTCCGACTTCGAGGCGCGTAACCTCGCAGGCAGCATCCGCTTCGAGACGTTCTCGGGCGATGCGACCATCTCAATGCGATCGATCGGCGACGAGTGCCGGTTCGAAAGCTTCTCGGGCGACGTGGAACTGCTCCTCCCGGCCGACGCCGCGTTCGACCTGGACCTCGACATGGGCATGAGCGGCGACCTCGACAGTAAGTTCTCGATGGACACTGTCGAGACGGAAGGTAACGAGTACCGCGGATCGGTCAATGGCGGCGGGCCGCGTGTGCGGTTTAGCACGTTCAGCGGCGACCTGGAGCTGCGGCAGCAGTAGCGCGCCGGGCGCTCGCCCTAGCGCTCGCCCTAGCTGAGCTGGTCTTTCAGCGTTTTGGCGCGGCGGCGGCTCATGGCGAGGGGTGCCTCCTGCCCGGCCACAAACACGTCGAACGTATAGTTGGCGGTGCGCTCCATCCGCTCCACATGCTCCACGTTGACAATGGTAGAGCGGTGGATGCGCACAAAGCGGTCGCTGGGCAAGCGCTCGTCCCACGCGCTCAGCGTGTTGGACGTGAGCGCCGTGCTGCCATCGGCAAGGTGCAGCTCGGTGTAGTTGCCGGCGGCCTCGATGTGCACGATGTCGCGGATCCGGATGAAGCGCGGCTGGCGGCCTTCCTCGTAAAAAAAGAGGTCGTCGTAACGGAAGGCGTGGCCTGCGGCGTCGGATTGGCGAGGCAGTGGCGCCTCGGAGGTGCGGACGCGCTGCAGGGCCTCGTCGAGCCGTTTCGGGTCGACGGGCTTGAGCAGATAGTCGAGCGCGTTCACCTCGAAGGCGCGCACGGCGTACTCGTCGTGCGCCGTGACGAACACCACATGGACGGGGGTGTCGATGTCGATGCGGTCGAGCAGGTCGAAGCCTGTCTCGCGGCGCATCTGAATGTCGAGCAGCACGACGTCTGGCGTCGCCTCCTGGATGAGCGCTGCAGCCTCCTCGACCGTAGCGGCCTCACCCACGAGCGTGACATTGTCGTGGGCAGCCAGGGTGCTGCGCAGGGCACGGCGGGCCAGGCGCTCGTCATCGACGATCAGGGCGCGTAACGTGGTAGACATGGGCTACTCGGTTGGTGTGGCGGGGTCGATAGTGATGCGAGCGCGCACCCATCCGTCGCTTTCGGTGAGGGTAAACGTGTGGGCCTCAGGATATTGCGCAGCGAGCCGGGCCCGTACGTTGCTGAGCCCGGTGCCCGTGCCACTGTTCGCAGGGCGCGCTTCGTGTTGTATGTATCCGGTGTTGGCCACGGCAAGGACGAGCGCATCGTCGGTGTGGCGGGTGGTGATGTGAAGCTGAAGCGGAAACGGGCTCGTGCGCTGGCCATGCTTCACGGCGTTCTCGACGAGCGGAAACACCAGAAACGCCGGCACACGGTGCTGCCCCGCTGCTGGGTCCACGTCGATCGTCACCTGCAGGTCGTCCTCGAACCGGACCGACTCGACGGCCAGGTAGTGCTCCACGGCCTCCACTTCTTCCTGTAGCGGCACGGTGAGCGTGTCACCGTCTAGCAGCGAGTAGCGCAGAAAACCCGACAACTCGTTCACCACCGTCTTCACGCGGTCGGGGTTTTCGTCGGCCAGGGCACTGATGGTGTTCAGCGCGTTGAAGAAAAAGTGGGGGTTGAGCTGGTAGCGCAGCATCTGGAGTTGCGCGCGCTGCGCTTCGGCATCGGCCTGTAGCACGCGTTGCTGTTGGTGCTGGCGCTCGTACCAGTGGGCGATGCCGCGCTCAAACCCGCTCCAGACGAGCAGCACGATGGGAAAGGCCTCCATGCGCGACAGCATCGACCCATCGCCGGGCAGCACAGACACGAGCGCCATCACGGGCATCTCGAATGGGTCGACCCAGCCGGCGCCCCACGCTTTCAACTGGTACCACAGCAGCCCAGTAGCGAGAGCGCCAACGAACACCGCCGCTGCCTCGGCGGCAGGGTGCAGCGCGATGACGCGTCCGCGGTGGTACGCCACGCCCAGCAGCGTGCTCAGCACCAGCCCCGATCCGGCGGCAACCAGCGTTTGCTTCAACACGATGTCGGGGAATGGATTGAAAGGGCGCAGTGTGACGTAGTAGATGATGCCATATACGCACCAGCCCACCAGCTGCATGGCGGCCATCAGCAGCCGGGGCGACGAGCGGTCGATAAGACGAGAGGGGAAAGACGGAGTAGGCACGGGGGCGAATAGAGCAAATGGGCGGGGGGCCGCAGGCTATTGCATGAGAAAGATGCTTGATGTACCGGGAAATTGGAAGGATCCCATGACCAACGGCTATGCCCACTGGTGAGTGGTGCATCCTCGTCGTCGGCGCGTTCGTAACAGGGCAAGCAACGTACTCACCCCATATCGTTCCGTTCGTTCATACATTACGTGGTGATTGATATGCGATACATTAACATGCGATACAACGTTCGTCTCGTACTCGCCCTGATGCTGCTCACCGCTGGGCTGGCTGTGGCGCCCGTCCAAGCCCAGTCCAACGCGGAACAGGTGACGGCCGCCAAAGAGGCTGCGGCTGAGTGGATTGAACTCCTCGATGCGAACGACTACCAGGCCACGTGGGAGCAAGCGGCCCGCCTTCTCAAGTCGCAAGTCACGGCCGACCAATGGGCGAATCAGATCCAGCAGGTCCACAGCCAATTTGGGGAGCTGCAGGAGCGTTCGCTCGTTGCGGCGCGGTATACGACGTCGCTTCCCAACGTGCCCGAGGGTGAATATGTGATTGCTCAGTACCGTGCCCAGTACGGCAATCAGACCCTCATCGAAACGGCGACACTGATGAAAGACGGGGACGCATGGCGGGTGGCGGGCTACTTTGTGCGCCCGGAGAACCAGGGATAGCTCATCGCGCCACAGCTGCTGAATGGAGGAAACGATGACGCGCATCCTGTATCGACTGATTGGGACGGCCCTTCTCGGATTGGTGCTGGGGCCCCTGCCGACGGCCGGGGCGCAGTCGCTGTTGGCCACCGTCGACTCCATCGGCGAGGCGCTCGTCGCGCCGCATCCGGGAGCTGCCGTCATCGGCGTGATCTCCGAGTCAGAAGTCGACCTGGACGGGTACCCCGCCACGGGGCAGGTCGTAATCGGCTTCGGGGCGGTGGATACGGCCGGGACGCCGCCCACCGCACAGACGATCTTCGAGATCGGCTCCGTGACCAAGACGTTCACCGGACTCCTACTCGCTGACGCCGTCGAGCGTGGGGGCGCGCAGCCGCATGACCCGGTAGCCCACCTCCTGCCCGATTCGCTCGCCCTGCCCGGGGGCGCGCAGGACCCCATCACGCTACTGCAGTTGGCGACGCACCGCTCGGGGCTCCCGCGAATTCCATCCAACCTGTTCCCCCCGGCCAACCCAGCCGACCCGTACGCGCACTACACGGTGCAGCACTTGTACGCCTTCCTGGATGGCTATCAGCGACCCGGTCCGCTGGACACGACGTACGCCTACTCCAACTTGGGAATGGGATTGCTCGGCCACGCGCTGGCCCGGCAGGCGGACACGTCGTACGGCGCCCTCGTTCGGCAGCGTATCGCCGCGCCGCTGGAGCTCAGCGATACGCGTATCGATCTGACGCCGGCCCAGCAGGAGCGCTTCGCGCAGGGGTACAACCCGGCAGGCACCCCTACGCCGCCGTGGCAGATTCCCACACTGGCAGGCGCCGGCGCGATTCGCTCCACCGCCGCCGACATGATGGCCTACCTCCGCGCACACCTAGCGGCGGCTGATACGACAGAGCTTGGCCGGCCCCTGCAACGCGCGATCACGCCACAGGCCAACGTCAACCTCGGTGAGAATCCGGCGTTTGCGGGCACCCGCATTGGGTATGGATGGCACATCACGCCGCGTGCCGGGCAGTCCATTGTGTGGCACAACGGCGGGACGGGCGGCTTTAGCAGCTTCGTCGGCTTTAACCGCGCCACCAAGCAGGGCATCGTCGTCCTTGTGAGCGTGGGCGGGGCCGGGCAGCAGGCAACCACAGCGGGGTTTACGCTGCTAGAGCATCTTGCGACGGCGGCTCCGCAACGGTAGATGCGCAACGCTGCGCTGGCAGCAGAGCGTGTGAGGAGTGCTGCGTGGCTTGCAGGCGTGCAGCCCAGAAGTCCGTATGGGTCATTGCTGATCCGCATTCGGTGGCACCAGCGGTGCCGCGGCCAATCACGCACCACGCCCGACCTCTGCGTGAGAGATCGGGCGCTGCGCGTCGTCCACATGTGATGTAGGATGCCTCTCCGGAGGGGCTACTGCGCGCCGTCGAGGGCTGTGAGTTGGGTCGTGGCCGTGGCCCCACCCATCTGCGCGCCCAGGTTGGTTTCAGCGCGGACGACGTAGTGCGGGGCTGCCTGCATCACGTAGTACGTGCCGGTTCCTGCGTCATTACCGTCGAGCGCAGAAAGCTCCACCACGTAGGTCTCGAACGATCCCGCAGGGACCTCCACGGTGTCTGTGCCGGTGACCTCCAGCTTCATCGGGCGCACTTGCTGCTGCTGCACGTTGAAGGTGCGGAGGGTGGCCGTGTAGCCCTCGGCCAGCGGAAGCGCGGCGAGGTACACGTCCATCGCGCCACTCTCCCCCACGACAGGCGCCTCAAGGGGCCGGTCGATGGTGGCCTGCCCCATTGGACTATTGATGGAGCCTGTGATCTGCCCTGCGCTGTAGTTGAGAGCGATGACGGTCGGCCCTTGCTTGCTGGAGCGGCGTTGCGGCATTAGCGTCTCGGCATCGACCACGAAGGTGTCGACCGCCGTGCCCATCGCCGTGGTGGCCTGGTCGATGATGTGCAACATGCCGTCGTGCGACGCGAGGGTGCGCGTGGCGTCGATAGTCATCTCCTGCCCCTGCACGGACAGCGAGGTGGAATACTGCATCGTGCCTGGCGTGACCACACTGCCGTCGGCGGCAGGCAGGTCGGCCGTGGCGGCCTCCTCAGCGCCCTCTGGCGCCTCCGGTAGCGTCACGGTACTCACGTCCACCATCAGCGAGGCGAGGTGGTTGGCCAGTGCGTCCGGCATCTCCTCCTGGTAGCGCCCGCTGAGGTGCTGGGCCAGGAAGCGCTCGATTTCGGCAATCATGGCGAGGCGGTTCTCTTCACCCTGGAAGCCGTGCCCCTCGTCCGGCGCCACCATGTAGGCTACGTCAGCGTCGTTCTCACGCGCGGCAACGACGATCTGATCGCTTTCTGCCTGCTTCACACGTGGGTCGTTGGCGCCCTGGATGACCAGCAGCGGATCGTCGATCCGGTCGGCGTGGAAGAAGGGCGACTGGGCCTCCAGCTGCTCGCGGTCCTCGGGGTCGTCCGGGTCGCCCACGCGCTCGTTGAACATCTTCCTGGCAGCCGCCCAATACGGCGGGATCGAGTTGAGCAGCGTGATCAGGTTGCTCGGCCCGACGATGGAGACGCCCGCCGCGTACACGTCCGGCGTGAACGTCAAGCCCGCGAGCGTGGCGTAGCCGCCGTAGCTGCCACCCATGATGGCGACGCGATCGGGGGCGGCGATGCCTTCCTCAATGAGGTAGCGGACGCCGTCGGTGATGTCATGCTGCATCAGGCCGGTGCCCCATTTCTTGTTGCCCGCGTTCAGGAAGGCCTTGCCGTAACCCGTAGAGCCGCGGAAGTTGGGCTGGAGCACGGCGTATCCTCGATTGGCGAGGAACTGGGCAAAGCTGTTGTACCCCCACGTGTCGCGCGCCCACGGGCCGCCATGGATGTACATCACCACGGGCAGGTTCTCGGCCTCCACGCCCTTCGGCGTCGTCAGGTAGGCCGGGATCTCCGTGCCATCGCGCGCCTCGTAGCGGACGGCCTGCATCGGCGCGAGATGCTCGCTCGGCAGCTCGGGGCGGCTGCGGTAGAGCAACTCGACGGACGGGCCGGTGCGGGTGTACAGGTAGGTCGATCCGGGATCTACGTCGCGCTGGACGGTGACGATGTGCTTCGTCTCGTCCTCGGTGGAGGCGCCGAAGTAGATTTCACCTTCGGGCAGTTCCTGTCGCAGAAAGGTCAGGTCCTGCTCTATCTGCTCATCCTTCGGGTAGGTGCGTAGGCGATCGCCGAGGTAGTAGGTTGCCACGAGCTCGTCCGTCACGTCCGAGAACTCGGCCCCGCCGAAGTCGACCTGGCCTTTTGGGTCGTCCTCGACAAAGGTCTCGTCCTGCGTGTCGGGATTGAAGAGAATGAGCGCCGTCAGGTCGCGGTCTCCCTTGTTGGTTACCATGTAGACCTGCTCGCCGTCCTTTTGGAAGCGCACCGGGTAGCAGGTTTCCTCGACGGTGCAGGTGTAAATAGTAGTCAGGCTATCGTCGTCCACGCGCAGCACCTCCGTCCCGCCGTCCTCCGCGGTGCGGGTGGCAAGGCGCAGCGTGCCCGCCCGGTCGAACGAGAAGCCCGACAGGTTGTCCTCATTCTGGAGGAGGAGCGTCCGCTCGCCCGTCTCCAGGTCCACACGGTAGACATCGTGCCACTGGGGATCGCGGTCGTTCAGACCGACGAGAATCTCACGCGGCGTACGCTCGGGCACGGCGTAGATGAGGGCCCGCGTGTTTTCGTAGTCGGTCACGTTGCGAGCCGGGGGCACGCCCGTTTCCGGGTTGGCTTCCGCCGTAGGATCGACCACGTAAACGTGGAAGTTCTCATCGCCGCCCTTGTCTTGCGAGTACAGGATGTACTGGCTGTCCTGGCTCCAGAAGTAGCCGGATACCGGGCGCGTCGTATCAGCGGTAATGGGCCGCGCCGCGTCGAACGGCTCGTCGACGCCTTTCACCCAGATGTTCATCACGTCCTGATAGGGCTGGCGGAAGGCCACATGCTGCCCATCGGGCGAGATTTGCGCGCTGGCGTATTGCGGGTTTCCGAAGAAGAGATCCCGGTCGATCAGGGGCGGCTGGTCGGGCGACTGGGCCACGGCCATCGGGCGGCTTCCCGCCATAGATAGGGCAAGGGCGACCAAGATCAGGAATGTGTTGCGAATCGAACGGTTCATAGTTTTGCAGGGGGCAATGACAGACCGAAGGAGGAAGGGCGGTGCGAATACGAAACGAGCAGCCGCTGCAAGCTTACAATAACACTGGCTGTGATACGGTTCCATCCAAACCTATGCAGCTGGTTTTGATGAACGGCACATCACGCCGCGCGCCGGGCAGTCCATCGCATGGCACAACGGCGGGGCTAGGGCAGCATTGGCGAACGGCCCAGGGCGCGGTTCATGCTGAGCGCGGACTTCCCTATGCCGCTCCTCAGCAGCAGTGCTACGTTGCATCATCAGCTTGAACGCGCTCCTTCGCCTGTTGCCGTTGGAGCCTTCCTTCGCGTCCTTGGCAGGCGCGTTCGTGAGCCTGCCAGCCCTCAGGTCCTGCGGGGCGCTGCCCCAACTTGGAAACGACCTGCTGCCTGCCATAGAGAATGAGCGAGTGACCAGGTCGAATCTCATGCTGGCTGTGAGGGGCATACTCCGTTACCTGGCCTGCCACGTCCAAACTCAATACCAGCACCTCTTCTTTCGACAGTTCAAGTTCCTGAATCGTCTGGCCCGCCATCCAGGAATCTCCTTGCACCTCGACCCGGCCCACCGTGTAGTCGTCCTCCAGGTGGAGGAGGGCGTAGTAGTCCTTGACGTCGAGGTCGGTGTAGCGAGCAAGGGCTCGCTCGATGAGGGGCGTTAGCATTCGGTCGATGCGCTCGCTTTGGGCTGCAGCGACAAGGAGGGTGAGGCCGCCAGGAGTAGAACGCTGCGCTCCAGCAGCTGAGCCGCGGTGCCCGTTCCGACAGACGAGAGCACAAATGTCGACACGGCGGTTACAAGCCCTGCGTTTCCCAGTACCATGAGCAGCGTCATGATACGCCGGCGGGCTGGATAGTGCATGATGCGCTCCGACTCCTCCGTGGCAAACCCCGTTCCGGTAAGCGCCGAGCGGGACTGGAACCGAGCGACTTCTTCAGAGAGTCCGGTTAAGCATAAGGGCACGCGTTGCGATGCGGTTGACCAGCACGGTGACGGCAACGACAGAAAGAAAGATGACGAGTGCAGCCATGGGACCACTCGCGCAGGATTGAGCACAGGCGAATACACCGCCGCACCGTTCGGTGCGATACAGCTGCAACTGCCAAGTCATACGACCCAACAGCCGACGTGCTTCCCCGCCGGTTCATGGGGGGCGGTAGTTTCCGGAAATGCATTGCTCAAGCCACCCACTACGCGGAATGAGAGCAGCAGAAGGTCCGATGGGGGCGAGCATGCCACTGGGGACGATCGCCGACTTGAACTCTCGCCGAAAAGCGCGGAGCGCCGCATGAAACCGTTGCGAATCTGGCGCGCGAGTTGCACAATAGTCGTCCCGTCGTGTACTTTTTGACGCCGGATACTCAACCTCGTGTGTAGTGCACCGGGGCGCCCGCTTTTCTGAACTGTTTCTGCTGCGGACATGGAACTCCCGCTGTACTGGACGGCCCTCGTCGCTTTCTTGGTCATCAATGTGATGCTGCTCTCGGCATCGGTGCTCGTGTATGCGGAACGCCGCGTGTCGGGCTTCATCCAGAACCGGCCCGGTCCCAACCGCGTAGGGCCGGCCGGCCTGCTGCAGCCGTTTGCGGACGTGTTCAAGTTCGTGCTGAAGGAGGACATCCAGCCCGCCGCAGCCAGCCCGTTCATCCACTCGCTCGCGCCGGTGCTCATGGTGGTCATCGCCATGACGACCGCGGCGCTCATCCCGTTTGCCGAGGGCGTGGTCATTGCCGACATCAACGTGGGCGTGCTCATGCTCTTGGCGCTCACGTCGATTAGCGTGTACGGCATCACGCTGGCCGGGTGGAGTTCGAACAGCAAGTACGCGCTCCTCGGCGGCCTCCGCTCGGCGGCGCAGATGATCTCGTACGAGCTGTCGATGGGCCTGGCCGTCATCTCTGTCGTCCTCATCGCCGGCACGCTCAGCCTGCCGGGCATCGTGGAGGACCAGGCGGCTGGCGGCGCGCTCCTCGGCTGGAACGTCTTCCGCAACCCAATCGGCGCCCTCCTCTTCATCACGACGGCGTTCGCGGAGACGAACCGCGCCCCGTTCGACCTGCCCGAGGCCGAGCAGGAACTCGTCGGCGGCTACCACACCGAGTACAGCGGGATGAAGTTCGGGATGTTCTTCCTGGCCGAGTACGTGAACTGGTTCATCGCCTCGTTCATGATCGTGACGCTCTTCTTCGGCGGCTACCTCATTCCGTTCCAGCCCTACCTGCTGGCCGCCATCCCGGCGCTCGACGGGTCGATTCTGCTCGGCGTCCTCCAGTTCGGTTCGCTTATGCTGAAGGTTGCGTTCTTCGCCTTCCTCTTCATCTGGGTGCGGTGGACATTCCCGCGCTTCAAGTACAACCAGCTCATGAACATCGGCTGGAAGTACCTGCTGCCGATCGCCCTTGCCAACGCCATTGTCATCGCCATCGGCGTCGTGATCTTCCGGTCGATCTTTTGATCCGTCGGGCCGATTGCTGATCCGCCGCTTGACCGATTGAACGAACCGCCATGCCGCTGCTCGCCCCGTCCATCCTCGCCGCCGATTTCGGCCGGCTCGAAGCACACGCCCGCGAAGCCATCGAGGCGGGGGCCGACTGGCTGCACGTCGACGTGATGGACGGCCACTTTGTGCCAAACATCAGCCTGGGGCCGCCGGTGGTGCAGTCGTTGCGGTCGCTGCGGGAGGAAACAGGCGCGCTGCTCGACGTGCACCTGATGATCGAGGAGCCCGACCGGTACATCGAGGCCTTCGCGGAGGCGGGGGCCGACATCATCACGGTACATGTGGAAACGTGTCCGCATCTGCACCGCGTCATCCAGCAGGTCCGCGAGGCGGGCGCGTGGGCTGGCGTCACGCTAAACCCCGCCACGCCCATCCTGCAGCTCGAAGAGGTGCTGCCGCTCGTCGACCTCGTGCTCGTCATGTCGGTGAATCCGGGCTTTGGCGGGCAGGCGTTCATCCCGTCGAGCTTAGGCAAGATCCGCCGCCTGCGGCATGAGCTGAACGCGCTCGGCTCAGACGCCTATCTAGAAGTCGATGGCGGGGTGAAGCCGGAAAATGCACTCCAGATCCGCCAGGCTGGCGCCGACGTGCTCGTGGCTGGCAGTGCCATCTTCAAGGGCGACGGCACGGTGGCGGAGAACATCGCCGCTTTCCGGCAGGCCGTGACGTTGGAGGTGTGAGGCTCGGCTTTGCCGCGCGGTCATGTGTGCGCTGGCGCCCACGCCATTGGTTGGTCATGGGGGGCTCAGGTTCCATAGCTGGCACCCAATGACACGAGCCGCCGGGCGAGTAGATGGCCGGTTGCGCGAGCGCATGCGAGCAAATGACGACGAGCGACAAGTGAGTCCGCCTGACGCGAACGAAGTGAACATCATGACCAAGAAAACCTGTCTCGTTACCGGCGCTAACTCGGGGATCGGAAAAGCCACCGCCCGCGGGCTCGCCGAGCGCGGGATGCGCGTGATCATGGTCTGTCGCAGCGAAGCACGCGGCGCGGCGGCACGGCAGGAGATTGTCGATGCCACCGGGCACGATGCCATCGACGTGTTGCTGGCCGATCTCGCCGTGCAGGCCGACATCCGTACGCTGGCCGAGGGGGTGATCGCGCGCTACGACCGGCTCGATGTGCTCATCAACAACGCAGGCATCTACCAGGCCGAGCGCGAGCTGACACCCGACGGCATCGAGATGACGTGGGCGGTGAATCACCTCGCCTATTTCCTGCTGACGAACCGGCTGCGCGACCTGCTGATGGAGACGGCGGAGGCGCACGGTGAGGCGCGCGTGGTAAACGTCGCCTCCGAGGCGTACAAAGGCGGCACCATCGACCTCGACGATCCCGGCTTTGCGGAGGCGC
>CAYFQN010000042.1:0-17957 GCA_964345285.1 uncultured Rhodothermales bacterium
GCGCGGCGGAGCGTCTGCAGCAGCGTCTCGGGGCCCAGTTTGCGCGCCATCCGCACGGCAGGCACGTTGTAGCTCGACGCCAACGCCTCCCGAAGCGGGACGGGGCCGTGGTGGCGGCGGTCGTAGTTCTCCGGCGAAAAGGCGCCGCCGGCCTCCAGCACCTGCAGCGGGATGTCGGCCAGGATGGAGGCGGGCGTGGTGCGGCGCGTCGCCAGGGCGGCGGCGTAGGTGAACGGCTTCAGCGCACTGCCGGGCTGGCGCAGCATCCGCACGCCGTCGTTTTGGCCGCCGGCGCGGTCGTCCCAGAAATCGGCACTGCCCACATAGGCGAGGACATCGCCCGTCCGGTTGTCGAGCACGACGGCGGCCGCGTTCGTGACGGAGCGATCCGCGAGCTGGGTGATGTGCCCGCGGACGATCCCTGCGACGGTGCGTTGCAGGTCGAGATCGAGCGTCGTGCGCACCTCCACGATGGCGTTGGACGTTGGGGCGTTGGACGTTAAACGTTTCAACGTTGAACGTTTAACGCGCTCAACGAAGTGCGGGGCGTGGAAGGTCTGCTCGGGCGGTTGGAGGTCGAGCGGGAGCGCGGCGAGGCGGCGGCGCGCGGTGGCCGTGATGTGCCCGTTCCGCTCCATCGCGCGGAGGACGCGCCGTTGCCGGGCCTTGGCGCGGTCCGGGTGGCGGAACGGGTTGTAGCGGCTCGGGCTCTGGGGCAGGCCGATCAGGAAGGCGGCCTCGGCCGTCGTCAGGTCGCGGGCCGATTTGCTGAAGTACAACTGCGCGGCGGCCTCGATGCCGCGGGCCCGGTTGCCAAACGGCACGCGGTTTAGCCACAGCGCGAGGAGGGTGTCCTTCGAGTAGCGAAGCTCCAGCCGCAGGGCGAGGTGCATCTCCAGGAGCTTGTCGACCCACCCGCGGTCGCGTTCGTTGCGGAGCAGGCGGGCCACCTGCATCGTGACCGTCGAGCCGCCGCTGATGATGGCGCCGTGGCGCAGCGTCGTCCACGTGGCGCGGGCGAGCGCCAGCGGATCGACGCCGGGGTGCCACCAGAACCGCCGGTCTTCCGTGGCGAGGAGGGCGTCGATGGCCGCCGGCGCGATGGCGTCGAGCGCCACGGGCTGGCCGCGGCCGTTGGGGCGCACGGTGCGCAGGCGCTGGCCAGAACGGTCTGTGACCTCCCGGCTCACAGCCGGCGGTGCGTCGATCAGCGGCGGCCACGTCATCGACGTGAGCAAGACAAGCACAAGCACGATGGCGCCTGCGCCGACCGGGTGGGAGCGCGCCCACAGGATAGTAGGATGAAAGCGATCGAACGAGCGCATGCTGTTCACCGAGGGGAGGACTCAGTGCGCAGACAACTGAGTGCATAGACAAGGAACGCGTGCAAAAGTACGAAACGTAATCGGGAGGTGCATCCGCAACCCATGACGGAGGGCGTCGGGCCGGTGGGCTGGACCCTCCGTATCACCGGCGTGCTGCTCGCAGTCAGCCCCGTGCATCTCGTCGTTTCGGCTGAATCCGAGCCGTAGAGTTCGCATTACTCGGCAATAGGCTGTCCCACCAGCGCGGTCCGATGCAGGGTCGGAAATCGTAACGATGTGGCGCACCCGATATAGCGTGCGCCGCCTCCTACGAACCGATGTGCAATCCGCATGTATAGCACGAGCGCATATTGTGCTCCTGCATCGGCCGCGGTTGTCGATTCACCCATCACTGCGTAGACCTATGGATTCGCCTGCGTCCTCCTCGGAGGCCTCTCCCACGTCCGAACCCAAGGACCACTCATCAGCCGTCAAGCGCCTCGTCGGATTGGGACTGGCCGCTGTCGTGCTCGTCGGCCTCGCTATTCCCAAGATCAGCGCGTCGGACGAAAGCGGCGGGGCGAGCGTCCGCAGTGGCCCCCAGGCCATTGGGGTCGATGCGTATGTGGTCCGGCCGACTCAAGTTCAAGACCAGCTCCTCACCTCGGGCACGCTCCGGGCCAACGAATCTGTTGAGTTGACAAGCGAAGCCTCTGGCAAGGTGACCCGCATTCAGTTCGAAGAAGGCAGCCGCGTTGAGCAGGGGCAGCTGCTCTTCACCATTAACGACGCGGAGCTACAGGCGCAGCGCAAGCGGCTCGAATACCAGCTTGAACTCGCCGAGGACCGGCAGCAACGCCAAGAGCGCCTCTTGGCGGAGGGCGGCGTGAGCCAGGAGACCTACGACCAGACCGTGAACGAGGTCAACGTGCTGGAGTCGGAGCTGGAGTTGGTCGAGGCGCGCATCCAGAAGACAAAGGTACGCGCGCCGTTTGCGGGCACCATCGGCCTGCGGGCCGTGAGCGAAGGCAGCTACATCTCGCCGCAGACGCGCATCGCCACGCTGCAGAGCATCAACCCGATCAAAATCGACCTGTCAGTGCCCGAGAAGTATGCGAGCCGCGTCCAGGCCGGCGCGCCGATCTCGTTCACCATCCGGGGATCGGAGGCGCGCTATCAGGGCCAGGTGTACGCCGTCGAGCCGCAGATCGACCCCAACACGCGATCGCTGCGGCTGCGGGCGCAAGCCCCCAACGCCGACGGCACGCTGCGTCCCGGCGCCTTCGCGGATATCACGGTTGTCTTTGACACGATCGACGGCGCCATCACGGTGCCAGCGTTTGCTGTGCTGCCCGAGTTGGGCGGCCAGCAGGTGTTCGTCGTCGACGGCGGTGTGGCCCAGCCGCGCTCCGTTGAAACGGGCGTGCGTACCGATTCCAGGGTGCAGGTAACGAGCGGCCTGTCCGTGCAGGACACCGTCATCACCTCCGGCATCCAGCAGCTCCGTCCCGGCCTCCCCGTTCGCGTTCAGAATGTCGAGTGAAACGCGCCATTCGCCGTTCGACACGAGGCCGCAGGCCGACTGACGCACGCAAAATCGACAATCAACATGACGCTCTACACCCTCAGCATCGACCGGCCGGTCCTCGCCACGGTGATGTCGCTCATGATCATCATCTTCGGGGCGGTGGGCTTCTACTTCCTCGGCGTGCGCGAGTACCCGGCCGTAGACCCGCCCGTAATCAGCGTGTCGACGTCGTACATCGGCGCGAACGCGGACGTGATCGACTCGCAGATCACCGAGCCGCTGGAAGAGCAGATCAACGGCATCGACGGCATCCGCACGATCACGTCGGTGAGCCGCGAAGGCCGCTCGACGATCACCGTGGAGTTCGACCTCGACGCCGACCTGGAGCGGGCTGCCAATGACGTGCGCGACCGGGTGAGCCGCGCCCGCGGGCAACTGCCGCAAGACGTGGAGCCGCCCACGATCTCGAAGTCCGACGCCGACGCCTCGCCGATCGTCTTCCTGAACATCAGCAGCGATCAGCGCAACCTGATGGAGCTCACCGAGATCGCGGACAACGTGTTCAAGGAGCGGCTCCAAACGATCAGCGGGGTGAGCCGCGTCGACATCTGGGGCGAGAAGATGTTCTCCATGCGGCTCTGGCTGAGTCCGCAGCAGCTGGCCGCCTACAACCTGACGCCGCTCGACGTGCGGCAGGCGCTGGGCCGCGCCAACGTGGAGCTGCCGTCCGGTAGCATCGAGGGCGAAACGATCGAGCTCACCGTGCGGACGCAGAGCCGCCTGCAGACGGCCGAGGAGTTCAATAACCTGATTCTGAAGCAGTCGCCCAGTGGCGAGATCGTGCGGCTCAAGGACGTAGGCCGCGCCGAGATCGGGCCGCGCAACGAGCGCACCGTGCTCAAGCGCGACGGCATACCCATGGTGGGCGTGGTGCTGCGGCCGCTGCCCGGCTCGAACTACATCGACATCGCCGACGAGTTCTACAGCCGCCTGGAGACCATCAAAAGCGACCTGCCGGCCGACCTCGAACTCGGCATCGGCTTCGACACGACCGATCAGATCCGCCAGAGCGTCAGCGAGGTGCAGCAGACCGTCTTTATCGCGCTGTTCCTGGTGGTAATGGTCATCTTCCTGTTCCTGCGCGACTGGCGGTCGACCATCATCCCACTCGTCGTCATCCCGGTGGCGCTCATCGGGGCCTTCTTCGTGATGTACGCGGCGGGCTTCTCCATCAACGTGCTCACGCTGCTGGCCATTGTCCTGGCCATCGGCCTTGTGGTGGATGACGCCATCGTGGTGCTGGAGAATATCTATGCCAAGATTGAGGAGGGCGACGACCCCATCACGGCCGGCATCAAGGGCACGCGCGAGATCTTTTTCGCCGTGATTGCCACGTCCATCTCGCTCGTCGTCATCTTCCTACCGATCATTTTCCTCGGTGGGCTGACGGGGCAGCTGTTCAAGGAGTTTGGCCTCGTGATCGCGGGCGCCGTCGCCATTTCGTCGTTCGTGGCGCTTACGCTCACGCCCATGCTGTCGACACGCCTGCTGAAATCGGACGCCGGCCATTCGTGGTTCTATCGCAAGACGGAGCCGTTCTTCCAGCGCATGACGGCGGCGTATCAGCGCACGCTGCACACGTTCATGGAGCGCCGCTGGCTGTCGCTCGGCATCATGGCCGTATGCCTTGGACTCATCGCCCTCTTCTACACGACGCTGCCCGAGGAGCTCGCACCGCTGGAGGACCGCAGCAGCGTGCGCATGTTTGCCACGGCGCGCGAGGGGGCGACCTTCCAATACATGAATGGCTACGTCGACCAGCTCTTCGGCACGGTGAAAGACGTCGCCGGCGAGGACTTGCGTGCCGTGATCTCGGTGACGTCGCCAGGCTTCAGCGCCTCGAGCTCGGTCAACTCGGCCTTCATGCGCCTGCAACTCGTCGAGCCCGCCCAGCGCGACCGCACGCAGATGGACGTCGCCGGTGCGCTCACGCAGGCCGTCTCCGAGCTTGAAGGGGCGCGCACGTACGTGTCGCAGGAGCAGACGATCTCAATCGGGTTCGGGCGGGGGCTGCCGGTGCAGTACGTCCTGCAGGCACCCAACCTGGACGAGCTGAAGAGCGTGCTGCCGGCCTTCATGGAGCGCGCGCAGCAGGAAGAGGCCTTCGCATTTGCGGATGTCAACCTCAAGTTCAACAAGCCGGAGCTGGAGGTCACGATCGACCGCGACCGGGCGAACAACATCGGCGTGTCGCCGCTCGATGTGGCGCGCACGCTGCAACTGGCGCTCAGCGAGCAGCGCGTGGGCTACTTCGTGCGCGACGGCGAACAGCGCGAGGTCATCGCGCAGGTGGAACAGCAAAACCGCAACGAGACGCTCGACCTGACGAGCCTGTACGTACGCTCGGCGAGCGGCGAGTCCGTGCTGCTCGACAACCTGGTGACGGTGCGCGAGCGGCCCACGCCGCCGCAGCTCTTCCGCTTCAACCGATTCCGGTCGGCGACCATCTCGGCGCAGCTCGCCCCCGGCTACACCATCGCCGATGGCATCCAGACCATGAACGACATCGCGAGCGACGTGCTGCCCGAGTCGTTTGCGACCTCGCTCAGCGGCCCATCACGCGACTTCACCGAGACCTCGAACCGGCTCCTCTACGTCTTCATTCTGGCGCTCGTGCTCATCTACCTCGTACTGGCCGCCCAGTTCGAGAGCTTCCGCGATCCGTTCACCATCCTGCTGACGGTGCCGCTCGCGCTCGCCGGCGCGTTCCTCTTCCTCTGGTACTTCAACCAGTCGATCAACATCTTCAGCCAGATCGGGATCGTGATGCTGATCGGGCTCGTGGCGAAGAATGGCATCCTGATCGTCGAGTTTGCGAACCAGCGCAAGGCGGCCGGGCTCTCGATTCGTGAGGCGATTGAGGACGCGGCCGCGGCGCGCTTCCGCCCCATTCTGATGACGGCGCTCTCCACTACGCTCGGTGTACTGCCGATTGCGCTCGCGCTGGGGGCCGGGGCGCAGAGCCGCATCCCGATGGGCCTGGCCGTCATTGGCGGCCTTGTCATCGGCACGGCGCTGTCGCTCTACGTCATCCCCGCGATGTACACCTACCTCACGAGCGAAGACGCTGGCACCAAGAGGGCCACAGCGAACGTGACGGCAGGCGACGGCATGCCGGGCGATAGCGAGGTGACGCGCACCGAAGCACCACCGGAGACCGCTGAGTAGATCGTATCCCGATCCCCTCATCACCGCATCCCACACGTCGGGGGCGAACCGCCGTTCGTCCCCGCTTTTCATGTTTGTACGACGCATACCGCGATCCATGACCGTCTCTCTTCTCTTTCGATTGCTTCTTCTTGGTGGACTTATCGCCGCACTTGAGGGCGTGCCCCCTGCTGCAGCACAGAATGCGCGTGTACCGGGCGACACGCTCCGCCTGGCTGACGTGGTGCAGCGTGCGCTGGCGAACAACTACCAAACACAAATCGCCCGCAACGACGTCGACATCGCCGCCAACGACTACGCAGTCGGGAACGCCGGCTTCCTCCCGACGCTCTCAGTGGGGGCCGGGTACAACGGCACGATCAGCGACACGCGGCAGGAGTTCATTAGCGGCGACCCGCAAGACGTAACCGGCGCCCGCTCCACTCGGTACGCGGCCGATGCGCAGTTGGAATGGACGCTGTTCGATGGGCTGAGCCGCTTTGCCACGTACAACCGGCTGGCAGAGGAGCTCGGTCAGCAGCAGGCCGCTGCCGACGCGCTTATCACGTCGGTACTCGCCAATGTGGTGGTGACGTACTACGCCGTAGCGCGGCAGCAGCAGCAACTACAGGTGTTCGAGGAAGCCGTCGCCATCTCCCAGGAGCGGCTGCGCATCGCGGAGCTGCGGCGCGAGGTCGGCTCGGCCTCGGACCTGGAGGTGCGCCAGGCGCGCGTCGACCTGAACGCCGACCGGGCGGCGGCGCTGCGGCAGGAGGTGACGCTGGCCAACACGAAGGCAGCACTCAACCGGCTGCTGGCGCGTCGCGGGGCTGCTACCACGTTCAACGTGGCGGATAGCATCGACGTGGCATTGGGCCTGCAGCAACCGGCACTGCTCGCCGTGGCCGACGAGCGCAACCCGGCGCTGCGCCGCGCCCGCCGCGCTCAGCGTGCCGCTGAGTGGGAGCGGCAAGAGGTGCGCGCCGAACGCCTACCTACGGTCGACGCCAATGTAGGGTACGGCTATTCCCGCAGCGAGTCGGAGAGCGGCTTCTTGCGGAGCAGCCGGAGCTACGATCTGACATACGGGCTCACGCTGTCATTCGACGTGTTTGACGGACTCAACCGCCAGCGCCGCCTCGAGAACGCAGCCGTCCGCCAACGGACCGCTGAGCTCGTCGTGGAAGACGTGCGTACGCAACTCACCGCCGATCTCACAAGCGCGTTCACCAACTACCGCAACCGGCTGCAGCTCGTCGCGCTTGAACGCGAAAACCTGGAGGCTACGTCGGCGAACGTTGACATCGCACTGGAACGATTTGAGCTCGGCGAGATCACCTCTGTCGAGCTGCGCGAGGTGCAGGAGCAACTCATCCAGGCCGAAAGCCGGTTGCTCGCGGCGCAGTTCGAAGCCAAGCAGGCCGAGGTCACGCTGCTACAGCTGAGCGGTCAACTGCGCGACCGGCTGCCCGGCGCCCGCCCCTGATACCAGCAGCGGAGTGTGCGCCCCGCGCCTGCAGACTCGGTAGAAAAGAGGGGCTGAGCGTCCGCACTTGTGACCGTGTGGTAACCTGCATCGCTAGATTGTGATAGCCCTGTAATGAGTGCTCAACGCGGGAGAATAAAGCGCTGCCCCCTGCGTTGTGTCGGCGCATAGAATTAGGTTACTCTCCTTCACCCAAGCATCCCGTACCCATGAAACAATCTCTGATGCGTTGCATCACCGCCGTCGCCATGCTGCTTATGTTGACTGCCGGCACGGCGCTCGCGCAAGACATGAACGACCAGCCCGACATCGTTGAGACGGCCATCAACGCTGACGGCTTCAACACGCTCGTAACCGCGCTCCAGGAGGCGGAGCTCGTCAGCACGCTGCAGGGCGAGGGGCCGTTCACCGTCTTCGCACCGACGGACGAAGCCTTTGCCGCGCTGCCCGAAGGCACGCTCGAGAGCCTGCTCCAGCCGGAGAACCGCGATCAGCTCGTCAACATCCTCACGTACCACGTCGTGCCCGGTAAGGCCATGGCGTCTGATGTGACCCAGCTTGAAGAGGCCAATACCGTTGCCGGCCCTGCCATTAGCATCCAGATCAGTGACGGCAACGTCATGCTGATGGGCGACAACACGGCGCAGGTCGTACAGACAGACATCGAAGCGTCTAACGGCGTCATCCACGTGATCGACACCGTGCTCATGCCGCCCTCCGATGAAGGCATGTAACCAGTGCTTCCGCGCCGGCCCCCGGCGCGCAGCCTTGATGTTTGCAATGGTAATGAAACGGGCTGCTCGGTTATGCCGGGTGGCCCGTTTTTCCTTTCTGCTGGTACAGGCGCTCCACGATTAGCATATGGGGCAGTGTCATGACGCTAATCAGGATAAACAGGAGTGCAATCATCTCCATCTGCGAACCGAATGCGTCGCCGGCCAGGTATAGCGCGCCGAGCAATACGAACGACAACACCGTAAAGAGCGCCGCCTTTCGGTAGAAGTCCGTCATCGACGTGGGCTGGTCGTGCCGGTTGAAGAAGCGCACAAGTTCAAAGATATGCCCGAGCGAGTGCCAGAACCCGAAGTACACGGCAAACGCTACGAGGGGGTGGACGGTGGCGAACAGCAGGCTGAGGACGGCCAGGTTGAGCAGTTCGCGCATCAGCTGTCCTGGGGTGGCCACGTCGCGCATCCAGAGCGCCGCCAGCAAGAGCCCGTGCTGAACGACGAGCCCACTCGCGATGGCCATCTGGTGCTGCACGAGCCCGCTCCACGCCAGCATGTCGATGCCGCCGATTGCCTCAAAGATGGGCGCTACCACCTCTGGGAAGGCTACAATGGGTAGCCCTATCAGAAAGAGGCCCCGCGACAGATAGGCGACCCGCTGCTGGCGGCCGTCAGCCGATAGGTACGCAAGGTCGGCCTGGCCAAAGTGGTACATCGTCATCACGAGGAAGAGGCCGAGAGACGGGCCAGGGGCAACGAGCCACAACGCCGCATATAAGGCCATGAGCGCCAGGTAAAAGCCATAAAACTTGGCCTGGTCGCCCCACGACGCGTCGAGGTCGTATAGCTCGGCCGCCACGAGATGGTCGACAGCTCCGTGTGGGATACCCGTCAGCACCACGGCGATCATGAGTACCACGAACGCGGCCGACTCAAGGGGCAACACGCTCCAGAAGGACAGGCCGGTCACAGCGACCGTAAGGAGCACGACGGCCCCGTATACAGGGAGTGAACGGATTGTAGGGGGCGAGGCGGCTTGCATATGCACAAAACGGATGAATGGAGGCGGGTCACTCAGAGCGTGATATGGATACAACATACATAACAAAACCAATGAGAACGCGCGGCATCCATCAAGATCCCGTCGAATCCCATCACAGAAAGGTTGAACTGTTCTCTACCCCAGGCGGCTCGCAGCATACCCACCCGGACTTCATCGGAGTTATACTGAACACTGGTTCCACCGCGGCGTAGGGATACATCAAGTCGACTGAGAAACTAGATCCGATACCGTCGTGGCAAAAGCAAAAGAAGGAGATACCGTTCGCGTCCACTATACAGGCAAGCTGGAGGACGGAACGGTGTTCGACACCTCGCAGGACCGTGAACCGCTGAGCTTCACCATTGGGGAGCAGCGCGTCATCCCCGGCTTCGAAGAGGCCGTGGTGGGGATGGAGCCCGGCGACTCGAAGACCGAGGAGCTGGCGCCTGAGAAGGCATACGGGGAGCATCGCGAAGATATGGTGATGGAGCTTGAGCGCGATCAGCTACCGGACAACATGGACCCCAAGGTGGGCCAGCAGCTACAACTGCGCATGCAGAACGGCCAAGAGGTGCCAGTCGTGATTACAGATCTCGGTGAGGAGGCCGTCACAATCGACGCCAACCATCCGCTGGCCGGCAAGAGCCTCGTATTTGAAATCGAGCTCGTCGGGATTGGTGAGAACGGCGAGCAGGAAAGCAACATCGTCACGCCGTAGCGTCTGCCATACCGCTACCCATGAAAAGCGCCTGTCCTCCCTGGAGGGCAGGCGCTTTTCTAGTGCCCGGCGCGCTGTTTAGTACCCGGTGTGCTGGACCAAACGGGCATCGCATCATTGGATCAACTCGCGAATCTTGGGCGCATACGTGCGGCTGACGCGCACGCGCCGCCGCCCGGTGAGGTACGCCGCGTACCCGCCCGATCCATCACTCACTAAGTGATCAACCGCCGGTAGCGCGATAATGGCCGAGCGGTGTACGCGAAGAAACCGGTCACCGTCGAGACGCTCATCGAGGGCGCCGATGCCTTGGTTGGAGAGATACGTGTCCTCGGCCGTGTGGAGCTTCGAATAATCGCCGGCCGCCTCGATGTAAATAATGTCGTCGGTAGGTACGGGGATAATCTTCGACCCTTGCTGCACATACAGGCGGTCGGGGGATTCGCTGGGCGCCCGGGCTTCTCGTAGCAGCGTCGCCAGCCGCTCGGCGTAGTCGTCGCTGGGCGCGGCGGGCTCGCCTATGCGGTCCCGTACGCGGTCGACGGCTTGCCGGAATCGGGCGCGCGAGTATGGCTTCAGGAGATAGTCTACCGCGCCAGCGTCGAAAGCCTGGAGGGCAAACTCGTCGTACGCCGTGGAAAAAACGAGGTGCGGCAGTACGTCGATTCGCTCTAGCACGTCGAAGCCATCGAGCCCCGGCATCTGGATGTCCAGAAACACGAGGTCGGGCGCGTGCTCGTTGATCGCGTCAATCGCCTCACGGCCGGTTCTGCACTCGGCGATGATCTCGATATCTGGATAGTCCTCCTCCACATACTCGCGGAGCAGGTTGCGGGCCGGCGGTTCGTCGTCAACAAGAAGGGCACGCATGATTGACGTCAGGTTGTTGCGTGTCGGGTATCGAGTTGATAGTCTTCCGATTGAGCGTCGTCGGGACGCGGAATTGAGAACCACACGGCAAACCCCTGCGGCTCATAGGGAGCGGCGTGCAACGCCGCCTCGGGGCCGAACGTCCGCCGCAGCCGCCGGTCCGTATTCGTCAGACCGAGGCCGGTGGATGCCGCGAGCGGGTCGTCGGTGTCTGGCCCCACGCCGGTGTCTGTCACCGTCACCTGGATGCGTTCCTCATCGGGGGCAATGCGCACGGTGACGGTGCCGCCGGTCTCGCTGGGCGCGATGCCATGCTTGACGGCGTTCTCGACGAGCGGTTGCAGCACCATCGGCGGGACGGGCGCATCGAGCGCGGCGTCGTTCACCCGCACGTCGACCTCCACCTGGAGCCGGTCCGAGAAGCGGTGGGCCTCCAGCTCCAGGTACGCTTCGGCAAACTGCACCTCGTCGCGGAGCGATACGGTGTTGCGCTGCGTGCCGGCGAGCGCGTAGCGGAGCAGCTCCGACAGCCGAGCGATCATGTCGCGCGTGTGCTCGGGCGCCGTGGTCACAGCCGCGCTGATTGAGTTCAGCGCGTTGAACAGAAAGTGCGGGTTGATCTGCGCCTTGAGGGCCGCTAGCTCCTGCTCGCGGGCCTTCGTCTGCAACTCGGCGGCTTGCTGCTCCTTGATGCGCAGTCGATGGGTAGAGCGGACGAGGTGGTAGATGGCGAATTGGATGGCGTAGATCGTTCCATTTGAGGCGATAATCCATCCGTAGCGGGCCTCAACCGACTGCGTCACGTCCGGTCCAGCCAGCAGCGTAAGGAGTCCCGTGTAACTCTCCAAGCTCCCCCACGCGTACAGCGGGCCGATGACGAGGTGAGCGCCGACCACCCAGCCGCCATGCCAGTCGTCCATGGCGCGCACGGTGAGCCACCATACGGGCACGCTGTAGAGCGCTAAGAACGTCGTGGCGACGGTTTGCCCAGAGAGCGCCCAGACAAACGGAATGCCCTCGCTTTGTGCGATGAGCAGTGCGTACAAGAGAGCGTACATCGCCCAAAAGCACCCCGCCAACGCGATCCCTTTTGCCGTCATGCGCGGCTTCGGGACGGACGGACCATCCATCGGTGAAACAGACCCGTTCAAGGAAGACGACGTCATGGTCATTGCGCAATTACTTCCAGCGAAACAGCGTCACGGACCCTGCCGCGCCCACGACGAGCAGGCCGGCGAGCACGCCGAGCGCTACCATGTTCCACCCATCGCCCGTCCATACGTTCTGAAGGAGCGTGACGACATGCGTAAGCGGGACGTACATGCTGATTTGTTTTAGCAAGTCGGGGAAGAGCATGCGGGGCAGGGCTGCGCCGGAGAGAAACAGCATCGGGAAGAAGAGGGCCATGCCTACAGCCTGCGCCGTTCGCGCGGTGGGCAGCGTGCCGCCCAGCAGGAAGCCCAGGGCCAGGAAGCTCAGGGTGCCGAGCACCGTCGCACCCACGACGCCGAGTGAGGAAGCGGGCAGGCGCACGTCGAACAGCGCCACCCCTGCGCCGATCACCAGACCCGTGCCCACCAGCACCATCACGAGGGCGACGAGTCCATGGGCGGCGAGGAAAAGCCCCGTTGGGAGCGGCGTCACGCGGAAGCGGCGCAGGATGCCCTTCTCGCGGTACGTCGCCAGCGTGATGGGCACGCCGATCAGACTCAGCGCCCCGATCATGATGGCGATGTAGCCCGGCACCGAGCGGTCCACGCGGCCAAAGCCTGCGTCGCCGAGGGGCGCGTTGCCGAAGATGCTGCCGAAAATGACCAGCAGCAACAGTGGAAACAACAGCGTGAAGAAGACCGCTACCGGCTCGCGCAAAAAGAGCTTTGCTTCCGTCCACGTCAGTTTCCAGAGCGTATTCATGAGCCGACCTGTTCGATGAGAAAGCGTGGTGATCAGTCAGTGTGGGTCACGTATCGCGCGTCGGCGACGGGGTCGCGAGCGCCGAGAACACGTCCTCCAGCGTGGCGGACGTGTGAGTCAGGTCGTGCGGGGTGATACCGTGCTCATCCAGCGTCGTCGCCACCCGGGCGAGCAGCAGACCCTGGCCGTGCGCGGTGATCCGTCCGTTGGACCGGTCAACCCGCGTCACGGCGTCCAGCGCGCGGAGCGTGTCCGTGTCAAAGTCAGCTGGGGCAGAGAACTGCACCCGGGCTGGCGGCGCATGGCGGTCGATGAGCTGCGCCGGCGTGTCGAGCGCGGCCAGGCGCCCGTCGACCAGCATGGCTACCCGGTCGCAGAGCGCTTCGGCCTCGTCCATGAAGTGCGTGATGAGGATGACCGTCGTGCCCTGCTCGCGGATGGCACGGATGAGGTCGCGGGTGGCCCGCCGCGCGTCGGGGTCCAGTCCTGTCGAGATCTCATCGAGCACTACCAACTCCGGCTTGTTGATAAGCGCCAGCGCGATGAAGAGGCGCTGCTGCTCGCCGCCGGACAGGTCAGCGAAGGCTGCATCTCGCTTGCTGGCCAGCCCCCATTTATCCAGCAGTTGGTCCGGGTCGGCGGGGGCATCATAAAATGAGGCGAAGAGGTTTGCCGCCTCGTGCACGGTGAGGCGAGCGGGGAGCGCAGCATCCTGCAGCTGCACGCCGATGCGCTGGCGGAGCTGGGGGCTCTGCTGCTGCGGGTCGAGGCCCAGCATCCGAACGGTGCCGCGGTCCGGCGTGCGCAGGCCGGCGGCGCACTCCATCGTGGTCGTCTTGCCCGCCCCGTTCGGCCCGATGAGCCCGAAGATCTCGCCGGGCTCCACCGCGAGCGAGAGACCGTCCACCGCAGGCGTGCCGTCGTAGGACTTATGCAGGTTCTGAATGTGAAGCGCGTCGGTCATGGTGCGGAGGGAGCGATGGAAGAGAACGACCCCGTCGTCACTCGCTGGCAGCCAACTGCGGGAGCAGGGCCGACTCGACCCACGCGTAGCCGGGCCGGATGGCGAGGGCCTGCTCGAACGCATCCCGCGCCCGGGTCGTCTCGTCTGCTTTCATGTGGGCGATGCCGAGCCATGCATACGCGTCGGCGTGGCCCCACTGGGGCGCGAGGCTGTCATCCAACGCAGGCGTGGCCTCGAACTGCCGGAGGGCCTGTTGCAACGCAGCCACTGCCTTCTCCCGGTCACCGCCCCAGCGGCTGGGCTTATTCAGCAGGCTAATCGCGTTGAGCAGGAGGACACGCGGATTGTTGGGGGCGAGCGACTGAGCCCGCTCCATGGCGCCGTCGGCTTTCGGCCCGTAGCGCATGCCGCTAATCATGCCGCCGCGCGCCTTCAGGCCGTACACGGTACCGAGCAGCGCATGCGCTTCCACCAGCTTCGAGTCGATGTCCACGGCGCGCCGCAGGTGGTCAAGGGCGTCATCCAGATGCGTGTCGGCATGGTCGTCATCGCTGTCGAGAAAAAGACTGGCAATCCGGTAGTTGGCCAATCCCGCGTAGTAGTGAGGCCACACGGCCTCGTCGGAGGCGGCTGCAATGCGCTTGAACAGGGCCCGCGCCTGCTGGAGCGAGGCCTCGCCCCCCGTCGTCACGCCACGGTCTAAGAGTTCCTGGCCGCGTTGCATCAGCGAATCGGCCGACTGGGCACGGGCGGAGTTCGTGTGGGCGATGCTCAGGGTGAGGACAAGAGAGAGAAAGACAAGTAGCGTTCGCATGGGTGTAGGGCGTCGGGTGATGGACGGTGCGAAAGGGAAAGGCATCGGATCGGTCATAGCGTCATTGTCAGGCCGGCGTACACCGACCGCTCGAAGTTCGTTGTCTGTTCGGTGCGCGTTTGGTAGTCGGGCGCATACGTCACATCGATCACGTTGGCGCGGTCCAGCGCGTTGTTGACGGCGGCGTATAGGGTGAGGCTCTGCCCGTCACCGAGCGGAATGTAGTAGCTGAGCTGCAGGTCGAGGCGGCGGTAGGCGGGCAGCCGGTCCGAGCCGACAGGCCCTTCCACGGGGGCAAACGACCCGTCCGGCCGGGCCATGGCATCTACCACGGGCGTCACGGGGCGGCCAGTGGAGTGGCGGTACGTCATGCCCGCAAACAGCATATCGACCACGCGCAGTTTGCCGACCAGGGTAACCTGATGTGTGATATCGAACGGCGCCGGACCACGCTCTAAGGTGAAGACATCACCTTGCTGGCGTGGTTGGGTGCGGCGCGACTGCACGAAGCTGTACGACGCCCATCCACTGAGGCGTGTCTCCAAGAAGCCGCCGTATTTGGTGAAGACGTCGGTGCCGCGGGCGAGGCCGGAGCCCGCATTCGCATACGTGGTCGGGCCCGTCTGCACCCCGAGGTCGCGGTACGGCTTCAGGTAGCCGGCAAGCCGCAGCTGGAGCGGACCGCGGTCGTGGCGGAGCGTCGCGATCCAGTGCGTCGCCGTCTGTGCACCGAGCGTATTCGATCCGGTGCGCTGCGCGTACGCATCCAGTGCCGGAAACTGGCGATAGCGTCCCCACGCCAGCCGAGTCCGGGTCTGGGGCGACAGGTGCACCTCGACCGCGAGCCGCGGGTCGACGATGGTTTGTCTCGCGCGGGTGTGCCGGTCGAGGCGCGTACCAGCGATCAACTGCAGCCGATCCGCAAGGCTAGCGTCTAGCTCCAGGTATGTGCCCAGCCGGGTGGCGCTGAGCTGATCGGTCACCGTCACACGGCCCGCACCGGCATCTAGCCGGTTGGGCTGGGCAGGGAACGTGCCTTGGAAACGGGTGCCTTCACGAACGGCCACCAATCCGGTGCGGAGCGTAGCGTGCGCACCAAGCGGGCGCTTCCAATCCGAGCGCAGCTGGTACGCCGTCTCCTGCGGCTGGAGATCGAGCACGCCGAACTGCTGACGCGTGCGGTAGCGGCTGAACGCTGCGCTCGTCCGGCCCGCCCAGTCGGCGTGCTGCGTGGTCCACTGCAGGCTGTGCAACTGGTTGGTCGTCCGGTTGCGGAACAGGCCGCTGAAGGCCCCGTCGGCGGTTTGCAGGCCCATCCGGCTGTGCCGCGCAAAGCTAAACCACTGGAGCTGTCCCGTCGAGCCGTAATCGTACGTAAGTCCCAGGGTGCCGTTAAAGCCTTGTGGCACGGTGGTGAACGCATCGTGCTGGCCGTTGAGGCGGAAGAGAAGTCCCGTGAACGAGCGATTGCCGGAGACGCGCAGCCCGAGCCGATCGTTTAGCAGGGGCAGGTCCAGGCCCAGCGAAACGGCAGCCAGTCCGGCATTTCCGCGAAGGCGGGACGTGGCCGGGCGGCCTTTCGTGTCGATAGCGAGGATGCCAGAGAGGGCATTGCCGTACTGCGCCGAGAAGCCGCCGGTCGAAAACGTCGTGCCCTCCGCCAGAAATGGGCGGATCGTGCCGAAGCTCTCTCCGGTGGGTGACTCGTACTGGTAGGGGTGGCGCAGCGTCGCCTGGTCGATCAGGGTCTTCGTCTCGGTGACATCGCCGCCGCGCACGTACAAGCCGGCGCCATCGCCAGACTGCGCGACCCCGGGAAAGGACTGCAGCGCACGGAAGAGGTCGCCCATCGCCCCGGGGGTTGTCACGGCTTCGAGCGGGCCCATCGTGCCATCAGTGCCGCCCACTGTATACGCAGCGGCAGTCACCGTGGCTCCATCGAGGGGCAGAGCCTCCGTGCGGAGTGTAAAACGGATCCGCAGGGTATCGCCGGGCGCCAGGTCGACGCGCCGCTCCGCCGGGCGGAAGCCGATCATGCTAGCCCGTAGAACATGCGGGCCAGTTGCCGTCGTTTTGAAACGAAAGACCCCGCTCGTGTCGGTGGCGGCACCAGCCAGGGTGCCAGTCAGTTGAACGTTGGCATACGGCAGCGGGTGCCCCGCCGCGTCCGTCACGGTGCCCACCACGACGGCCGGTGTGGTGGGAGCGGCCAGGGCTGCGTTCGTGAGCAACACGCTGGCTAATGTGAGGCCGACCAAGGCGAGTCGAAGCATGAGTGAGCGCGTCGATAGAAGAGAGCGAGGCAACGCCATGTGAAGCGTCACCAGCCTCTATCGCTAGGCCTGCATCCGCGTTCGGCCCGCGTCGACGAAGCGTGTCAGGGATCGACAAGTGGCTGTCTGGCGCTGCGAGTTCGCTCGGTTAGCCGCGCCGGCCATAGAAAAAGCCGGCTGACCCCAGGGGCCAGCCGGCTTCGTACCATCCGAAGGTGAAGGCGCTGTCTTACGACGTCACGGCGGCGCGCTTCTCTTCAGGAATGGGCGCTAGCTCAAACCGCACGCCTTGATCACCGGGATACGGCTTGTGATGGTCGTGCTGGTTTGTTAAGATCTCCTCGGGAATACCCTCCGGGAAAGCCTCGCAGGTTTTGTTGTCCGCGGTGCGGTTGAGATGGGCGCACGACATGCACATCGGTTGAATATCTGTAGCCATAGGGGTTCACCTCCGTGGTCATTAGTTGTAGGGAGCATCATGTGACTCAGAGAGGTGAACCGGAGGGCAGTAGGCAGGATCCGCGCGACGGGGAATTTATAGGCGGTCTAAATCAGCGTGTAACATCATTACGGGAATACCACAATTTAGAGCGAACTTCATGCTTTTGGTTAGGTCTCAGCGCGCCCTGTGGTTAATTTAGACTTGGTCTAATAAAGGAGTCTCACTACCGTATTGCTATGTTTACCTTACAGGCCTTCACCAAATCTGCCCCTGAAGGATTTCAGCCATGCTGCCAGCCAGGGCAAGGGACGTACAAATACTACGTACGGGGAAAGGGGTGCACACTCGGTGTCCTCTTTGAAACGTCAGGCCACGTGTGCTTCGAGTGGCTCACTGAGGACGACATCATGGTGGACTACCCGCCTGAGATCCGGTATAAAGCGTGGCCGAAGCGCGAGTTCAAACGCCTGCTTGCCTTAGGGGTGTGGGACGTTACAGGTGAAGGCCCCTGCACCCACGAAGTGGGCATTCTAATGCACTAGCCGTTAGAGGCGGCCTCTCGTTTGTGCGCCGGGGCAGATTCGTTCCATCAAGTTCCATCAAGGCGCGTCGCGCGCAGATCGGCGCGCGGTCTTCGATTCTTTAGAGCGAGGTTCCTTAGAGCGAG
>CAYFQN010000043.1:0-9115 GCA_964345285.1 uncultured Rhodothermales bacterium
GGCTCGATGCAGCGGATGATCGACGAGACGGAGCGCCGCCGCGAGATCCAGCTCGCCTACAACGAGGAGCACGACGTCACGCCCGAACCCATCAAGAAGTCCGTCGACCAGATTCACATGGGCACGGCCATCGCCGACGAGAAGGGGGACGACGAGGAAGCCTACGCGTACGGCGGCCCCGAGCAGCTCTCCAGCAAAGTGGCCGACCCGGTCGTCCAGTACCTCTCCGACGACCAGAAGCGCGACCTCATCGAGCAGATGAAGAGCGAAATGCAGGAAGCCGCCGAGAACCTCGAGTTCGAGCGCGCCGCCGAGCTGCGCGACTCCATCGAAGAGATCGAGAAGCAGCTGGATGGTGCGTGAGTGGCAGCCTTATTGCCCGACCACCCGGTCGTGCTCTCGGACGCTCCGCGAGCGACTCACGGAGTAAATCGGAAAGCGAAGCTTCACGCCAGTAGATCCAGGACGCTGTCTCGATGACTGGATTACCTCGATGACTGGATTGCTTCGTCAGTCGCGGCGCTTTTGCCCCGATCAGGGTGGGGATGGCAGTTGACAGCTGCACAGGCCGCTACTCCACCGCTTCTGCCTGCTCGAACGCCGCACCGACCAGCGCTTGGGCTTCGTCCAGCAGGCTCTGCAGGTGATCCTCGCCGCGAAAGCTCTCCGCGTAGATCTTGTAGATGGCCTCAGTGCCCGAGGGGCGCGCGACGAACCAGCCATTGGCCGTCTCCACCTTTAGTCCGCCGATGGGCGCGTTGTTGCCCGGCGCGTCGGTGAGCTTGGCAGTGATGGGCTCGCCACCCAGCTCGTCCGACGCGACCTGGTCCGGCGTGAGGTTCTTCAGCACCTGCTTTTGCGCCGGCGTGGCGGGGGCGTCGACGCGCTTGAAGACGGGATCGCCAAATTCGGCCGTCAGCTCGTCGTACAGTTCGCTCGGGTCCTTGCCGCGTGTGGCGGTCATCTCGGCGGCTAGGAGTCCGGCGATGATGCCGTCTTTGTCCGTCGTCCACGTCGTGCCATCGGTGCGGAGGAACGACGCGCCGGCGCTCTCCTCGCCCACGAAGCCGCAGTGGCCGTCGAGCAGTACGTCCACGAACCACTTGAAGCCGACGGGCACCTCGTGCACGGCGCGGTCGTGGTGCTTCGCGATGCGCGTCAGGAGCTCGGTGCTCACGACCGTCTTGCCGAGCCCGGCATCGTCTGGCCAGTTGGGGCGGTGCGTGAGCAGGTGGTCAAGCATCACACAGAGGTAGTGGTTCGGGGGCAGGAGCCCGCCGCTACTCGTGACGATGCCGTGCCGGTCGTGGTCGGTGTCACACGCAAACGCCACGTCGTACTGGTCCTTCAAGTCGATGAGCGACTGCATGGCGTAGGGCGACGACGGGTCCATGCGGATGGCCCCGTCCCAGTCGAGCGTCATGAAGCGAAACGTGGGATCAACCTCCGTACGAAGCACCGTCAGGGGCAGGTCGTAATGATCGGCGATGGCCGTCCAGTACGCGACGCCGGCCCCGCCCAGCGGGTCGACGGCGAGCTGCAGCCCCGAGTCGCGGATGGCCGCCATGTCGATGACAGCATCCAGATCGCTGACGTAGTTCCCGACGTAATCGTACTCGTGCGTCGTGTCCGCGCGGCGCGCTTGCTCCTGCCCGACGCGCTGCACGTCGGCCAGGTCGTCCTCCAGAATGGCGTTGGCGCGCTGCTGGATCCACGACGTGATCTCGCCACTCGCCGGACCGCCTGTCGTCGGGTTATACTTGAAGCCACCATCGGTCGGCGGGTTGTGGGACGGTGTGATCACGATGCCATCCGCGAGCCCGCTTGAGCGGCCGTCGTTATGCGTGAGGATGGCGTGTGAGACGGCGGGCGTCGGCGTGAAGCCATCGTCCTCGGCCACCATTACCTCAATCTCGTGCGCCGCGAGGACTTCCAGCGCCGTGGCGTGCGCGGGGAGCGAGAGCGCGTGCGTGTCCATCGCCAGGAACAGCGGCCCGTCCGTGCCGGCGGCAGCCCGGTACTCGCAGATGGCCTGCGTGATAGCCAGGATGTGGGCCTCGTTGAACGTGCAATCGAGCGACGAGCCCCGGTGGCCCGAGGTCCCGAACGAGACGCGCTCGGCGGCGACAGACGGATCGGGACGCTCAGCCTGATAGGCCTTAAGGAGGCCGGAAACGTCGACGAGAGCGGACGCTGGAGCCGGCTGGCCAGCGAGATCATGAACGGACATGGCGGATGCGGAGATGGTCGAGAAAAGCGCGATGATGGAGCGCCGAAACGACGCGTACCCGTATGGTAAGGGAGCGGGGGGGCATTCTCCACCGCACCCTGGGACGTCCAGAGCCGGAAACGACGCGCCGACTGGCCACACGGGACAGCCCGGCTACGCCGGTGCGACGAGCCGGCAGGCTGGCCGTATATTTGCACCGAGATGGAAGCCCAGCCTGCTATGCGGCGTTTACGGCCGCTCAGGGTACTCATGTCCGCACCCAATCGCTTCCGATCATTCCACCGAGTGCTTCCTCATGCGATGCTTCCCGTTTCCTTTCGCCCCCTCATCCGTTTCGTTTTCCCGTCTGATGGGCCCGGTGCTGGGCCTCACGCTGCTGCTGGCTACTACCCAGCCCGCCGCCGCCCAGGTCGATGACATAGGCGATCTGGTCCGCGGTGGCATGACCGACGCCCAAACGCTGGTTACCGCCTACCTAGGGCCCGGCGTCACTGGATTTGGGCGGGGTCTCAACACGGGATGGACCGGCGCAGCCAAGCCGCACGGTGTGCTCGGCTTTCACCTGCGCGTCGGCGCCACGTTGAGCCGCGTGCCAAGTGGCGATCGCTCGTTTACCTTGACGGGGGCCGACTTGGAGACGTTTACGCTCGAAAACAGCGAAATCGGCAGTTCACCCACCATCGCTGGCGATGACGATGCCGCTACCTATCGGCTCCAACTGCCCTCCGGCAATATCATGGAGACGCCAGCAGGCACTGGGTTTTCGTTCACCCCGGCGCCCGTCATTGAGGCCGGCGTGGGCGTCATCCGTGACACGGAGGTGATGCTCCGGCTCGTGCCTCCCGTCGACTTCGGCGATGACTACGGCGAGGTGGGCCTCTTCGGCTTTGGCGTGAAGCATGGGCTCAATCAGTGGCTCCCTGGCGGGGCGCTGCTGCCCGTCGACCTGAGCGCGATGGTTAACTACACCCGCTTCAACCTGGATGCCAACCTCGGTGACAATGGCGATCAGACGCTGGAATGGGACACCAACGCCTGGGCCATCACGGGGCTCGTTGGCAAAAGCCTGCCCATCCTGTCGGTGTATGCGGGCGTGGGTGTCGAGTCGGGGGCCACGGAGATTGCGCTCAAAGGAACGTACGATATTGAAAACGATCAAGGCATCGAGACCTCCGTGGAGGACCCGCTGACGGTGGACTTTGGCAGCAACACGTCGCTACGGGCGTTGGGCGGCGCGCGCATCCGGCTGGGCTTCTTCGCCATCTACCTGGAGGGCACACTCGCCAACTACTCGTCCGTTACCGCGGGCGTGGGCTTGAGCTTCCGTTGATGAAATGGTTCGACGCCGACCAGCAGCCGATTCGCGGTTTCTCCAAACCCAGGACTGAAACTTTTCGGATCGGCCGCCGTGTCGTAGACGCTAGCACGCCTGAGCGGACGAGCGCCACGAGAATATTTATTTGCAACGTCATGAAAAAGGACCTTCACCCCGAGTACAAGCAGATCACAATCACCCTGGCCGACGGCTCCACGTTTGAGACGCGCTCGACGCTAGACCGTGATGACTACGAGTCGGACGTCGACTCGACGAACCATCCGTTTTACACAGGCCGGCGGCAGTTCGTCGACACGGCCGGTCGTGTAGAGAAGTTCAACCGTCGCTACGGCCTGAACAACGACGACGAAGAGAACGGCGAGCGCGAAGAGGAGACGGAGGAATAACTCCTGACTGGCTTTTCAGCAGCAAAGGGCGACCTGTACCGCAGGCCGCCCTTTCGCATTTCATTACCCTATTTCTCGGCTTGCCCCCTCCACATGCCTGATGTCAACCCTGTTTCCCTGATTGCCACCAAACGCAACGGCCAGCCCATTTCACCTGACGATCTACACGCCCTCATCGATGGCTACACGGCCGGCAACGTGCCGGACTACCAGATGAGCGCGTTTCTGATGGCGGCCTTTCTCAACGGCCTCGACGACGTGGAAGCGGCCGCACTGACTGACGCTATGCTCCACTCCGGGACTGTGCTCGACCTCTCGGACGCGCCCGGCACGAAGGTCGATAAGCACTCGACGGGCGGCGTCGGCGACAAAGTGTCGCTCATCCTCGCCCCCATCGTGGCCAGTTGCGGCGTACCGGTACCTATGGTGTCGGGCCGCGGGCTGGGCCACACGGGTGGTACGCTCGACAAGCTAGCGTCCATCCCGGGCTTCCGCACCGATCTCTCGATGGACGCGTACAAAGCGCACCTGGAGGACATCGGTATCGTGCTGATCGGGCAGACCGACGAGATGGCGCCTGCCGACCGCAAGCTGTACGCGCTGCGCGACGTGACGGCTACCGTCGAGTCCATCCCGCTGATCGCCGCGTCCATCATGAGCAAGAAGCTCGCGGAGGGCATCGACGCGCTCGTGCTGGACGTGAAGTGCGGCCGGGGGGCGTTCATGAAAACAGAGGAGGACGCTCGCCGCCTCGCCGAAACGCTCGTTGGCATCGGCGCGGAGCACGACACGCCCACCGTCGCGCTCATGACACGGATGGACGTGCCGCTGGGCAGTGCGGTGGGCAACTGGCCCGAGGTCGCCGAGAGCATCGCCTGCCTCCGCGGCACGCACGACGCCACCGCACTCATGGACGTGACGTACGCCCTCGCCGGCGAGATGCTGTGCCTTGGCGGTCAGGTCGACACGCCCGAGGCCGGTCGGGACATGGGCCGGGAAGCCGTCGCCTCCGGTCAAGCACTCGATATGCTCCGCACCCTCGTCGCCGCGCAGGATGGCGACGTCAGCGTCATCGACGACCCGGACTCGCGCCCCGATGCCGCCCCTGCCGCCACCGTCGACGTGCCCAGCGCCGCCGGCGAGTATGTTGCCGACCTCGACGCGCTGGCCGTGGGGCACCTCACGGTGGACTTGGGGGCCGGGCGGCGCACGAAAGACGACACGGTCGACCCCACCGCGGGGCTTACGCTCGTCAAGAAACCCGGCGACGCTGTAACGTCCGGCGACACACTTGCGTATATTCATACGAAGCATGGGAATCGCATTGCGGATTTTCGTCAGCGCCTACTTGATGCCTACACCTTCAGCGAGGCGCCGCCCCAAGCGCCCCATCCGGTCCTCGATCGCTACACGCCGGACGGGTGGGACAGCCGCTAAATTAACACCGCAACGAACCTTTCTCCCGGGCAGCTTCGTTGTATTTTAACGGTTTGTGTTCGCTCGTTACCACCCGCACCAACTTACCCACGCCCATCATGTCTGTTTGGTCTCGATTCAAGCGATTCATCCGCTCGGTCTTCGGCGGTGCCGTCTCGGCGATGGAAAACCCCCGCCTGATCTTGGAGCAGAACATCCGCGAGCTCAACGATCAGGTTCCGGAGATGAATGAGAACATCGCCACGGTGAAGGCGAACATGATCATGCTCCAGAAAGAGGTTCGCAAGACAGAGGACCGCGTTAAAAACCTGCGCGCCAGGATCAAGACGGCCATCCAATCGGACCGTGACGACATTGCGCAGAAGTACGCGATGCGGTTTGAGAAGGAGCAGGAATCGCTTCAGCGCACCATGGAGCAACTTGAGTATGCCGAGAAGGCCTATGACAAGGCACTGCGCGTTAAGAAGACGTTCATGCGCGAGAAGGAGCAGAAGATTCAGGAAGCGAAGGACGCGTTGCGGGCCCACGAGCGGGCGCAGTGGCAGGCCGAAGTGGCCGACACGCTGGAGCAGTTCGAGGTGGCCGGCCTCGACCAGACGCACGGCGAGATGATGCAGCGGCTCAACGAGGAGACGGCCAAGAACGAGGCTCGTATGGAGCTGGCCCTCGACTCGGTCGACAGTGAGGCGCTCCAGATCGAAGAAGACGCCGAGGAGTTGCGCGCCCGCGAAATCGTCGACCAGTTCAAGCTGGAGATGGGCGTGAGCAGCAAAGAGGAAGAAGCCATCAGTGAAGGTGACGGTCAGATTGAGCTGCCCGAGGCAGAAAAAGAAGAACCGTCGAAGACGATCGGCAAGCAGCGCACGAAGTCGTCCGAATGACGCAGGATGGCGCGTTACCGGGCGCGCGTGTCGCGTGGCACCGAGGGTTTCATTCGATTATCCCCTCGCCATTCTCAGTTCGCACATCGAACGTCGAGACCTGTCATGACGAACGAGGAGTTTGAACGCCTCAAGGCGGCGGAGAAAGAGCACCTGCGCGCGAAGAAGAAGCTGCAGGCCACGCTAGAGTCGCTGCGGCGCAAGCAGAAGGTCCGCACTACGGTGGACCGCCTGGCCCAGTCGGCGCAGAGCGCGCTGGACCGGGCGTCGGACCTTATCGGGCAACTCACCAGCGAGACGGCTCGCGACGAGGCCCGGCTGGAGATGGCGCTCGACGATGAGCGTCGCGACGCCGAGCCGTCTGCCGACCCCGACGTAGAAGCCTATAAGAAAGAGCGGGATGCCGACCGAGCGCGCGCGTTGGTACGCAAGATGAAGCAGCTGCAGCGCGTGCCTCCGCCGCCCGTCCCCTCCGAGCCCTCTGGCTCCACCGGCTCAAAAAAGACCTTGTCGGATGAGCATGAAGACCATGCAACCTCGTCGGGGGAGGACCTGTCTACTTCCTCATCCGGCGGTGATGACGACCTGCCCGACAAAACCATTGGTCGCATGCGCTGATTGCCGATCCACCGCCCGACACTGCGCGCTTACGCATTGATTGCTGTCCGCCCCATGAGCACCGAAAACATCAACTACACGAAAGAGGCGTTCCTGAATAATTGGAATCTTGCCTTTCTGGCTGTTTCTGTGATTGCCTCGTTCGTGCTGTACGGCGTGGTAGGCATAGAGCTGTGGCTGCCGCTGCTGTTTGTCTCTGCGAGCGAGCTCTTGTACTTGGGTACGGTGCCGCGCAACCAACGCTTCCGGCGGCTCATCCGCTCGCAGAAGATTGCCGAGCGCCGCAAGCCGCCCTCGCAAAAGGAGATCTTCCAGCTTCTCACGCGGCGTAGTCAGCGCCGATACGCGCGGCTGCGCAAGCTCAAGGACGAGATCCGGGAGAACTATCAGAGCCTGAGCTACGCCTCGCAGGGCCTGCTCAACAGCCACGTGCGTAAGATTGACGACTTACTGGAATCGTATCTCAACCTGCTGCACCAGCGCGAGCGCTACCGCAGCTACATCGACAACGCGACGGAGGAGGACATCGAGCAGTCGATTGCTGCGCTCAAGGAAGACATGGCGGACGACGCGGACCGCGTGCGGGCGGTGAAGCAGCGGCGCCTGCGTGTGCTGGAGCAACGGAAGGCCCGCTTCCAGAAGGGCCACGAGAACCTGGAGATCATCGGCGCGCAGTTGGGCACGATCGAGGACGTAGTCAAGTACATCCACGAGCAGTCGTGGACGCTGCAGAACCCCGAGGAGATCTCGTTCCAGCTCGACACGCTGCTTGAAGAGGTCGAGGAGACACAGTCGTCCGTTCAGGAGATCGAGGAAGTGTTTGCTGGCCCCAGCGAATTGCTCGGCGAGATGGATATGCTCGACGAAAGCGAAGGCGATGTGAGCACATCATCCGACGCAGTCTCCTCCCGCGAGCGGATGCGCAACTAGAGCTAGGGCGCCACGTCACCGCGCCGGCCAAAGGCCAGCACCAGTTTCAGGTGCGTAAGGAGCATGTGGACCAGCTCCAGTTTCTCCAATCGCTCCTGTGGCGACTCGGGTAGCTTGGGCGGACTCACGCGGCCCATCCACAGCGCCATCTTGTCCTTCAGCGCGTGTGGGCCAGGGAATTGCCCCTCGGGCAGGTGCGTCGTGTAGAACTGCATCTTTCGCTGTAATCGCTGGTACACGGCGTCGCTCATCTCCGCCAGGGATTTGTCTTGCTCGGCCACCATGGCGCTGCCGATCAGGTAATCGCGATACGTGTAGGGAAGCTCCAGCAGCGTATCATGCGCGACGTGTGCATGCCCCGGCTCGTCCTTCAGCCCCACCTCAATGGCACGAGCCGTGGCCGTAGCGACGAGGCACAGCGTCTCCTCAGCAACGAGTTCGGGGTCGGTGCCCTCCATCTCGCCGATGGTGCCGAGCAGTGCGTGCGTGATGTCCTGCGTCGTGCCCAGTGCGCCCACCGTCGTGAACGCCGTGATCTGTGCTACGCGGCTGCGTGAAGAGGCGTCGGTCGACTCGCTCATAGGAATATCTGCTCGCCTCCGTTATTCATCGTCTGGCTTCCGGTAGTTGCCGCTCTGCCCCCCGGTCTTCGCCAGCAAATGAATATCAGTGACACGGATACCTTTCGAGACGGACTTGCACATGTCATAGATAGTGAGCGCCGTGATGGAGACGGCGGTGAGCGCCTCCATCTCTACGCCTGTCACACCAATCGACTTGGTGTAGGCGCGGATTTCGATGGCATGCTCATCCTCGTCGAAGGTAAACTCGACGTCCACCCCGTCAATCTGCACATCGTGGCAGAGCGGGATAAGCTGGCTCGTCTGCTTCGCGCCCAGGATGCCGGCAATCTGAGCCGTGGTGAGGACATCTCCCTTCTGGATATCATCGTCCTGTACGCGCTGAAACGCTTCGTCTCCCAGCAGCACCTTGCCCATGGCGACGGCGGTGCGGACCGAGTCCGACTTCTCCGAGACGTCCACCATGCGCACTCCCCCCTCTGGACGAACGTGGGTGAGCGTGTGTGACTCTGACATGATGTGTATTGGTACTGTTGAAGAATACGTAGCGAGCGCCGTGGTACCTCCTTATCTACGATGAAGATAGAAGCATGGCTCTCGAACAGCAAGCCGATTGACCCAATCCGCACGGCACGGCGGCAATCTAACACTTCTTTAATACGGTTCTGCGTAGCTTGCCATTGGTTCTGCGTAGCTTGCCATTGCTGTTCGGCCTG
>CAYFQN010000043.1:9215-12627 GCA_964345285.1 uncultured Rhodothermales bacterium
GGTTCTGCGTAGCTTGCCATTGGTTCTGCGTAGCTTGCCATTGCTGTTCGGCCTGACAAATACCGCTCTTGGTTGCGTTGAGCGGAGCGCTCGTCACTCTTGACCATCGTAGATCAACGCACCACCGAGGTACGTAGCCACCACTTCGGTGTCGAGGATGACAGGGGGGCGTACCTCCATGATGTTTTCGGACAGGATGACGAAGTCGGCCAGCTTGCCCGGTTCGAGCGAGCCCAGATCGTCTTCCTGAAACGCGGAGTACGCCGCATCCAACGTGAAGCCACGCAGCGCCTCACGACGCGTCAGCCGCTCCTCGGGGTGCCATCCGCCCTCGGGCCACTGCTCGGCGTCCTGCCGCGTGATGGCCGCGTAAAAGCCGAGCAGCGGATTTACCTGCTCCACGGGGAAGTCGGAGCCAAGTGCCAGCCGGGCGCCGCTGTCGGTGAGTGAACGCCACGCATAGGCCCCTTCGATGCGCTCTGAGCCCAGGCGATCTTCGGCCCAGTACATGTCGCTTGTGGCATGCGTGGGCTGCACCGAAGCGATCACGTCCAGCTCTGCGAATCGGTCAATGTCGCTGGGCGCCAAAATCTGGGCGTGTTCCACGCGATGCCGGCCGATCGTCGAACCAAGGCTATCCATCGCAGCTTCGTAGGCATCCAACACGATGCGATTTCCGCGGTCGCCGATGGCGTGCGAGTTGATCTGAAAGCCGCAGGACATGGCCGTGCGAACGTCTTCCCGGAACGGGCCAGGCTGCTGCAACAAGAGCCCGCGGTTCCCTGCGTCATCTGCGTAGTCGTCCAGCAGTGCCGCACCGCGGCTACCCAGCGCGCCGTCGATGTAAAACTTGACGGAGCGGACGGCCAGGCGGTTCTGGTAGTTGTGGATGGGCCCGGCGTCGCAGTAGTGATCGAACGTTTCGCCGCGCCCGCCAATCATGGCATAGACGCGCAAGCCAAACCGGCCATTGTCAATGAAGCGCTGATAGCGCTGGACTATCGACCGGTCGACGCCAGCTTCGTGCACGCTGGTGAGACCATGCCGGGCCGTTTCCTGTAGCGCGAGGTCGAGCGCACGGTCGAGCTCTGAGCTCGGCGGATCGGGCACCTCTTGCTCCACGATCCCCATCGCTGCATCGATGAAGACCCCCGTTGGCGTGCCGTCGTCGGCGCGGCGGATGGACCCGCCCTCGGGGTCCTCCATTGCCTGCAGCCGGTCTATGCCAACGGCCTCTAGCGCGGCCGTGTTGCCCCACGCGGCATGGCCATCGATGCGCGTCAGCCACACGGGTCGATCGGGGAACGCCGCGTCGAGGTCCTGGCGCGTCGGGAATTCACGTTCGGACCAGTCGTTCTGGTCCCACCCCCGGCCGGTAAGCCACGCGCCGTCCGGCAGGTCTTGCGCGAAGTCCTCCAGCCGTTCGATGATTTCCTGCTGCGACGACGTACCGACGAGATCGACCTGGATCAGGCTCTCGGCGAGGCCCATCAGATGGACGTGTGCGTCGATGAGGCCGGGCACCACGGTGTGGCCGTCGGCGTCTACGCGGCGGGCATCGGGATACGTGGCGAGCACATCCTGGTCGCTACCCACCATGAGGATGCGGGCCCCGCGGATGGCCATGGCCTCAGCCTCGGGCTGGTCATCGTTGACCGTGTAAATTTGGGCATTGTGCAGCACCCAGTCGGCCTGGGCATGTGCCTGCGGAGCCGCCACAACCATCATCAGACCGCAGAGCATGAAAACGACGATCACATCGTGCATAGAGAAGGTACATCGGGTGAAGAAAACGACAGAGCAAGAATAGCGGGCAGCGCTCACTCTGGCAACCGCTCGACCCAGAGCGTAACGGGACCGTCATTGATCAGTTGCACGTCCATCATCGCCCCGAAGACGCCGGTGGGCACGGGGTGGCCCAGTGTCGCCGCCACCTGATCGACGAAGTGGTCGTACAGTGACGCGGCACGATCCGGCGGCGCGGCGGCGGTAAATGATGGGCGGTTGCCTTGCGTGGCATCGCCGTACAGCGTGAACTGGGGGACGACAAGCACCTCACCCCCCACATCCATCACAGAGCGGTCCATTCGCCCGTCGTCGTCGGGGAAGATGCGAAGGCGGGCGCACTTGTTGGCAAGCCACCTGCTCTCCGCCTCCGTGTCGCGCTCATGCACGCCGAGCAGGACGAGCAGCCCCGCGCCGATCTGCCCCACGGTCTCATCCTGGACCGTGACCGAGGCTTGTTTGACACGTTGGACGAGAGCTACCATGGGGATGCATAATCGGGAGATGGGGATGCGTGAGAGCGTGAGCTGGGCGGACGACGCCGACCGTCCGCGTCACGAAGCGGACTCGGACGCAAGCCGCTCGCGCATGAAGGTGACGAACCGGTACAGCGCCTGCTTGCGATGGCTGACGGCGTTCTTTTCATCCGACGTCATTTCGGCAAACGTGTTGGCCGCGCCATCCGGGATAAAGAGTGGATCGTAGCCAAACCCCATCGTGCCGCGGGGCGCATCGGCGATGGTGCCCTCGCAGACGCCTTCAAAGCAGTGCACACCCTCGTCGTCCACGAAGGCCACCACCGTACGGAAGCGGGCGCGGCGCGTATGGGCATCTTTTAGTGCGCGGAGCAGCTTGGCGTTGTTGTCGGCCGGCGTAGCATCGGGGCCCGCAAAGCGGGCAGTAAGGACGCCGGGTGCGCCGTCGAGGGCAGCCACCTCCAGCCCTGTATCGTCGGCCAGCGCGGGGTGACCGGCATACGCATGCAGCGCGCGGGCCTTCTTGCGTGCATTGCCCTCTAGCGTCGGCCGATCTTCCTCCACATCAGGCGGATCGCCGAGCGCATCAGCGGGGATCAACTCGACAGGCACGTCGGCGAGCAGCGAGCGCATCTCGGCGACCTTGCCGGGGTTGCGGGTCGCCAAAACGAGCGAAGACGAATCGGGCATCAGGCGAGCGAGGTAGCGAATGACGGTGTGTTTTCTGCAGAGAACCGTTTGGCAGCGCAGTGCGGAAACACTCAAGTCGCCCTCCGGTTGGACATCAGGCTGTTCAAAATGACAGTGTCTTGATCGAAAAGCAAGTTTAGAACAAAGTCTCCAAGGAGGGATTCGTTTTGGCCATAGGTGTTAAAGTACGAGGGAATGAATCGATTGACCGTGCGCTCAAGCGCTTTCGTCGTCAAGTGAACCGCAGCCGGGTGCTCCGTGAGTACCGGCAGAATATGGCGTACATGAAGCCGTCAGAGGAGAAGCGGCTCCAGCGTAAGAAAGCGGCCCGGCGGCGCGCCCGCAACCGGCGGAAGAACCGGAAGCGGCTGTAGCCACGGGCACAGACTCAAAACGGTCATGAGGGCGACTGCGCAGGCGACTGCGCGGTTGCCTTTTTCTGTGGCCTTTGCTCCATCAAC
>CAYFQN010000043.1:12727-17907 GCA_964345285.1 uncultured Rhodothermales bacterium
CTTTGCTCCATCAACAAAGCCCCCAACGGCACGCGGCCGCTGAGGGCTTTTCCCGTGTGGACCGAAAGCGGCACCCGTTAGATGTTCAGCGCCTCGTTGACCACGTTCTCCTGCTCGCGCTTGTGGACCTTGGCGCTGCCGGTGGCCGGGCTGGCGCTGGCGGGCCGGCCTACGTAATGCACCCGCTCCTCGCACGTGCCGTACAGGTCCTCGAGCACGGCGTCGAGGCGCGGCTGCAGGAAGCGCCAAGCGCCCATGTTGGCCGGCTCCTCTTGCACCCACAGCACATCGTCGGCGCCTCGGTAGCGCTGCAACTCGGCGCGCACCTCGTCCTCGGGGAACGGGTAGAACTGCTCGATGCGCGTAATGGCAACCCGACCCTGCTTCTCCGGCGCCTCCTCCAGCGCCTTCACCAAGTCATAGTAGACTTTGCCACTGCACAGGATGTGCCGCTGCACGCCGGACGGGTCGGCCGTGGCGGGAATGACCTCCTGCACGCCGCCGTCTGTCAGCTCCTGCGGCGTCGAGACGCACATCGGGTGCCGGAGCAGGCTTTTGGGCGTCATGATAATGAGCGGCTTCTTGACGTTGCGCTTCACCTGCCGCCGCAGCGCGTGGAAGTAGTTGGCCGGTGTCGAGAAGTTGGCGACGATCATATTCTGCTCGGCGCAGAGCTGCAGGAACCGCTCCAGGCGGGCCGACGAGTGCTCGGGGCCCTGCCCTTCATACCCATGCGGCAGCAGCGCCACGAGGCTCGACGTCTGCCCCCACTTCTCTTCGGCGGCTGAGATGTACTGGTCCCAGATGATCTGCGCGCCGTTCGCGAAGTCGCCAAACTGCGCCTCCCAAATCACGAGGGCGGATGGATCACTGACCGAGTAGCCGTACTCAAAGCCGAGCACGGCATACTCCGAAAGCAGGCTATCATAGATAAGCAGCTCGGCCTGATCGTCTTGCAAGTGGTTGAGCGGCGTATATTCGCTGCCGTCTTCCTGATTCACCAGCACGGCGTGGCGCTGACTAAACGTGGCGCGGCGCGCGTCCTGCCCGGAGAGGCGGATGTTCGTGTGCTCCTGCAGCAGCGAGCCAAAGGCCAGCGTCTCGGCAAAGGCCCAGTCGATGCGCTCCTTCTCGAAGAACAAGTCGTCGCGCTTGTCGAACTGGCGCTTCAGCTTCCGGTGCACGTTGAAATTCTCGGGCAGGGTCGTCAGCACCTCGACGACACGCTCCAGATGCTCGCGTTGCGCCCGGGTGTCGACAGACGGCAGACGCGCATCGCCTTTGCGCTCGGCACGCTGCTCGATGACCTGCTCGGCGTCACGCTCTTCCAAGTCTTTCGTCCGGTCGAAGGCCTCTTGCAGCTTCGAGCGGTAGTCGTCCAGGAGCTGCTCCGCTTCGTCCGGCTCCACCTCGCCGCGGCGCAGCAGCAGCTCGGTGTACAGCTTCCGCGGCGAGCGCTTCTCCTCAATCTTCTGGTAGAGCAGCGGCTGCGTGAAGGTCGGCTCGTCGCCCTCGTTGTGACCATGCACGCGATAGCACATCATGTCGATGACGACGTCTTTGTTGAACCGCTGGCGGTACTCCAGCGCGAGGCGGGCGATGCGCACGCATGCCTCGGGGTCGTCGCCATTCACCTGGAAGATGGGCGCCTCAATGGCGCGGGCGAGGTCCGTCGCATACGTCGAGCTGCGCGCGTCCTCCGGCACCGTCGTAAAGCCGATCTGATTGTTGATGACGAGGTGGATCGTGCCGCCCGTCTGGTAGCCGCGAAGCTGGCTCAGGTTGAGCGTCTCGGCCACCACGCCCTGGCCCGGAAAGGCCGCATCGCCGTGGATGAGCAGCGGCATCACCGAGTCGTCGTACGTGCTGCGGTCCGTGCCATTCCGCTGGGCGAGGAGATTCTGCTTAGCGCGCACCATGCCCTCGACCACCGGATCCACCGACTCCAGATGGCTTGGGTTGGAGGCCAGCGTCACGTCGATCGACCGGCCGTCCGGCGCGTCATACGTGCCCTCGGCGCCGACGTGGTACTTCACGTCGCCCGAGCCCTGCGTCGTGTTCGGGTCGATGTTGCCCTCAAACTGGGAGAAGATCTGTTCGTACGGCTTGCCGATGATGTTGGCCAGCACGTTGAGGCGGCCGCGGTGGGCCATGCCCATCACCACCTCGTGCACGTCCTGCGCCGCCGCATCGGTCAGGATCGACTCGATGAGCGGAATCATCGTCTCGGCGCCCTCCAGCGAGAAACGCTTGTGGCCGATGTACTTCGTGTGCAGGAACCGCTCGAACGCCTCGGCGGCGTTCAGCTTCTGCATGATATGGTGGCGGTCTTCTTCAGAGAGCGGCTCGCCGCGCCCCTCCGACTCCACCCGGTTCTGGATCCACTCCTTCTCGTCCGGGTGGGAGATGTGCATGAAGCTGACACCGATCTTGTCGGTGTACGTGGCTCGCAAGATGCTCAGGATATCGCGCAGCGGCAGCACGTCTTCGCCCCCGAGGCCACCCGTTATGAATTCGCGGTCGAGGTCCCACACGGTAAGGCCGTACGTGGCCGGATCGAGCTCTTCATGGTACTGCCATTCGTAGCCGAGCGGGTTTACATCCGCCTGCAAGTGGCCGCGCACGCGGTACGCGCGGATGAGTTGCAGCACGGCCGCCTGCTTGCGCGTCATGTCGAGTTCATCGCTGGCTTGCGGCTGGCCAAGCTGCGGCGTCGAGTCCTGCGTGACATGGAACGGCTGATACGGCACGCCGAGGTGCTCGAAGATCTCCTGGTAGAAATCGTCCTCGCCGAGCAACTGCTTTTCGATATGTGCGAGGAACGCCCCACTTTGCGCGCCCTGGATCACGCGATGGTCGTACGTCGACGTCATCGTCATGACCTGCGAGATGCCGGTCTGGCTGACGGCGCCCGGCGCGTAGGCCCGATACTCGTCCGGATAGCCGATGGCGCCGGCGCCGATGATGACGCCCTGCCCCGGCATGAGGCGGGCCACGCTCATCGTCGTGCCAATCATGCCTGGATTGGTGAGCGTCGCCGTCGTGCCCCGAAAGTCAGCCAGCGTGAGATCGCCATTGCGGGCGCGGCGGATGAGGTCGTTGTACGTGCCCAAGAACTCGGCAAAGTTGAGGCTGCCGGCATCTTTGATGTTCGGCACGAGCAGCGTCCGCTTGCCGCGGCGCTCGATGTCGATGGCCAGCCCGAAGTTGATGGCGTCGGGGATGACGTGCTGCGGCGTGCCCTCCTCATCCCGTGTGAACGTCGTGTTCATGTTGGGCTGCTCCTTAATCGCCTGCACCGCCGCGTAGGCGATGATGTGCGTGAAGGAGACCTTCTCGCCGCCCACCTTGCGCTGGTATTCGTTGAGCAGCGACCGGTTTTCGATGAGCAGCTTCACCGGCATGGTGCGGATGGAGGTCGCCGTCGGCACGCCGATGGAGTCCTCCATGTTCTCGACGATCTTGGCCGAGGGGCCGCGGATCGCTTTCACCTCGGCATGGTCCTCGTCGACAGCGGGCGCGGAAGCCGGCACCAGGGGCTTCTGCGCCGCACCATCGCCACTGGGCGGCTGGGCAGGTGGCGTCGGTTTCGGTGCGGGCTCGGCCCGGTCGGCCGGCGCCTCGTCCGCCGGTGCCTGCTCGGCAGGCGTAGCTGGCTCTGATGGGATCGGCTCGCCGTCGCCCGACGGCGCCGTGCGCGTGGGCGTCGCCGCCATGAACGACGCATCGGGGTGGTAGTCCGCAAAAAAGTCGCGCCAGCTTTCGCTCACGCTGTTGGGGTCATCCAAGTACTGCTTGTACAGCTCTTCGATGTAGCCCGTGTTGAATCCGAGAGAGCTCACGGTTGACCGGAGGGGTTGGTAGAGAGAAAGGTCGTCGATTCGGCGTCAGCACCTATCCGTTACGGCGCATCGGCAGGAAGGATTCACGCCCCAATGTGCGTGATAGCGCGGTGGAATGCTAGCTGGATCGGCCCGTGCATCGCCAGTGGGCGGACTCGTGTTAACGGCGCGCTGCTGTCAGGACTTCAATCCACGGCGCAGGACGCCGATGAATTCTGCAGTCAGACTCACAGCCAACCCTCATCCGTGTACCAGTCGATCGTTTCCTGCACGCCCTTGTCTAGCTCTACATGCTGCGCGTAGCCGAAGTCGGACTGCGCCTTGTCGACGCTACAGATTGTGCACGCGTGACGGATTTCGCGCGCCTTCTCGCGGTTGAGCGGCGGATACGAGCCCGTGAGCGCTCCCCACGCCTCCGCCGCCGCGCCAACGGCGCCCACTAGCGCCCCCGGTACGGGCACGGTGAGCGCCCACGTGTCGAGCGCAGACGTCGCGGCCACCTTCACGTCGTTCCATGAGTAGGCCGCCTCGCTGCCGATGAAGTACGTTTCCCCGACGGTCGTCTCGTCTTCTGCCGCATCCACCATACCGCGCACGAGGTCGCGCACATGCACGAGGCTGATCGCCGGGGCATCCCCCCGTCCCACGACCGGACAGACGTGCCGCTTGACGGCCTGGAAGAAGGTAAGGATATCTCGGTCGCGCGGGCCGTACACGGCCGGCGGGCGCACAATGGTGATGGGCAGCTGATCAGCGTACGACGCACGCATCTCGTGTTTGGCTCGGAGCGCCTGTTCCATTTCCGCCTTGCTCCGCCCGTACATGCTGATCGGCTGGAGCGGCGTAGACTCCGTGGCGATGCCGTCCGCGCAGCGCCCCACGGCGGCGAGGCTGCTCGTGATGAGCACGCGCCCGACGTCCGGATTGGCGTGGCGGAGCGCCCCCATCAGGTTGAGCGTGGCCTGGACATTGGCCTGATAGAAGGCGTCCCATTCCTGTGCGCGGGTGAGACCGGCCACGTGGTAGACGACATCGACGTCGCGCACGGCGTCCCATAGCACTTCAGCGTCGGACAGGTCGCCGCGCACGGGCGTGGCGTCGAGCGGCTGGAGCCACTTTTGCCGCGAGCGGACAAGGCAGCGCACCTCGTCGTAGCCGCGGCGCAGCAGCTCCTCGACGAGGTGGCTGCCGACAAAGCCGGTGCCGCCGGTGACAAACGCCGTTTTCATCGTAGGATTTGTGCCTGGGGGAAGGACGCATACCGCCAAGAACTGCGGCAATGCTGCACCAACGGGCGTCCTCGCGAAGTGCTCCGCCAAGCGCTCCTACGGCGCAAGG
>CAYFQN010000044.1:0-1914 GCA_964345285.1 uncultured Rhodothermales bacterium
TTCGGCGTGAGGGTCGCCTGCCGGGTCTCTTCGCAGACAAACAGGCGGAGCGCCCCGCTGGTCCGCCCCACCAGGCCAAGCGTTGGTGGGCGGTCGCCCGCGTGGGTGCCCCGGCCGCGCCGCTTGTTAGCCCTGCGGCGCGGCGGGTCGGACTCCACGGCTCGAAGTGCATGTGCTGGCAGAAGTCGCAGATGAGCCGAGCGTCGACACGGTCGGTCTTCGCCCGGCGCTGGCGCGCGCCGCGGTAGTTCTTGAGCGCCTTCGGGTGGGCCACCATCAGTTCGACCTGCTTGGTCTCGTAGCGGGCAAGCGCCACGTCGAGGCTGTAGATGCCACTGGCTTCGATGGTGACGCGTGCGGGGGGGCTGTCTCTGCGCAGCCACTTCTTGAGTTGGCGATGTCCAGAGGGCGTGTTGTCGAAGCGCCGCTCGTGGAGGTGGTCGCTGCCGGGCCGCTGGCAGGCCATGTCGATCCAGTCGCTGCTTACGGCGCCGCCAGCAATCACGGATCGACGTGTGGAATCCGAAGTGGAATCCGAATCTGTGGTACCGTTGGTATTGAGCATGCGGGTCAAAAGTGGTAAGTTGAAAACGCTGACGTAGCGTCCGGTCTCCCACCTGGTCAGCTCTCCTGGTCAGCTCTGCCTGCGGGTATCGCGGATGCGGGCTCAGCGCGAGCTGCACGAACAGCTTCGCGGGCCAAGAACACTCCTCAGTATAAACAGGCCGGGTGGGGGCTGGCTTTACACGTAAGCTTTGGCGCATCGGGCGCTGGGCCCATCACGGCGCCGACTTTATACCAATGCAGCCTCCCGGACCCCGGCAAGGTACGAAGCGGACCAGACCTCTTCTTCTGATAGATACGATACCAATTCGATGTCGCTGCCACCGTGCTCGATTACATGGGCGAAGACGTGCCCAGTGGGTGGGACGTCCAGAGCATGACCACTGCCCTCCGCTCGGGAGAAGCCACGGGGCACCCATCCCTCGTGCTCAGCCAAATGGCATGGAGCTGCCAGCGTGGCGTACGGTTCGAGGACTGGCTGTTTATCCGAACCTATCACCCAGGGCTGAAGGACCTGCCGCCTCGGATGCTCTTCAACGTGGACCGGAACCCCCCACCAGTTGGACGATGTGGCCAAAGAAGCACCTGCGATGGCCGGTCACGGACAGGCTCTGCTCGAAGCATGGCACGCCGAGATGATGCGCACCGCCCAGATGCCCGATCGCAGCGACCCCCTGCAGATCGTCATGGACGAACGGGTCCTTTCACACGCGGGGCCGGTACATCAAGTACCTTGAGCGGCTGAGGGCGACTGGGCGTGCCCAGCAGGCGGTGCGGCTGGCCGCACGCGAATCGCCGATACACCCGGACGCCGGCTAGCTCTGCCCCGGCCCGGCTGCCCAGGCGTTACGGGCGTTCCAGGCAGCCTGATTGTCTCTTCCAACAATCCTTTGCACGCTCTTGACATTAAATTTCCGTGTCCCTACTCTATGGGGGGTATGTAAAACAACATTTCATATTTGAAACGAAAACGTAGTTCGTTGGCAAATCGTCGTTACGTCGTCCTATTGCTCGATCGAGCAATCCGCGTGCTCGGGCTCCCAACCCAGGAGCGCGGCGGGTTAACGTTGAGCGAGATTCCCGCCCAGGCTGAAATCCCGGAGAGCATGCCCTTTCGGATTCTTGCCACCCTGGAGCACCGTGGGTGCGTTCGGCTGGATGAAGGTACCAAACAACACCGGAAGGGACTCAACATGTGGGAGCTTGGAAGCGCTCACATCGGGCAGTCCGATCTGGACTCGGCCGCCACCCCTTATATGCACGACCTGGCTGAGACCTGTGGTGAAAGTGTGTTCTTGGGCACGCTCGACGGCGGCGATGTCGTTTATGTTCGGCGGATCGAAAGCCCGC
>CAYFQN010000044.1:2014-17782 GCA_964345285.1 uncultured Rhodothermales bacterium
CGCAGTCGGTTTCTCGAGAGCTAGGGTATCTCGAAAAACAGCCGACGGTTGACAAAGGCGTACGGCTCCCTGTAAACCACTGACTCATGCACCACTGAAAAAAGCACTGCGCTCAGGTCTTCCTGGGCAGCATCGTAGATGCGACGAGGTCACAACCAAGAGGATATCACCATGAGACGCGTTACACTCTTTGCCCTTCTCGCAACGGTCTTCGTGCTACTCGGCGCGTACCCGCCTGCGGCGCACGCCCAGGCCGGGAAGCTGTCGGGCACGGTCACCGACGCAGACACTGGAGAGCCGCTCCCGGGCGTCAACGTCGTGCTATCAGGCACGCAGCGCGGAGCCGCCACAAACCCTGATGGCTTCTATACCATTATCGGGATTAATCCCGGTTCGTATGAGGTGCGGTTCAGCCTTGTCGGATACGAGTCGACAGTCGTTGAAAATGTGCGTATCAGTGCCAATCGCACCCGCACGATCGATGTAGAGTTGGGTGAAGGCGTGCTTGAGGGCGAGGAGGTTGTCGTGACGGCGCAACAGCCCGTCGTCCAGCCCGATCAAACCGCCTCACAAACTACCTTCACGAGCGAAGAGATCGCACAGCTCCCCGTCAACGACCTCTCGGACGTGATCTCCAACACAGCGAAGTCTTACGATGGATTCGTGCGGGGCAGCCGCCGATTCAGTACAAAGACCGTCGTGGAAGGGGTGGACCTGTCCGACGAATGGGCCCGTGCAAGCTCCATTAACGAGAACACGCGAGCGGGTTACGGCAGCACGATCCGCGTCGACGAGGTTAACAGAACAGGGCTTATGAACCTGAACGCGTCCGGGCTGGAGGAAGTCTCGGTAAGTACCGGGGCGACCCCGGCGAGCGCACCGGCTGGCTCGGGGGGCGTGATCAGCGCTACGCTCAAGGAAGGACGCGGGCCGTGGACGGGCGACTTTTCGTTTCGCCTCGCACCGACGATCAACACGCCAGGTCCTGATTCACTAGCGGTGTATCCCGAGGAAGAGGTAGAGGCTTACTTCAACGAACGGGAGGAGATACGTCAGAATGGAGACGAGTTGCGCGCAGGGCTGTACACGTGGACGCGCGACAAGTATGACCTTCGCGAAGCGCCTGAAATAACGGCGAACGCATCGCTCGGCGGGTCGATCACTGAAAACTGGGGGCTCGCGGTCTCGGGGCAGCTGTTTCAGACCGAGGGCTATCTGCCGAACACCTTCCGCCGCCGAGTCAATGCCCAGCTCAAGAGTTCATACGACCTATCGAATCGGACAGAGATCACAGCGGTTACCCTGGTCGAAGATCGAGGCCTTTGGGGCGGCTGGAATAACCGCAACTACAGCGAGCTGTGGCGCTACTACCTGGAAGGAACTGCTCAAGATGATGGGGGCTCGTTCGTCGGCTCGCTACGCCTACGGCAGGTGCTGAATGATAACTCGTTCATCACCGTTCAGGTGTACCGCAAGTTCGCCCGGACGCGCTACGGTTATCCGGATGATGATGGAAACGGCTTTGTTGACAGGGGCGAGGACGGATCATTCATCAACTTCCTCCAGACCGACAACATCGCAAAGTACAACTGGATCAAGCAAGGTCCTGAAGAAGAGAAAATGTTTTACGGGGGACCCTTCCCGCCCGGACGTTCCGACCGTGTATTGAATCCGCGCGGCGAGCCGATTCGCGCTGCCGGCCCCATGCCATATTATGAAGATGCAGCCCGTGCCACCAACGCGATCAAGGTGGACTACAGTAACCAGATCACCCCCAATCACCTCATCGAGGCGGGCGTCGAGTTGCGCCTCATGAATTATGATTACGAGGAGGCCCGGTCTGAGTTGTTCGAGTTCGACTTTACGCTCAACAACACGCTCGACGTCAACGACGATGGCGTTCTTGACGTTGAGCCCTTCCTGCCCAGCACGTGGGAGCGTTCGCCCACGCAGGTAAGCCTGTACCTATCTGACCAGATCGAATATGGTGACCTGATCGTTGACCTGGGCTTACGTACGGATATTGTCGATCGCGACACGCGCCAGATCAACGACTTCTTCTATCCGTTCCGCCGGGACACCGTTAACGTGGACGGCCGGACGGTCGCGCGGAATTTCTTTGACCGGGGGGAGAAGGTTCCGACCGACGTTTTCTGGAACCCGCGGATCGGCGTGTCGCACCCGATTGGCAGCCGGGCCGCGGTGTACTTTTCCTACGCCCGATCTGAAGAACTCGTCCCATACTCAACGCTGTATGACTTTTACGACGGCAATCACTCGGCGAACCGGTTCCTGGTCTACCAGGACCCTGCGCAAGACCCTGTCGTCTCCAATAGCTACGAGCTGGGCGCACAATGGGAATTCATTGAGGGATGGGGGCTGGACGTAAACGCCTACGCACGCAGCGTGGACAACTACGGCCGCGTTACGTTGATTGCCAATAACCGCGTTCCCGAAGGAGAGCCCAGTCTCAGAGGACTGAACCAACACCGGTTCCAAACCTCGGGAGGGTACGCCGATATCCGTGGTTTGGAGCTGCAGCTGCAGCGCCGTCCCCTCCAGATTGCCGGCGACATCACGCTGGGAACGACAGCGTCATATACCTTCTCCACGGTAGAAACAGCGCGATATGCCAGCAACCAGAGGCGCTTCAGCGCTGACGATGAGCAGCTGGTAGACAATCAACTGCCGTTTGATAACGTCGATCAATTCCAGAACTTCCCCCAGGGCGTACGGGGGGGCAATTCGGTCATCTCGAATGGATTCAATCGGCGACACCGCGGACTCCTCCGGGCCGTCGGAACGTTCCCGTACGACATCTCGCTCGGGATCGATGCGCGTGCTGAGAGCGGCTTCCTCTTTCCAAAGGTCGTGGACGCTGACCCCCGAGACCGGGAGCTTATCACTGCTCCGGCCAACTTCCGCTTTGACTTTCGCCTGCAGAAGCGGTTCCGCGTTCAGGGCACCTTCGGCGTGAACCTGTTTGTCGACGTCAAGAACCTGACCAACCGCAACAACATCGTGGCCTACAACAACCAGGCACCTGACGGGACGCAGCGCATGCAGGAAGAGAGCAATCCCGGTGAACGCCTGGTCCTGATCGATGGGTCGCCCATCTACGGGCCCGCCCGAAATATCTACTTTGGCACGCAGGTAAACTTCTGATCAGGGACGAGCCCCCTGAGAGGACATCGCACCCCTCACCGTTAACGAATGCTTCGACTTATGTCCATGTGGATGCCCATGCAATTGCATCGACTCAGCTTTGCCCTTCTCGTTTCCGTGCTGATGATTGGTGCTACGCCGACTCATGTGCGGGCGCAGACGGGTCCGCCCTCCTCACTGCTGGACTACAACGTGTCCTCCAGCAAAGCCCTCTTTGAGTCAGACGGCTACATGGTGGGAGGAGACTACTGGAACACCGTGAAGCCGTTAAACAGCAGCGATGAAGCCCTGCCAGGCGGCCTCGGAGGCACCGAGCAGGTGATGCTTCTTGGGTCTACCCAGGGGCTGCGCAATCCCAATGGCCTGTGGCCGAGCGGCTACCGGTATACCCAGACCTTTCGGAATGCCCATGGCATGACGTTCCCCATGTTTCGGGCCGACGGGTGGCCAGGGTATGGACCGGGCAATCCCATCTTCGAATCAGACAACACCGAAGATAGCGACGGGGCAGGCGGAACGAGCCGGTTTATGTTTGCAAGCTACAGCCCGGATGTGGCGGGTGCCGACGATCCCAATCGTAACTATACGCGCCCGGCCCAATACACCGACGACACACGCACGCACCTCGTGTATGAGTCGGGTTTTCCAACAACGGCGGGCGTGGACTTTCGAGTTCGCGCGCACCAGTACACAATCAACGAGCAAAACCTGAACGACTTCGTAGTGCTCGAGATCTCGATGATCAACACAGGGGAGCCGGACACCGATGCCGATGGCGTCGTGGACGCGACGGGCGTGACGGTCGACGGGATCGGCATGAACATTGGCACGTCGCCCACGCCGTCGATATTCATCAACCGGGGGGGCGGTCGAGGTCGTAACGGGTTTGGAGGCGGCCGTATTTTTGGGTACGTGGCAACGCCCGATGAGAGCGGCGCGCCCTACAACCTCTTTACGTACTTCAAAGGCGTTGAACCGGTCGATGGTCAAACGGCGCCTCCTGAGGGCCAGCGGGCTTTCGGAGTAAACTTCCTCTCTACGCGGGAAGGCTACACCGACATCTGGAATGGGTGGCAGTTCATGGGCGTGAAGCAAGGCGCCGTCCCCCGCAGTGGAGGGGGGTTCCCCAGCATGATGACTGCTAATTCGCCGGATAAGCAGACCGTTTTTGGCACCCATCCGGTCGGAGCGGGCACCCGGAAGGGATGGTACACCTCGTCCCAGTGGCAGTCGGCCCTCGGCCCGGACAACGCGTCCGACCTCGCTTTCTACAACGCCACCGCCACGTGGTACGAGGACTATGGGAAAACCACAACGGGGCGGGACGACGCCAACTTAGCGCCCAACAGCAATTTCTTCTCGGGGGGGGACGACGGTGACATTACCACCTTCACCGTTGGAGACCCCTCGGCGCGGCCCAACGGCGACTACAAGTACGCCTCCGAGGATCTGCCAACCGGTGGTATTTCTCAGCCGATCTGGGAAGACGCATGGAATCCGGGTGCATCTAGTGGAAATTTCTTCGACGCCGTCGGCTATGCGCGTAATTACAGCTTCAGTGAAGCAGTAGGCCAGGGCGTCGGGCCATACAGTTTGGCGCCTGGCGAAGAGATGACCATCGTATTGGTGGCTGCAGCCGGGTATCGTCTTGAGGGTATCGCCGATGCTGTGGATGCGGCGCGGTGGGCCTGGGAACGAGGCTGGGATATACGGGACGATCTGCCCGTGCCGGCCACGCCCGACATCAATGTGGAAAGCACCCCCGAGCAAAGCACCCGCATCCGCTGGACTGACGTGGACGGCGTTGGCGGTGCCTCGGTAGACGGATACAAGGTATGGAGGGCCTCTCAGTTCAAGCGCGCCGACTACACCGACCGCGGCATGCGGATCATGGACAACTACCACCGACAGCACGAGGTTGGGGCCGACATTGAAGCCCTCAAGGACCCCGTAAATCCCTACTTCTCGCCGGGAGATGACTTCTTCAGTGGAGACATCCAGGGGTCATACCAACCCGCTGAATGGGGGGATTATGAGCTGATTGAGAAGATCACGGCGGATGAGCTTGGCAGTTTCCAAGACGCTGCGAACGGATACGACTACGCGTTCGAGGATGAGGAAGCGATTACCGGGTTCACATACTGGTATTACGTGTCAGCCTACAGCGAGGGAAGCTTTGACGGCCCCCAAGGAGCCGTTCCCGTCGGCCACATTGAGTCGTCTAACATGAACCGCAACGGCCGCAACGCGACCGATGCCGCGCCAGGTGAAATCGGGCTGACCGCGCAGTGGGGGGGGACGTACCCCTTCTCGGACAGAAGCCCCGACTATCCCGAGCCCAACACGGAGCGTGCATCAAACTTTGGGATTCCATTTACACTCACTCCCCCGGTATCTCCCGATGACCAGGTCGCACGGAATATCACCGTCACGCCGAACCCCTACAAGATCACGGCGCTCAACGACGTGCGCAACGACCCGTCGAGCCACAACGTCAACTTCCTGAACCTCCCGGAGGATTACACGCTCACCATTATCGATGTGACGGGTCAGATCGTTTTCCAGACCACGGTGGAAGGAGCTCTCGACGGCCAGTACACCTGGAATATGTTCTCGAAAGATGGGATTGAGGTGGCTAGCGGCTTGTACATCTATCACGTCGAGTACGGTGGGGGGCGCGTCGCTACGGGTCACTTTGCTATCCTGCGATAAACCCACCAACTACCAATGTTGAACTCCAACCACCTAGATAGGGACGATATGTACAGCCGACCGATTACACGTCAAATGGAATGGCACGCACTGCCGGTTGGGCTTCTGGTTCTGGTGTTGCTATTAGCTGCATGGGCCGAGCCGGCTCAGGCGCAGCGCAAATCAGGGCGCAACGGCGGGGTGTTCCTGGAAATCCCGGTGGGCGCGCGGGAAGCGTCCTTGGGCGCTGCTGTAACGACGATGACGGGAGATGCCAACCAGATCTTCTGGAACCCGGCCGGCACCGCGCTCACCGAGACGCAGAAAGCAGGCGTAGCTCTGTCCTACAACGACTGGATCGCTGAGCTGCAATACACCTCACTAGCGGTTGGATATAATCTGGGTTCGATAGGAACGGTTACGCTCGGCGTACAGGCCTTTGGCGTGAGCGACATCGAGGCCAATCGAGAGAACGGCTTCGCAGATCCGACTCTGCAAGACCTAGTCACTGACACCAACACGTCAGGGACGTATAACTATCTAGATCTCGCAGTGAGCACCGCGTATGCGCGCTCATTCGGACCGCTCTCTATCGGGTCCACCTTCAAGTTCATCCGCCAATCCATCGACGGAGTGGGGGCCGCGGCTGTAGCCTTTGATTTTGGGTCTACCTACAACGTGGGGGTGCGTGGATGGCAAATTGCGGCCCGCGTTAACAACCTCGGTACGGACTTGAAGTACTATAACCAAGAGAACCCGCTGCCGCTCACCTTTTCCATTGGCACGAGCATCTATCCGATCCAGACGGAGAGCACCACGCTGATGGTGTCTGCCGACGCGGTCAAGCCGCAGGACTCCCAGCAGCTTATCTACACAGGCACCGAACTGGGTTTCTTCAACGTCCTCTTCTTGCGCGGAGGCTACAAGCTCAATTACAGCGGGGTCGATGACGGCGGGACCACCAGCCGGCCACCCATTGAGACGACGATCGAAAAGTTCTCTCTGGGTGCAGGACTCCAGTACACGCTGGCTGAGACCCTTGTCAAGATCGACTACGCGTTCACCCGGATGGACCTGCTCGATAACGCGCATCGCTTTACGCTTCGCCTCGACCTCTAAGCCGCCGAGACGCAGCCTGATCCCCAGCCCCACGCCCACGACCTCAACCACGACTAGTTCGGGGCGGGCTGCTACTGCGCCTCATCTGCATCTAAGCTGCATTCCACAAGCCATTGATTGCTGTACACACTGAGTCCGGGACATGGGACCCGTTCGTCTCGCGTATCGAATCCTTCCTGCACGCCGATGTAATCCACCTCAACGTGGAAGGCCAGCGCGTATCGGGGTTTCGGTCCCCCGACTCTCCGGCATTGTGGATACGAGACCATTCCGATATCCTTCGGGCAGGCCGGTACTTCAGCGGTGACGTGCAGAGCGCCGTTGAAGCCTTCGTCATGACGCAAGCTCGAAACGGTCGCGTTTTTGATCATGTGACCACCTCGGCGGCAGGACAGCGAGAAAACTGGGAGACATGGGTGCGCGTCCCCGTGGAGGCGGATGTCGAATTTCGCCTTGTCAAGGCGGCCTACTTGGCCTGGCAAGCAACGGGAAACACGGCCTGGATTGAAGGGATTCTGCCGCAGCTTGAAGCGGCGCTCGGATACTGCCGGTCGCACACCTGGCGGTGGGACTCCGAGCACGGATTGATGAAGCGCCCGTACACAATCGATACATGGGACTTTGACTACACCGCCGGTCGAACGGACTGGCTCAACTTTCAAATTACGGACGATACGTTCTGGGGGATCTTTCATGGCGATAACAGTGGCCTGTATGAAGCCAGCCGCCTTCTTCAGACATTGTACGTCGCTGCTGGAGAGCTCAAGCGCGCCGAACAATGGCGAACTTTTGCAGCTGGCCTCCGCCGTCGCGCGAACGAGACGCTTTTCAACGGACGCTTCTACACGCATTTCAAAAAACTAACCCCCGTGACGGTCGATGGGGTGGATGAAGCTGAGCAGCTTAGCCTCAGTAATCCCATGGCCATCAATCGAGGCCTGGCCACGCACGAACAGGCTGTGGCCGTACTAGACGAGTACCGCCGGCGCCGCGACGAGACCGACGCCTTTGCCGAGTGGTTCAGTATCAATCCCCCGTTCCCCGACCACGCGTTCGGCGACGAGAAATTGACCCCGGGAGCCTACGTGAATGGGGGGATTATGCCGCTCGTCGGTGGGGAACTGGCACGCGCCGCTTTCGAGCACGGTCGGGAGGCGTACGGGGCGAGCACGCTGGTCCAGTATCGGGACATGATTGCTGAAAGCGGAGCGACTTACCTCTGGTACTTCCCCGATGGGATGCCCTCGTCGAGAGAGACGAGCACTAGCCCTGACGCTATGCCCACCGACGGATGGGGATCCTCGGCCATGCTCTACGCCTTCGTGGAAGGCCTCTGCGGCATTGAGGATCGGGCGCACTCGTTCGAGACGGTGCGGTGCGCCCCCCGCTGGGTAGCGCTCGACGAAGCGACCGCCACGGTCGATCTGAGCTATGCCGCCTCCGGTGCGGCGTTCGGGTACGACTTTCACCACCGTCCGGATGACCAGACCATTGACCTTGTCCTCCGGGCCGAGGAGGCCACCGTGGCGCTTCATCTGCTGCTTCCTGATGGCGCCTCGGCTGTGGCGCTCACCCAGGACGGCACGCCGGCGCCCTACGAAACCGTAGTGGTCGAAGACAGCTCATACGTGGACGCTCGCATCGACGTGCACGACCGGACGGCGGTGGAGGTGCGCTATGACGTTTGACCTGCCCCTCCCGAAGAAGGTCCGGCGCAGCGAGACCGCCACGGCTTATACGCTGCTGCTACCGGTGCTGGCGTTCTTTATCGTCTTCCAGTACTACCCGATTCTGAAGAGCATTGTCATCAGCTTCATGGAGTATGGGCTGCTGCTGCCCGACACCCCATGGGTTGGACTGGAGAATTACGTGCGCCAGTTCCAAGACCCGCTCTTCATGTCGGCGCTGTGGAATACGCTAATCTTCGTCGGGATTGCTGTGGCAGTAGGGGTCATCCTCGCGCTCTTCTTCGCGATCCTCGTCGAACGGTCCGGACGGTGGGCGTCGCTGTACCGCACCCTCTACTTCATCCCTGTCGTTACGTCGCTCCTGGCTACGTCGATGGTGTGGCGGTGGCTCTACGCGCCCGATGGACTCATCAATTTTATTCTGACCTACTTTGGCCTGAGCGCGCAGCCCTGGCTGGTAAGCGAGACCCTGGCGCTCCCCAGTCTGATTGTGCTCACGATATGGAAAAATCTGGGATTCGATCTCATTCTGTTCTCCGCGGCCCTGCAGGCCATCCCGCCGGATTATTACGAGGCCTCCAGCCTAGAAGGCGCTAGCGCGTGGCAGGACTTCTGGTACATTACGCTTCCCCAGCTGCGTCCCATTGTGCTGCTCGTGACCATCACGGCCGTTATTCGCTCTTTCCAGGTTTTCACCATCATCTTGGCCATGACGCAAGGCGGTCCCATAAGCGCGACGCGCACGATCGTCTACCACGTGTACGAGCAAGGCATCCAGTACGACGAAATGGGCTATGCCTCTGCCGCCGCCGTGATCCTACTCGTCATCGTCGGCGCGCTCACCTACGCGCAACTGCAGCTTAGCGACGACCGCTGAGCGACTGTGCCCATCCAAGCCCACGATCCATGAATGTATCTCGTCGACATTTTGTAGGTCTGCTCGGCCCGGGGGCGTTGGCTTTCGGTCACAGGGCCTGGGAGCGCCCGGCGCCGCCCCGCCGCCCCGCCTGGCCGCCGCCGAGCGACGCGTCCGAGCCCGACTTCTGGGCGATGGTGCGGGCGCAGTACCCGCTATCGGATGAGCGCACGTATCTCAACGCAGGTGGGCTCGGCCCGGCGCCATACCCTGTGCTGGATGCGACGCATCGCACCATGATGGCGCTGCAGCGCGTCTCGGAAACGGGCCATCAGCTGATCGAGGAGGCCCGGGCGCCGGTTGCCCAGTTTTTGGGTGCCAAGCGCACCGAGATCGCCTTTCTGCGCAACGCTACGGAGGGTAACGCGACGGTCGCTGCAGGGCTCGACCTGCACGCTGGCGATGAGGTCATCTTCGAGTCGCACGCCCATCCCGGCGGAGCGATTCCGTGGATGAACCGGCAGAAGCAGGACGGCGTTGTGGTTAAGCTATTCGAGCCGGACCCGACGAGCGCTGACGGTAACCTGGAGCGCATCGCATCGCTCATCACCTCGCGCACCCGCGTCGTGCAGGTGAGTCACGTCACGGCGCCCACAGGCATTCGTTTCCCAGTCCGGCGCATCGCTGCCCTGGCTCGCGACCGCGACCTCTGGTTCCACGTCGACGGCGCCCAGTCGGCCGGCATGATTCCCGTCGACGTGCACGCAATGGGCTGTGACTCCTACGCGACGAGCGGGCACAAGTGGATGGGGGCGCCGCACGGAACGGGAGTGCTGTACGTCCGCGAGGATCGGCTCGACGCGGTGGCTCCGACCGAGGTGGGAGCCTACACCGACTCGGCGTACGAACTGCCCGACACCTACGCTTACCACCCGACGGCCCGGCGTTATGAAAGCGGGACGCGCGACGCGGCTTCGGTGGCCGGGCTTCAGGCCGCGACCGCTTTTCTGGAGGAGATCACGATGGCGCGCGTCGCGCAGTATGCGCAAGGGCTGGCCCGCCGCCTTCACCGTGCACTCGTCGAAACCGTGGGGGTCACTGTGCTCACGCCGTCCGACCCGTCGCGCGCTGCCGCCATCACGACCTTTCGCGCCGAGCAGGTACCGCACGACGCGCTGTACGGTGCGCTGCGCGACCGGTCCATCCGCTGCCGCATCGTGGGCGAGCGCGACCTGAACGCCGTCCGCATCTCGCCACACATTTACAACAGCGAAGCCGAGTGCGACCGCGTCGTGGAGGTCGTGCGCCAGACTCTCGAAGAGGCCTAGGAGATGGCCGTACACGCCCTCACTGCGCAGATGGACACCCCCGCAGCCCGCTCACTGAGCCCACATATTTTCCGACAGACCGCTCACCCCTTGACACGCCATCCCCAAAGCTGCCACCTGACCCGACGTCCAGCAGGCCCCAGTTGCGCGCGCGCCAAGACCGCGCCCAGCCTCGCCGTGCGCCTTGAGCGGCGCCGTCACTGACGCAACCCCTTATGCCTTCCGCATGACCGTTCAACCCACAGACCGAGACGCCGCTGAGCCGGCTACCGAGCCGCCTACCGAGCTGGCTGCTGACCCCGCAACTCGGGAGGCAACTGCGCCCGAGGCGGAGGATGGCGGCCCTGCGCGCACGACGCGTGAGTGGTGGTTGCCCGCTGCGCCCTCGCTGTCGATGGTGGGGGTGCACGCGCTGCTGATTGCCGGCGCTATCGTCATGGTGGGCCCGCTGATATGGATGGTGCTCACGTCGTTCAAGACGCCTGCCAACGCAGAGGCCTTTTTCGACACGCCCCGCCAGTTGAGTGCTATCATCGCAAACCTATGGCCCGATCCCTTTACGTTGGATGCGTACGAGGCAGTGTTCGAGGAGCGGCCCATGCTCCGGTACTACCTCAACAGCGCCATCTACACGATGCTGCGCATGGTGCCCAGCCTCTTTTTCTGCTCCCTAGGCGGGTTCATCTTCGCGAAACTCGACTTCCCGGGGCGCGACTGGATCTTTGGCGCAGTCATCGTCACGATGATGGTGCCGTTTCAGGTTAAGATGCTGACGCTCTACGACATGATGGTGGACATGCGCCTGGTGGATACCTATTGGGCCGTCGTGGTTGTCGGCATCATGGAGCCGTTTGGCATCTTTCTCTTCCGACAGACCATTAAAGACATTCCTGATGACTTGCTGGAGGCGGCTCGGATCGACGGGTGCAGCACGTTCCGGATTTACTACAGCATCGTCCTCCCGCTCATCCGTCCCACGCTGGCCGCCTACAGCATCTTTATCTTCATGTGGTCGTGGAGCGACTTTCTATGGCCGCTCATTGTGATCAACACCGAGACGCTGAAGCCGATCGAGGTTGGCATCCTCGGCTTCTCCGATATCAACAATCCCGAGTTCGTGAAGATGATGGCGGCCTCGACCATTGCCGTGCTGCCTATCATTATTTTCTTCCTCCTCATGCAGCGTCAGTTTATTCGCGGCGTGACCATGACCGGCATTAAAGGATGAATCGTTTCTTGATTTCAAATTGCCTCGACCGTGCCGGATGCCTCGGCCGTTTAGCTGGACGACGTCCGGCATCAGTCCCCGCGCGGTGTGCACCGGCGCTCTTCGTGGCGCTGTGCGGGCTGTTGCTGCTCGGACTGCTCGCCGGCTGTGATACCGATCGCGGAGCCCGTACTGCGGACGGCCGCATCCCCGTGCGCGTGTATCTGCTGCTCATCAGCACCGAGCAGGTGGAGTTCTACAACTGGGCAGAGAAGACCTACGAGGCGCAGAACCCGGGCACCGATATCATCATCGAGCAGTTTCCGGGCAGTTCGCTGAAGGATTACGAGATTAAGCTGCGGCTGCGCTACAGCAGCGGTCAGGCCCCGGACGTGTTTCACGTGCATGCTAACGTGATGGCCGAACTCGCTGACCTCGGACTGCTGGAGCCGGCGCCGGCCTTCATCGACTCGCTCGTGCAGGCCGAGGGCCGCACCGAGAGAATCCGCCAGGCCACAGTCTTCGACGGCGTCAATTACGGTATGGTCAGTGACGTGACGCCGACCGTGCTCTACTACAATAAAGACATCTTTCGTGAGGCTGGGCTGGATCCGGACCGGCCGCCCCAGACGTGGGACGAACTGATTGATTACGCGGAGCAGACCGCCCAGCACGACGCGCAGGGCAACGTGACCCGGGCCGGCATCTCGTTGCGCAAGCGCGGCTTTAAGCCTGGCACGGCCGGAAAGTGGCTCACATTTCTCTACTCGGCCGGCGGCGAGGCCTTCAACGAGGACGGCACGCGGGCCCGGTTTAACTCGGAAGCAGGCCGTGAGGCGCTCGCTTTCTACAACACCATTCTCTTCGACAAGAAGCTGGACGCGATTGACCTGGAGGGCGACCAGCAGGGCTTTGCCCAGGAGAAGGCGGCGATGTTTATCCGCGAGGTGCACGTGGTGCGTTGGCTGAAGCGTAACTACCCCGATCTCGATTTTGGCGTGGCTCCGCTGCCGCAAAAGGACACGTCGCTGAGCGCCGGCACCCCGTACGCCTGGAACGTGAGCACGCAGACCGCCCACCCCGAGGCGTCGTGGCGGTTCGTCGAGTTTCTGATGTCGCCCAGCACGCGGGCGCGATACGCGTCCATCGGAGGCGTCATCCCGGTGACCAAGTCGGTGGCGTCCCGGCCTGAGTTCAGAGGTGATCCGTACCTAAGCGTCTTTCTGAAGCAACACGTGAAGAACGCTAATCTTTTCCCTCATGCCGGTCGTGCCCAGGGCCGCCTGGGCGCATACATCGAGCGCTTCTGCTACGGCCGGATAAGCGCCGAGGAAGCGCTTCAGCGCGCCGAGCGCGAGGTCAACGCGCTCCTGCGCCGCAATCAAGACGACGAGGTGCTCGCCGATGGACAATGAACTGCTAAACATTGGAGTGGTAACCGACGAGGTGTCCCGCCATCTCCCCGAGGCGCTGTCGGTGAGCCGGTCGTGGGGGCTGTCCCGCTTCGAACTGCGCGAGGGCAGTGAAGGCCGCTTCCCCGACTTCACCGACGCGGAGCGGCGCCTCCTCGAGGACGTCATCCGGGAGGGGGCCCAGATTACGGCGGTGTCTCCCGGCATTCTGAAGGGTGCGCCTGCAGACCGCGACCGGCTGCGCCAGGACCTGGACCAGACCCTGCCGCGCGCCATCGAGCAGGCGGTTCGCCTCGATGCTCCGGTCCTGGTTGTATTCGGGTTTGCGCGCCAGGCGAACAATTCGTCGGAACACCGGGTAACGGTCTTGCGCGCCTTCGAGCAGGTCGCCGAGGCAGCGGCCGCGGCAGGCCTTACCGTCGCCATCGAAAACGAGCCCAACTTCTGGGTCGACCGGCCTGCAGAAACGGCGGCCCTGCTCGACGAGATCGGCCATCCGGCGCTCAACGTGAACTGGGACCCAGCGAACCTGCACTGGGGCGGGAAGCGCCCCGACCGCGCAGACTTCGCGGCGCTGCGTCCTTACTTGGCCAACGTGCATGTAAAGGACTACACGCCCGACGACCCGGACACGCCGTGGCGGCCGGTGGGCGAGGGCATCACGCCGTGGCCGGACATCCTGCGCTGGGTGGTGAACGACACGGATCTGAAGCACGTGACGATCGAAACGCACTGCCCGCCTCTCATCGAAAACTCCCGAGCGAGCGTCCGTACGCTCCGGCGTCTCATCGCCGATGCTGCCTCGACCGCGCCGTAGCATCGGGCCGCTCCTGACTCCGCCGCGCACTCTTTCACTGCCCTCATCGCCGAGACGCCTTCCTGTGACTACCCCGACACCACATCGCCCCGTACGCGTCGCCCAGGTGGGACTGGGCGGGCATGGGCGCATGATCCAGCACGCCATCCAATCCGTGGATGCCGTGCGGATGGCGGCCGCCTTTGACGTGAACGACGCCGAGGTGAAGCGGACCACCGATCAGTTTGCGTGTGCCGCGGCGGCCTCCTACGAAGCGCTGCTGGAGCGGGAAGACCTCGACGCTGTCGTCCTCGTCACGCCCAACCACCTGCATCGCGCGCAGGCAGAAGCCGCCTTCGACGCCGGGCTGCACGTCTTCGTCGAAAAGCCCATCGCCAACACCGTGGCCGACGGGTGTGCCATGATTGCGGCCGCTGAGCAGGCCGACCGCGTGCTGATGGTCGGGCACAACATGCGCCGCAGCCGGACCGCTCGGCGAACGCGGGCTTTGCTGGACGAAGGCCGCCTCGGCGACGTGGTAAGCGTAGAGATTCATTTCTCAGCCGATAGCGCCAAGCAGCTCGCGCCGGACGCGTGGCGCCTGCGCGCAGATCGGTGCCCGCTGCTTCCGGTCATGCAACTGGGCATTCACGCCATCGACCTTTTGCATTACTTCTTCGGGCCGGTCGACGAAGTGTTTGCGTCCACCCGTTCGCTCACTACACCGCCGGCGGTGACCGACAGCGTCGCTGCGACGCTACGCCTCTCCAGCGGCGTGCACGCCACCATGATCAGCAACTACTGCTCCCCCGTACGGTTTGCCTACCGGATTACGGGCACAGAGGCCGCGCTCGAAAGCCACGCGCATCAGCTGCGCCTCCAGACCGCCGACGACACCGACATGCACGGTGGAGGCCCGGGCACGGTGGAGGACTACGCCGAGCACTGGCGCGAGAGCTACGTGACGCAGATGGAAGCCTTCGTCCGCTCCGTGCGGGCAGGCGAGGCGCCCGAAACCGATGGATGGGTAGGCGCGCAGGCGCTCGCCGTCGTCGAGGCGCTCCAGGCCGCGGCCGAGAAACATGCACCGCAGCCCGTTGCCACCGTCCGTTTTCCAAGCCATTCACCCAGGCCCTGACAAACGCTGCCGCTCCTAAAGGCGCGGGCCCTTCAGCCCCGTGCCCCGCTTTACCAACCGCCGCATCCAATCAATCGCCGCATCCATGGCTTCCACGGTTAACGATACAGCCAGCTCGAACCCGGTGTTTGACGAGGGTACCTCGTCGAGTTATGGCGAGCGCCGCGCGGCCCTGATCGACTTTTTTGCCGATCGCGGACCGGTAGGCTATCTGGATCGCGTGGGACTGATCGAAGTCGCAGCACGCCTCTACCGTGGGGACGCCCTCTCGGCGATTGAGCCCGATCTCAACCGACTCGCCGACCGGCCGGAGGGCGACATGTTCTGGATGTACCCGATGACGCTGATCCACCTGGTGGGGCGCGACC